>CAYFWU010000007.1:0-45126 GCA_964347025.1 uncultured archaeon | reverse complement strand
GATTCGAACCCCCAACCTACCGGTCCGAAGCCGGTCGCTCTATCCGTTGAGCTACGGGCCCACTTTTCGAGAGACGACCCGAACAATAAATTCAAGTCGTCATGTGCTAGTTTCGATAGAAGCACACTTCGTATGCTTCAGTCTACTATGTATTAATTTGATTATTTAAAATAAAATAAGGTAGGTGTTAGCTACTGGCTCACCGGTAGACGATTTCTTTCCTGATCTCGTTCGCTTTGTCTTTGCCAAGAAGGTTTTTGATTATCTCCAGGGCGAACTCGACCGCTGTCCCCGGACCTTCCGATGTTATAACATGCCCGTCAACCACGACCTTCCCTGCTCTCGGTCTCGGGATCTCCTTCTCCATCCCAGGGTAGATGGTTGCCTTCCTATCGTCAAGTATCCCTAGTTTTGAGAGTATGGAAGGGGATGCGCAGATCGCGGCTATCAGTTTTTCCTGATTATTGAAATCAACCAGCATGTCAAGAACCTTTTGGGATCTCCCCAGGTTTATGTAACCTGGATTCCCTCCGGGAAGAACTACCGCGTCAAAGTCCTTAGGATTGATGTCCTCTATCTTCCTGTCACTTATTACCTTTATGTTCGATCTTCCCTTAACAATGCTTCCCGGCAAACCGACAAGAACCACCTCCAGTTCCGCTCTCCTGAGTACATCGGCGACGGTTAGCGCCTCTATCTCCTCAAACCCTTCAGCCAAAGGAATCAGAACTTTCTTCATCATAATCACCCCGAATTTTCGAATGATTGTTTGATAATTTTAAGATTTATAAAGAGATAATTAATTTATATATCAAAACTATAAAATGATATTAATGTTCGTATGACGACTTGGATCGAAAGTTTAGGTCGTCTTTCGACTTTCATATTTAATTTAGGAGGTTTGATATGCAACCAATACCACCAAATTACATGGCTTATGATAGGACTATCGTCGTCTTTTCACCTGATGGTAGACTTCTTCAAGTGGAATATGCCAGGCAGGCCGTAAAAAGAGGCAGCACGGCAGTTGGCATAATCATAAACAAAGGGGTTATGCTGGGAGCAATAAAATCTTCCATGCCTCTGGCTGTCAGTGAGACATCCAAAAAGGTTTTTGAAGTGGATGACCATATAGGCCTAGTGGGTTCAGGAATACTTGCGGACGCGAGATATCTTGTAGAGATGGCAAGGGTTAAGGCCCAGATAAACGAGATAACCTACGGCGAACCCATCTCCGTTCCTACGCTTACAAAATATCTTGCAAACCACAAACATATGGCTACTCAGTATGCTGGTTTGAGGCCTTTCGGGATAGGCCTGTTGATCGGCGGAGTTGACAAGACCGGTCCGAATCTTTACGAGACAGATCCTTCAGGAACCATGATAGAGTGGAAAGCGCAAGCAATAGGCAGGGGAGCAGAAAAAGCAAAAAAGGTTCTCAAAACAGGATTCAAGGAAAACATGTCTGAAAAGGATGGAGCAAAACTCCTTCTAAAGGCCTTGAAAACAGGGGAAAAGAACGTTGAGAAAGAAAACATAGAACTCGCGGTAATAACCGATAAAGAATTCAAGAAGATTTCTGGCGCAGAGATAGATAAGCTTGTAAAAACGAAGTAAACAGGTTTCTTGAAACGTTCAGGTTGCAAAACAAGGGTGGTTCTATGGTTTCTGTTGAAGATGCTGTAATAGCAAGAATTTCTAAGTCAGGGATGAATTTTGAAATAATGGTTGACCCGGACAAAGCTCTTGAATTCAAGAGGAAGAAAGAAGGGAACATAGAGGAAATACTTGCCTTCCCGGAGATATTCAAGGACTCAAAAAAGGGTGAAAAGCATTCTTCAGAAGACCTCCAGAAGGTATTCGGGACAACGGACGTATTTGAGGTCGCAAAGAAAATAATAATTGAAGGGGAAATCCAGCTTACCACAGAGCAGAGAAACAAATTCATAGAGGAGAAAAAGAAGGAAATAGCAAACATAATATCTAAGCAGGGGATAGATCCCAAAACGAAACTTCCGCACCCTGCAAACAGGATTTTGAACGCAATGAGCGAAGCGCATGTTCTTGTTGATCCGTTCAAGCCTGCTAAAGAGCAGGTCAAGAATGTTCTTGAAAAGATCCAGGAGATCCTTCCGATATCGCTCGAGAGGATAGAAATAGCGATACGCGTCCCGATAGAGCACGCAGGAAAAGCAAACTCAATAGTAAGGGAAATAACAGATGTTAAGAAAGAGGAATGGACATCGAACGCTTGGATCGCTGTTGTAGAAATTCCGGCTGGTATACAGAGTGATATATACGATCGTTTGAATAAACTTACGGGAGGTAAGGTGGAGGTTAAAATTTTAAAAGAATTTAAACTATAATGTTCATTTAAAAGGTGATGATATGGAAGAAAAGAAAGTGTCTGAAGATAAAGGAAAGGTATTAAAGAAGGAGAAGGCTGTTGTTTTGCCTGGGGACAAGATAGTTGACAGTATGGACTATCTTCCTGGGAAGAACTGTTTTAGAGAAGGAGGTGCAATAATCTCGAAAAGGATAGGCCTTGTTTACTTCAAAAACAGGGTCATTGAGGTTATCCCGCTCGCGGGAATGTACACGCCAGAACCGGGTGATATGATTATAGGAGTTGTTGAGAACGTGGAGAGGAATGGATGGGCAATAAATATAAATTCACCTTACGAAGCGTTTCTTCCGCTTTCAGGTGTAAAGGAATTCATCGATCCCATGAAAACAGATCTTTCGAAAATATACGGTGTCGGCGACGTGATATATGGAAAGGTATCAATGGTTAGTCCTGCCAAGAGCATTCACATATCGATGCAGGACATCAAAACAAGAAAGTTTAACGAGGGAAGGATTGTTAAGATTTCGCCGGTGAAAGTTCCCAGACTAATAGGCAAACAGGGAAGCATGATAAACCTGGTTAAGAATAAGACAGGTTGTAGGATATCAGTGGGACAGAATGGAATGATATGGCTGCAGGGAGACAACGAAATCCTTGCGGTCAAGGCAATAAAAACAATCGATAAAAAATCTCATACTAATGGTCTGACTGACTACATTGAGAAGCTTTTAAGTAAAAAGTAGGTGATAATATGACTTTTAAGAGAAAGGATAGGAAAATGGATGAGTTGAGATCTGTGGAAATGAAAGTAGGGATACTCAACAAGGCTGATGGTTCAGCATTAGTTAAATTTGGAAAAACCAAAGCAATAGCTGCGGTATACGGACCGAGAGAGCTCCACCCAAAACACCGCCAAAACAACGAAAGGGCGATCCTGCAGTGTAACTACGTGATGGCTCCCTTTTCAACAAATGAGAGGGTTAGGCCGGGTCCTTCCAGGAGGAGCGTTGAGATCTCGAAGGTCACGCGGGAAGCATTGGAGTCCGCTCTCTTCCTTGAGGATTTCCCGAGGACAACTATCGATGTATACATCATTATTCTGCAGGCGCATTCGGGAACGAGAACGGCAGGGATAAACGCTGCGAGCCTGGCGCTGGCTGATGCTGGCGTCCAGATGAGAGACCTCGTTTCGGCGGTGGCTGTAGGGAAAATAAACGGAAACTACGTGATGGACCTCGCCGGAAAGGAAGAGGAAGTCACGCAATGTGATATCCCAGTGGCATACATGCCACGCTACAAAAGGTTAACACTCCTGCAGATGGATGGCGACCTTCCTGATAAGGATGTTAAAAACCTAATCAAACTGGCCGTTAAGGGATGCGAAACGCTGTATGAAAAACAGAGAAAAGCGCTTATTGGCAAATGGTCAAAGGAGGGAGAAGCATGAAATTTCAGGCTCAGTATATAAACAACATCATATCAAAGGGCTCCAGGATCGACGGCAGGAAAATTGATGAGCACAGAAAGATAACCATAGAGAAGGACGTAGTAGAACAAGCGGAAGGGTCTGCAAAGGTCAAACTTGGTGAAACGGAAGTGGTAGTAGGGGTCAAGATGGATGTGGGCGAGCCCTTCCCGGACACGCCGAACGAAGGGGTTTTGATTGTTAACGCTGAGCTCTCCCCTCTCGCCTCCCCGGAATTTGAACTTGGCCCGCCGAGAGAGGAAGCAATCGAACTAGCGAGAATAGTTGACCGTGGAATCCGCGAGTCTAACTGCATTGACAGGGAAAAGTTATGCATAAAAAAGGGAGAAAAGGTCTGGTTGATTTTCGTGGATATTCAACCCCTTAATCATGACGGCAACCTGATAGACGCCTCAGGAATCGCGGCAATCGAGGCGCTGCTCAATACCAAAATGCCTGAGTATGACGCCAAGAATGAAGTGGTAAACTACGAAAAGAAAAAGGTAAAGCTTCCCGTGAAAGAAAAACCCATTCCTGTCACGCTTGCCCAAATAAACGATAAGCTGGTTGCGGATCCCGGAATTGAGGAAGAGGATGTTATGACCAGCAGAATAACGATTGTAACGAAAGAAAACGGGAACATATGCGCCATACAGAAAGGCGGTAGGAGTGGCTTTTTAATGGAGAGTATAGAGGAAGCGATTGAAACCGCTGTGAAGAAAGGCAAAGAAATAAGAAAAATGTTATAAATCTTTAAATAAACTAATCTACAAGTTCGATAGCATGGGGAGAACAAAGAAAGTCGGGCCTTCGGGAAGATACGGTCCGAGGTACGGAAAGGGAGTAAAGAAGAGAATTGTAGAAATCGAAAGAATCCAGAGAAAGAAACATAAATGTCCGAACTGTCTGAAACCCGGACTGAAGAGACTCTCACCGGGGGTGTGGGAGTGCAAAAAGTGCGGACTGAAGTTCGCGGGCAAGGCCTACGAACCGAAACTTTAAAAAGAGCGAAACATGCGAAGCGTGTTTCACCGTAACGTTCACATGGCGTAATTGAGAGGTGTCGTTCATGTACAAATGTCTGAATTGCGGAAAGGATGTGGATATTGATCTCGAAAAGGCGAAGAAAGTTATATGTCCATACTGCGGATATAGAATTTTGGAAAAGAAAAGGCCCACTGTTTTAAAGAGGGTACAGGCAAGGTGATTGATATGGCTTCAAAAGAGTCTGAGCAATTATTGGCACAGGCCCAGATATACCAGCAACAGATACAGGCAATATTAACGCAAAAAGGAGTATTCAACCTGGAGATAAACGAAATAAAGAAAGCCCTTGAAGAACTCGAAAAAACCAAGGAGACCACGGCATATAAAATTTCAGGTCCTATACTAATCAAGAGCAATGTAAAGGCCCTCAAGAAGGATCTGAAAGACAAGCTTGATTTCCTGAACCTGAAAATTAAAAATGTTGAAAAACAGGAAACAATGTTAAAAGGTAAGATAGACGAGCTGAGGGAAAAACTTTCAGAAGCAGAGGCTCCTGCAACTGGCGGTTAAACTCAAGGTATCCAGCCATGAATAAGCTGGATGCTGGAAGGGTTGAAACCCGCCGGAGGTTTCAACTATGAAGAAGCTGGAAAAGGCGATAAGCCTGCTTGAAGAGATACTGAATGATAGGGGGGTTCCTAGGAATATAAAGAACTCGATAGAGGAGGCTATAGAAGGGATGAAGGGGGACAAAGAAACCGAAGACGTCAAGATCTCTACGCTTGTTTCTGTTCTGGATGATGCCTCAAATGACCCGAACATTTCGCTCTATGCCAGAACAAAGATATGGGATATAGTTTCGAAACTGGAAGATTTAAACCGCTAACAACGGAAAACTTTTTAAGTCTTTTTATCATTTTATCATTATATCACATCTTGTTGGATGTTTGTTTTAATGGTCAGGAGGGATAAAGATGTTGGATAGGTTCAGGAGAAGTGTTTCAAGAATAGAGGCCGAGGAAGGTATACCGACAGAGGAATACGTCGAAGTTGGGGTCGCTGAGTCGAGAATGCCGGGGAAGATCGGGATAGCAATCGAAAAACTTGAGGATTTCGCAGATACCGAGAGGATCCTGAGAGCCGTCAGAAACGGATCACTTGTTTTCCTCAGGATCAAGTCCATGAAGGAAAAGGATCTTGGCGAACTCAAGAGGTCTGTGGAGAAACTGAAGAAAACCGTCCTCGCTCAGAACGGAGATATTGTAGGGGTAGAGCAGGATTGGCTGATTCTCGCGCCCGAACACGCAAAAGTAGAGAGGTAAATCCTTATTTTTTCCTCTTTTTGTATTTTTAGTTATAGATATAATTACTTCAGTCTAATAACTTCCAGGTTCTTCGGTGCGATGGTTTCAGCCTTCATATACTTGTGGATGTCCCTCGCCAGTTCAACGCAGGTGTAGCCGTCTCCGTGGTTGCAAACGACTCTCTCAGGCCTGCTTGAAAGCCTTTGAACAAAATTGACAAGCTGGTTTCTGTCCGAATGTCCTGACAAGCCTTCAACTGTCTCCGCCCCCATTTTCATTTCCAGCGTTTTCGTCTTTCCGTCTTCCCCCTTCATGGGAATCTCTCTCCAGCCCTTCTGTATCCTTCTGCCCGGAGAACCTTCCGCCTGGTAACCAACGAAAACGAGCGTGTTCCTCTTGTCGGGAGCAAACGCCTTCAGGTATTCTATCGCAGGTCCCCCAACAAGCATGCCTGATGTAGCGATCACGACAGAGGGCTCTGCCTCATCAAGGACCTTGTTTCTTTCTTTGGGGGCGACCCTGTTGAAAATATCTGAAACGAATGGGTTCTTCCCGTAATGGAATATCTGTTTCTGAAGGTAGCGGGAAAGATATTCAGGATACGCCGTGTGTATTGCCGTCGCATCCCAGACCATTCCTTCCATGTAGACAGGATGATTGAATCCGTTAGAAGCGAGTATACACATGATTTCCTGGGCTCTACCGACTGCGAATGAAGGGATCAGGACCTTTCCCTTATTCTTCATTGTCTGCTCTATGATCTGCATGAGTTTCGCCTCCGCGTCCCTCCTAGGAGGTTTAATATCGTCTCCTCCCCCGTAGGTTGATTCTGTTATTAAGGTTTCGACCCTTGTGAAGTTCGTGAAAGCCTGTTCGAACAATCTTGAAGGTCCGAAGTTCAGGTCTCCTGTATACAGTATGTTGTGTAGCCCTTCTCCTATGTGAAGGTGGATAAGGGACGAACCCAGCAGATGCCCTGCCTGCTGAAGCGTTAAACGAATGTCAGGGGTGAGGTCTGATACCTCTCCATATTCGAGAGCGACCGTGTGCTTAACAACGTTCTCAATCGAACGCTTCATGTAAGGAACGTCCTTTCCTTCACGGTGACATATGTCCACGTAGTCCAGACACAGAAGAACCATGAGGTCACGGGCAGGTGGTGTTGCATACAGTGGTCCTTTATAACCGTTTTCGTACAACCAGGGAATATAGCCGCAGTGGTCCAAATGCGGATGGGAAAGAATAACAGCATCGAGATTCTCAATATCAAACTCGGGTATGTTGGTGTAGGGGTATGAATCATTCGCGACATTCACCCCAAAATCCAGAAGGACGTTGGACTCGGGGGTTTCTATAAGTAAAGCAGATCTTCCGACCTCTCTGAAACCTCCCATGGTTGATAACCTTATCCATCTTTCCCCCCTATCGAGATCCGACTTCTTTGCATTTATCTTCTGTCCTATGTTATTCAGGAATTTCTTTCGGTAGTCAATCTCTGTGTGAAGGAGGTTGCGAACCGCCCTAACAATCGGGCTCTCAATTGCCGGAGCTCTTTCGATCTTGGGTAACCAAAAGGTTTCATTCTTTATCTTCTTGTAGGTTTCCCCTCCCTTTCCTATGACCATGCCTGGCTTCTGGGATTCGATAACCACCTTTCCCAGTTCCGGTTCAAAGTATATCTCGCGTATTCCGGCTTCCTTGGGGACAATCTTTTTTATGGTTTTTTTCGTTTTTTCCATATCCATGGTTATCGAGAGGTCTGGACGTACCTCTATCCTTTTCTTGAGGTTCGAGACCATCCCCTTTATCACGCGTTCGTGCTCCTTAAAGAAGTCCTTGTTTTTCGTGTAGAGAACGATCTCAGGCCCTTCAAATTTCACTTCAGTTATCTTTGCGTCCTTTGGTAAATTCTTTTCTAATTCCTTCAAAATATTGCTCACTAGAATCTCCTCGTTTTAAAATTAACATTAAAACTTACTTGGCAAGGGTCTTGATTTCTTCCTCTGAAAACATTCGGAACCCTCTGCCATCAACCACCGCCAGGTCAATCCCGGATCCACCGGAGGCAATATCCCTTTCTATCGCGGCCCTGACTGCGCGGACAGCAAGTTTCTTCGCACCTTCCACATCCATGCCTTCCTTGTATTTGTCCTCCAAAACGCCTAAAGCCATAACAGAGCCCGATCCTGTTGAGAAGTAATCTTTCTCCTCAATTACCGAACCTGTTGGGTCAAAGGAAAACAGCCTCGACTTGTCATCGTATCCTCCGACAAGCAGCTGGACGTAATAAGGGAAGTAACTTCTGGAATAAAGTATGTTTGCCACTAACGTGGCAGCTGCCTTCACAGGCATTTTCCTTCCTTCTTCGAGATGGTAGAGTTTGACCTCCGCTTTTATGTACCTCTCCAGTGCCTGCGCGTCACCGACGTTCCCTGCGATAGTCATGCCAATGTGCCTGTCAATTTCGAGTATCTTTTTGGCGAACTTGCTTGCCACAAGGTATCCCATCGTAGCTTTTCGTTCTGCTGCCAAAACCACTCCATCCTTGCATATAATTCCGACTGTTGTTGTCCCGGTCTTCAGTTTTTCTATTTTCTTCTCACTCATAATGATCACAAAAATCATTTCATAAAACGCGTTTTCAGATGTTATTTTATTGTTGGGGGTATTTAAATATGTTTACTCTCCTTTTTTTCTTTCAAATAATAATTTTTAAAGTTATTTGTGTTAAAGAAAATTATGGCTAAAGACAATGCAGAATTTTTTTCGTTAGAGAATTTGGACCTGAATGTTCTCAAAGATTTAAAGAAAAAACTTATTGAATATGATTACAATGAGAATGAGATAAAAGTGAAATTGAAATTATCTGGCCCCTATCTGAAATTAGATCCTCTCAGTTATCCCTTGCTCAAATATCTGGTAAACACCAATAAACCCTTTGATATCTTAGTATCCTTATTTTTTCTAGGAATAAAGGTCAAAGTTGACAAAATCTTTAAAGCATTTACCAAAGACGAAATCAAAAAACTATCAAAAATGAATATTTTAAAAGTTTATCCGAAAAATAAAAATGTTGTTTCAAAGGTGAGAATCTTTCCATTTAAAAACTTCTTTTTTTTCTTTGATTCAACTATAGACATAAAATCAGTTTATATTATTGGTGATGATTCATATTATCTTGCGAAGGCCATTCCTGAAATAAAATTTGATTCTGCTTTAGATTTGGGCTGTGGTTCGGGCATTCATTCGATTATCGCTTCAAGATTTTGCAACAATGTTACAGGCATAGATATCAATCCCCGCGCAATTAATTTTTCCAAATTCAATGCCATATTCAATGGTATCGAGAATGTAAATTTTAGATTGGGTGATCTTTACAACACGATTGGCAACAAAAAATTTGATATAATTATATCCAACTGTCCATTTGTAGCTACGCCTTATGAAAATTTTAAAATCTTATTCAGGGATTCAGGAAAACTCGGGGAATATCACATAAAAAGGGTTATAAAGGGTATTGCACAACATCTCAAAGAAAATGGTATTTTTTTAGCAATAACTGAAATTAAAAGGAGAGAAGGAATGACCAGTAATGACGTAACCAAAAACCTTCTTGGAAATAATAAATTCAAAGTTTTACAAATTCCGATATTTTATAAATGTACATGCACGTTATGCTATTCTGTTGGACATTGTATTGGTAATTTAATAGTGCATAACTTTAAGAAATATGAAGATGAAATAACGAAGTGGTATAAAAATCTAGAGAAAAAGAAGATAGATGAAATCGTATTAACAATACTTTGCATCAAAAGGGATGAAAATTTTCACTTCTTAGAAAAACACTTCAACGGGCAAGCTTCTGAACTCAAAAGAATTGTAGAGGATTTCTATTATTCATGATGCCCCCGCCGGGAATTTCAGCCCTTTATCAAATATCTTAAATAATAGTAAACTCTTATATCCCTAAACCTTATTGCATTTAACATATGTAAAAATACCTTAAGAAATGGGACATTTACAATGTATTTGTAATATCTTTTCTCGATTATTTTGCTTATGAAGGATTTGGGTAGCAGGGGGACTAAATAAAACAAAATTTCAATTTTTTTTGAAATTTTTGAGTGTTTCTCAGGTTTTGAACCATCAGTATATATAAAGCCTTCGTCGCCACTTTTTATTCTCTCCACGTCCTGTTCATCTAGGACTCCCGCCTCAAGCGCATAGTCGATTATCTTTGTTTTGGGGAAATAGGTTAGCCAGTAACAGCATATTATTTTAGGTCTGATGTAATTGTATAGCATGGCAGACTGAACAAGATCATTTTCACTTTCGTAAGGAATTCCGAGAATGTGATCGACTCTTGTGTTAAGTTTGTATTTCTTCAATATCCTAACACCTTCTATAATTTGTTTGTTACTTTCATGCCTTTGTAAAATTCTGCTTCTTAATTCCTCGCTTCCTGTTTGTATACCAATCTTTACGGTATAACAACCTGCATCCTTTAGCAGCATTGCAATTTCTTCAGTGATATGTTGGGGGTGCGCCATGCATTTGAATGGTTTATTAATTTTTTTCTTGTATTCATTCAGAAACTCCCTCAGCCATTTTATATCATAAACAAAGATGTCATCCTGAAAAAGAACAGTTTTATATCCAAATTTTTTTGCATGCAGTAGTTGTTCAATTACGTATTTAACGCTGTGTCTCCTTAAGATTTTTCCCTTATTCCGGTAAAATTCATTATAAAAATTGTTACAGCAATATGAACAAGAAAAGGGGCATCCCCTTCCTGTCATTATCATATAATCTTTCTTCATGACTGGTGAATGTTTATAAAAAAGTTCTTTATCGGGGAAGGGCAGCTCATCCAGATTTTCTCTTAAATTATCAACAGGGTTAATTATCATTTTTCCGTTTTTCTTGAAACCTAAATTCTTTATTTTTTCATATTTTTTAGGATTTTCCAGATTACTCAGTAGTTGTAAAAGTGCCTCTTCACCTTCACCCAAAACTACAAAATCAACATTTTCATTATTTAGAATCTCATCCGGGCAAACCGTGATGTGAACACCCCCAAATACAATAGGTATGTTAAATCTCTTTTTAATTAGCCTGGACATATTCAATGCCCATTTAACCAGTCCCGAAAATACGGAAAAGCAAATGACATCGGGGTTTATTCTCTCTATTTCTTTTATCAAATCGCCTTCCTTACCCCTTTTAAAAAATGAATCAAGTAATTTTGAGTGAAGATACATATGTCCTGAAAATGTGGCCTTATCAAAAAACAGGTAAGTCTCATGGTCTCCCTTTTCTTTGATGTAGGAAGAAAGGGATTCTATACCCAAATTTTCTGCCCCTTTGTACACAAAAAGAATTTTCATAATTGGTATATTTGATATGAATTTTTTATTGGTTTCCTAAATTGCATTATTATTTAGTGCCCCCGCCGGGAATTCCAGACAGACATTCGCTAGCGAACGTCAGACGTCCTTTGAACCCGGGTCACTGGCTCGAGAGGCCAGTATCCTTGGCCAACTAGACTACAGGGGCGTTCATTTGTTTACGGCAACTGATAATTATTATTCGGGTTTTTAAAAATATTAATAATAAACATGATATTAATAATATGACTTCGAAGGTTAGTAAGAAAATTCCGTACAAGTTATTTTCTAAGATTCTAAAGGTCATCCCGATCCTGACGGTTGATGGGGTTATAGTCGTGGACGGGAAGATCCTGCTATTAAAGAGATCGATAAAGCCTTTCAGGGGATACTGGGTCCTGCCCGGAGGTCGTGTGGAATTCGGGGAAACTGTGGAGGAAGCTGTAATGAGGGAAGCAAAGGAGGAAACGGGTCTTGATGTGGAGGTAGAGAAGATGATAGGTATATACTCAGACCCCAAAAGAGACCCCAGGGGACATTCCATAACAATATCATATCTCCTCAAACCTCTTGGAGGGGAAATGAAACCCGACAAAGATGAGGCAAGCAGTATAAAGTATTTCAGGAATTTACCCAAGAATATCGGCTTTGACCACAGGAAGATAATAATGGACGCAAAAAGGCTGATAAGAACTTTAAAAGTGTAAAACCCAATATCTAAAAATGGATAAATCCATTTCGGCGTTTTTAGTTTTTTTGATTCTGATTATGATGCCGGTCGTGCAGGGACAGCAGTGCGTTAGCGGTGATACGAGACCCTGTGGTTCGGACATAGGCGTGTGTGAGACCGGTCTGAGAACATGCAAAGGGGGTGAATGGAGCGATTGTATAGGGGAGAAGAAACCGACCTCCAACGTTGATGTATGTGACAATGGCCTGGATGATAACTGTGATGGAACGATCGATGAGGATTGTTTTGACGTGAACGTGACCTGTTACAACAATGAACACGATCTAGGTGAGGAAGGAAGAGATTGTGGTGGCAAATGCCCGAACAAGTGTTTAATTTTCCCCTGGGTCGAACTCATGCTTGTGGGGATAGCGGTTCTTTTCTTGGGGCTCGGCATATACTACATGCAGAGGGAGAAAGGCAAGAGGGTTATCATGTCAGAGTCCATCACAAAGGACTAGATTTATAAATTTAATCACATATATATACCAAAATACAATAAATTATAAATTGCGTGGAATCTATGACCGTGATAAAGCTTCTCGGCAAACCGAAATTAAAGAACGCTGTTCTGATCGAGGGTTTGCCCGGGGTTGGAAATATAGGAAGAGTCGCTGTCGGTTACCTGATAGAGGAACTCAAGGCAAAGAAGTTCGCTGATCTGTATTCAAAATGGTTCTTCCCGTTCGTTATGCTCCATGATAAATACAAAATACACCTGCTCAAAAATGAGTTCTATTACTGGAAGGCAAAGAGAAAGGGACAGAGAGATATTGTCTTCCTTATAGGAGACTGTCAATCACTTTCCCCTCAGGGACACTACGAAGTTGGGGAAAAGGTACTTGACCTCGCTGAAAAAGTCGGTGTTACCGAAATCTTCACTGTTGGAGGTCTGGCAACAGGAGAACTTGAGGAAAAGAGGGAAGTGATAGGGGCTGTAACTGATGATAAAATTCTCAAAAAATATAAAAAACACAAGATAGATTTCAATGCAGGAGAAAAGGTAGGATACATAGTAGGAGCAGCTGGTTTACTTTTGGGTTTATGGAAACAGAGGGACAAGGATGGTATGTGTCTGCTTGGGCAAACCACTGGATTCCCTATAGTTACCGATCCTAAAGCGGCTGAAGAAGTTCTGGACGTTCTGGTAAAAATTCTGAACCTGAAGATAGACATGACCAAGTTGGAGAAGAAGGTCAAGGAAATGGAGGAGTTCATGAAGAAGGTTGAATCCTTACAGAAGAGAGCACTCATGGACATCACCAAGGCGCATGAAAAGCCAGGGAAGAAGGACGAGTCTCTTAGATACATAGGGTGAAGACAATGGAAAGACCATATACCAGGTATGAGAAAACAAGGATCATCTCCGCTCGCGCGCTACAGATTGCACAGGGAGCGCCGGTTCTGATAAAATTAGAAAAAGGCATGAGCGATCCCATGGAGATCGCCATGATAGAATGGAATGCGGGGGTCATACCAATTGACATAAAGAGAAAGGAACTAGCGTAATTCTATTTATTACCCAGATACAAACAAATTATTAGAGGTTGGGATCGAATGATCAGGAACGTGAAGATTTATCCTGTTTTTAATTCCAAGGGGGAGGAAACAATCAAGGTAAAGGTTAGAACCATTAAACATTTTTATACAGCCTCCATCCCCTCCGGAACTTCGAAAGGCAGGCACGAAGCCAAGGAATTGCCTTTCAAAAAGATTTTCGAACTCTTTCCAAAGATAAGATCTGATATTGTGGGGCTTGACGAAACAGACTGGATCACCAATGATAAGGTACTTGAACAGACGGACGGGACGAAAAATTTCTCTAAGATAGGTGTTAATCTCGCGTTGGGGATTTCCCTGGCGGTTGCAAGGGCGGCCAGTGATGGTGAACTCTGGAGGTTGGAAGGTCCGAAACGAAGGTTTCGTTTCCCTTATCCGTTGGGGAATGTTATAGGAGGAGGACAACATGGAGGTTATTCTACCTTCCAGGAATTTCTTGTCCTCCCACACAGAGCTAAAGATCCGGTAGAGGCGACGAAAACGAATTTAGAGGCATGGAAAACAATAGGCGAGGAATTGGGGAAGAAAAAGGTCTTGCTGGGAAGAAATATAGAGAATGCATGGATGTGCAAACTTGATGAACTGAAGACGTTGAATTTGCTCAGTGAAATAGCAGAGGATTTCAACCTGAAGATAGGAATAGATGTCGCAGCATCCTCTTTCTGGGACGGGAAGAAATATTTGTACAAAGACAAGGTTTACAACTCTGCGGATCAGCTGGAATTTCTCCTTCAGTTGGCAAAAATGTTCAAGCTCTACTATATTGAAGATCCGTTTCACGAGGATGACTTCGAAGGGTTCGCGGAGCTCAACAAGCAATTGAAAAACACGCTAGTGGTTGGTGACGACCTCTACTGCACTAACCCTGAAAGAATCATGAATGGAATTCAATCGAAGTCAACAAACTCCGCAATGATAAAGCCGAACCAGATCGGAACCCTCTATCAGGTCCAGAAGGTGATAGATCTTCTCATGGAAAACAATCTCGTTCCTGTTGCCTCGCATCGATCAGGAGAAACAGAGGACGACTGGATCGCGGATATATCGATAATGTGGAACATACCGATAATAAAGATAGGTAACTTAGGACCCGATCTCCCTAAGCACAACAGGCTCGCTGAACTCTGGGGTGACATACCTCACAACGAGATGGCAAAACTTCCGTGAATGTCAGCAATGGCTCGAAAATTACGAAGCTCGTATCGTAATCGCTCTTCTGTTTATATTCGCTCTCTGTTGAATATTCGCTTTCAATCTGGTAGTCCGATAAAGAGACTGTCTCTTCCTTTTTTTTCTTGTACCTGCCTTCCTCAACCGCCTCGTCTATTGTGGTATCTTTCTTGACTTTCAGTTCGAAGGCGTCGTGGGGAGGAGCGAGCTTGACTATTGTAAGGTCGCTGGTGGCGAATCTCCAGAGTTCTTCTCCTTCCACGGTAAGGCAATACAAATGGCAATCGTAGGACGGAAGGTATATCTTATCCTTCCATATAACAACGGATCCGAAAATCTTTCCTCCTGTCTGGAAACGCCATAGTTCTTTGCCTTCCAGATTGAGTGCTCTTAGTATACCGCTCTCGTTTCCTATGAATATCGTGTCCTTGTGAACAACTATGGGGGCAGGAAGGTTCCCAAGGTTAAATCTCCACAGTTCTTTCCCTTCTCTGTCAAAGGCAAAGAGAATCCCGTCCCTGGAAGGCTGGAGAACAAATCTTTCGTTAACTAAAGGCTGAATTGCGTTCCCATACTTGCCTGTCATTACCTTCCATTTCTCTTTTCCTGTTTCAGCATCAAGAGCATAGAGATAACCGTCCATGGATGCGAAATATAGCGTTCGTTCGTACACGGTTGGTGATTCATGCATCCCCCACATCTCTGCTCCCATTCTGAATCTCCAGATCTCTTTTCCTTCCAAATCCAGACAGTACATGTTATTGTCGTAAGAACCCACGTATATCCTTCCATCCCATACGGTAGGACTTGAGGCAATCCAGTTACCTGTCTTAAACTTCCATACTTCTTCTCCGGTTTCTTTATCAATTGCGTAAAGGTATCCGTCATTTGAGCCTATCAGAACGAGATTTTTGTGAACAAATGGGGAGGATGTTATTTTCCCTCCTGTTGGGAAACGCCAGACTTCCTTTCCTCCAAGGGAAATCGCGTATATGTTTTGGTCATAACTTCCAACAAAAAGCATATTATTCGAGATTGCAGGGGTGGAGAACAATTCCCCGTCTGCTTTGAACCTCCAGATTTCCTTTCCACTTTCCGCATCCACGGCATAGAGATTGTAATCCGCGCTAACAATATAGATTACACCCTCATGCATCACAGGGTCGGCGAGAACACTTCCTCCCTTACCGAATCTTAAATGCCTGTCCATCTTTTTTACTTTTACAAGTTCGAAATCTTCTATCTCGGTATCGAAACTCGGGGTTTCAAACCCTTCGAATCCAAAGTCCATATGTTTTCGACCTCCAATACTCCTTCAAATAAAACCCACTGACTACTGTAGTCTCCTTTCTCTTTGTAATCAGACTCCGTGGTGTATTCGCTCTCAACGTGGTAGTCGGAAAGGGAAACGCTTTCTTCTTTTTTCTTTTTGTACTTGCCCTCTTCTACAGCTTCCTTTGTGTGCGTCTCCTTTTTGATCTCGAGCCTGAACATACCGTAAGGATCAGACCATATGGTCTTTTTCAGTGTGCTTGTCTGCATGTTCCACAACTCTTTCCCTGTCTCAAGATCAAGGTAATGAATCTTGCAATCAACAGACCCGAAGAGGAGCATGTCTTTGTATATTTTTGCTTCGTCCCAGATCTGACCCTCGACCTTGAATCTCCATACTTCATCCCCTGCCATGCCCAGACAGTAGAAATTCCCGTCTTCTGAACCGAAATATACCCTTCCTTCCTTCACTACCGCTTTGGACTCGATAACTCCGCCTGTTCTGAACCTCCAAATCTCCTTACCATTCATGTCCAAGCAGTATAAGTTCCCGTCCCTAGCTCCTATGTAAATCCTTTCGCTAGCGATGGTGGGGGACATCGCTATCCCGTAATTCCCAAGCCTGGTTTTCCATATTTCCTTACCGGTCTCGGCATTTATGGCATAGAGATAGCTGTCGAATGAGGGGATGAAAACAGTTTTTTCATGAACCGTGAGGTGTACGGGATCGAATACCTCAGCTCCTGTCTTGAAACGCCATATTTCATCTCCCGTTTTCGCATCCAGACAGTAGGCATAACCATC
This sequence comes from uncultured archaeon, assembly GCA_964347025.1. Lineage (GTDB taxonomy): Archaea > Aenigmatarchaeota > Aenigmatarchaeia > QMZP01 > QMZT01 > CS3-C152. Next base: position 28,100 of record CAYFWU010000007.1, on the reverse strand, counting down.
GAAAGAGCCGAATATAACGTAATTGTTGTAAAAACCGGGAGCGCAACACATGTCTCTCCCTGTCTTGAATCTCCACACAACTTTGCCCGTTCTTACATTGAAAGCGTAAAAGTTGGAATCCTGACATGATGTGTAAACCATGTCTTTCGAAACGCCAGCATACCCCGCCATAGCTCCGCCCATCTTGTATCTCCAGGTTATTTTTCCGTTGGAATCCTCTATGCAATAAAAGTTTCCTTCCCTGTCACCAATATACAGGAAACCCCCGGAATAAACAGGGGAAGAATCAGCTATAGAATCAAGCTTTGTTCTCCATAAAAGCTTTTTGCCGTCTATGTCCAGGGCGTAAATATAACCGTCAAAAGCCCCCCAGTAGAGTTTATCGCCTATCAATGTTGTTCTTACGATAGAACCGCCCTCACTGCCGGACCATACCCTGTCGAATTTTCCCACCTTCTTCACTTCGAAATCCTCTAGTTCCGCCTCGAATCCTTCGAATTCCATATTCCAGAATTGACAAAAAGTTTAAAAAACGCATATTTATTAATATAAACTCAAATAATTGGTAATATCGCGTTTATTGGTGAAAAAATGGTTGTGAAGACCAAGAAAGAGGATCTTTCGAAGGAGATGCTTGTTGATAGGACTGAGTATCTCACTTCAGGCGTACATATAGGGATGAAAACGTGTACGAAATATATGAAGAAATTCATATACAAGATCAGGGATGATGGTCTCGCTGTTTTTAATGTCCAGAAGGTTGATAACAGGATAAAGGTTGCCTCCAAGTTTCTTTCAAAGTTCGAAAAGATCATGGCCGTATCAAGGAAAGCGAACGGGATGCAGGCCATCAAGAAGTTCGCGGAAGTTGTGGATGGGAAGGCGATTACAGGAAGGTTCCCGCCCGGGACACTCACGAATCCTTCGTTCCGAGAATTCTATGAGCCCGATGTCGTGGTTGTCGTTGATCCTTTGATTGACAACCAGGTTGTAACAGAGTCGAAGAAGAAGCGAATACCTGTGGTCGCTCTTTGCGATACCTTCAACGAGATATCTGATGTTGATTTGGTTATACCTGCAAACAACAACGGAAAGAAATCCCTCGCCCTGATATTCTGGATACTCGCCAGGGAGATTCTAAAACACAGGAAGAAGATAAAGACAGACAAGGATTTCAAATACACTGTCAAAGAATTCGGAGGAGAGTAGAGATCATGAACGTACGTTCACAGAAGAAGCTTGCAGCGAAGATCATGAAGGTCGGCCTGTCCAGGGTAAAGGTTAAAGGAGAAAAAGAGGTCGGAGAAGCAATAACGAGGAACGATCTCAGGAGTTTAATAGCCAAAGGGGTAATCACAAAAATAGAGAAGAAAGGGACGGAAAGGGCTGATTCCAGATTCAGGAGGGAACAGAAGAAGAAGGGAAGGAGAAAGAAACACGGAAGCAGGAAAGGAGCGATATATGCAAGGAAATCCAAAAAGAGACAATGGGTGGACAAGGTCAGGCCCCTGAGAAAGTTGCTGAGGGAATTGAAGGATTCAGGTAAACTTGACAGGAATAACTACAGGAAACTTTACTCCGCTGTCAAAGGCGGCGCATTCAGGAACAAGAAGCATTTGCTCTACTACCTGAAAGAGCGCGAACTCCTGAAAAAGGTCAAGAGAGAAAAACCTAAAGAAACCAAGGAAAAGAAAACCAAGAAGGTGAAGAAATGAGAAGGTCCAAGAAGCGTGTGATTCCTCACAGGAGGAAGAGGGAAGGCAAAACTGATTACAGGTTAAGGTTAAGGTTGTTAAAATCAGGAAAGCCGAGACTGGTCGTGAGGAAGTCCCTGAACAACATGGTATGCCAGATCGTAAAATACGAGAGAGACGGGGACAAAACCTTCGTGACTGCTCATTCGGAGGAATTGAAAAAATTCGGATGGAAGTTTCATGGAGGGAACATTCCTTCCGCTTACCTTACTGGTTTGCTTTGCGCAGAGAAGGCAAAAAAGCATAAGATAAATCGTGTTGTTTTGGATATCGGCCTGTATTCATCAACCCCTGGAAACCGCCTGTACTCCGCTCTGAAGGGAGCACTGGATGGGGGTTTGGATGTTCCACATTCTGAGAATATTCTGCCCAAACCCGAAAGGATCGCCGGCAAACACGTGGCTGCATACAATGCGAAACTCAAGGGTATGCCTGAAATTTTTGAAAAAACAAAGAGCAATATCCTTAAGGGCAGGGCAGAGAGAAAGAAGACCGTAAAGGCCAAGAAAACGTCATCAAAAAAGAAGAAATAACATTTAATTATTAGGAAAATCAATTAATTCTATATGAAGGGTTCGATTCTGTTGTTTTTACTGCTGTGGATTTTCTGGATACTGTTAAGCGGGTTCAACCCCCAAGAGGTTCTCGTCGGAGCGATAGTTTCGGGGGGTATAACCGTGATAGTGGGATACGGATTCCTGTGGGGGCCAAAGGTCAGTTACCTGAAAGGTTTCGTTTATTTCCTTGCATACATTCCCTACTACATATACCAGGAAATTATCGCTGTTTCCGACGTCGTTTACAGGATCTTAACCAACAAGATCGCGCCATCCATAGTGAAGGTTTCGCATGTGCATAAGCACGGCTGGGGGATCACTGTCCTTTCTAACTCGATAACCATGACACCCGGGACGCTAACGTTGGAGGCAGAACCTAAACATCTTTACGTTCACTGGTTGATGAGAAGGGAGAATAAAGAAGAAATAAGCGGGAAGTTTGAAAGGATCTTGAGGAATATATGGGATTAACATGTACGAGTATGTTGTCTATCTGCTGGCGGTTGCTGCCATAATCTGTATTATCAGGTTTATCAAAGGACCTACTTTACCTGACAGGATCATAGCCATAGATGCCATGTCTTCTCTGGTTATAGGCATTATCGCTCTCCTTTCCCTTTACTTCGGAAACCAGCTCTTTTTAGACATTGCGATAGTCTACGCTATACTTGTGTTCATAGGGAACTTGGCGGTATCGAAGTATCTCATGGGAAAGAAACTGCATGAGGAGTGAAGGAAATGATAGGAATTGCGCTCATGTTGATTGGAGGTGTGCTGGCAATAATAGGTTCTTTAGGACTCATTCGCTTCCCTGACGTCTACACCCGTTCTCATGCGCAGACCGTTGTTAATGTGGGAGGTGTGTGTTTAATATTGGTGGGTGTTTTGGTTGATCAATTCTTCTCTATATTCTTTATTAAGGCCTTGTTTCTGATAATACTTATTTTTGTCACCGCTCCTGTCGCGACGCATGCGATAACAAAGGCAGCGTATATTTCGGGTGTAAAACCGAAGGTTATAGAGGATGAGTGGAAAAAGTTAAAAAGGTAAGGATTGAAAAAGGTTATTATGTTCGGTTTCCTTAAGAAAAAGCTCTCGGAATCGGTCGAAAAGCTGAGCGAGAAGATCAAGAAGAAAGAAGTAGAGGAAAAAATAGAGAAGGTGGAAAAGCCTGTTGAGAAGCCGAAGCCAAAGAAAGTGGAGAAAAAACCTGTAAAGAAACCTCCGAAACCCAAACCCCCGAAAATAAAGAAAAAGATCATACCTGAAAAGAAAGTGAAGCCGGAAAAAGAAATACCAAAGGAGGAAGAAAGGGTTGAGGAGGTAATAGAGGAGGAACCTGAACCTGTAAAGGAGGGAGTTGCAAAGGAAGAGAAGAAAGGATTTCTCGCGAGGCTGAGAAGAAAGCCGAAAATTCCAAAAGTGGAAAAGAAACCCACTCTGAAGGAGAGGGTTGTAGGAAAGGTTTTGGAAAGAAAGATTTCCGAAAAGGATATAGATTCTCTTTTTGAGGAGATGGAACTCGGCCTTATGGAGGCCAATGTCGCTCTCGAAACCATGGACTTCCTCAGGAAGAAAATGAAGGAATATCTTGCCGGTAAACAACTGAAGAGAGGGGAAATAGAGAAGGAGATAAAAGACACGCTGGCAAAAATCCTGATTGAAATATTCGATCAGGGAAAGATAAATTTGGAGAAGCTAGCGAAAACAAAAGGGCCTATCTGCATAGTATTCCTCGGTTTTAACGGTTCAGGGAAGACGACTTCAATCGCGAAACTGGGGAAGTATCTGACTGGCAGGGGTTTTGATGTTGTCCTTGCCGCTGGGGACACGTTCCGGGCGGCCTCGATCGAGCAACTGGAAGTACACGGAAACAGGCTCGGGTTGAAGGTTATAAAGCACAAGTACGGAGCAGATTCAGCTGCTGTTGTTTACGATGCAAAAGAACACGCGAAGTCGAAGGGAATCGATTTCGTTCTGGCAGATACAGCCGGACGTTCACATGCCAATCGCGATCTGATGGATGAATTGAAAAAGGTCGTGAGGGTGAACAATCCCGATCTTAAAATACTCGTGATGGATTCTTTGACAGGGAATGATCTCGTGGAGCAGGCAAGAAAGTTTGATGAAGCCGTTGGGGTAGATGCCATGATATTCACAAAAGTCGATGTTAACGAGAAGGGAGGAGGCATGCTTTCCGCCTGTTATGCCGTCAAAAAACCTATTCTTTACATAGGACTGGGTCAGGAATACGGAGATATCGAGATTTTCGATGCAAAGAATTTTGTTAAGGATCTTATGGCTGGGTAGGAAATCTAGCGACTGCAATTTTATTTAAAATTTTAACTCATAGTAAGTTTATGCAGGAGAATAATCTAACACTGGTAACAGGGACGCCTGGTTGGCTGGGAACGAGATTGGTAGAGGTTCTTCGCGGGAAGGGGAGGGAGGTTAGATCTTTTGTGTTAAATGGTATGGACGCGAGTTATCTCAGAAAACTTGGTTCTGAAATAGTTTACGGTGATGTGAAGGATAGAGAATCTGTAAAAAAGGCTGTTAAGAATGTAAAAACTGTTTTTCATTGTGCCTCGGTAGAACATATGAAAAGAGCGAAAGAATGCTATGAAGTCAATTTCAAAGGGACGGAAAATCTTCTGAAAGAGTCTTCGAAAGCAGGAGTGAAGAAGTTTATATTCGTGAGCACCGTTGCAGCGCGGGGTGTAAATGTTAGCAGAGATGCGCCCCTGAGGGAGGAGGATGAAAACAGGCCATATAGCCATTACGGTAAGAGCAAAAACCTCGCGGAGAAGATTGTCAGGGATTTCCACAAATCCGGGAAAATAAAAACAATTATAGTCAAACCTAACTGGTTTTATGGGCCGAATCTGCCTGAAAAAACTTTGTTTCTTGTCAGAATGATAAAGGATGGCAAACCTCTGATGTTCGGAGAAGGAAACACCCTTAAGAGTATGACCTATATAGATAACGTGGTTGATTCCCTCCTCTTGGCGGAAAAAAGTCAAATAGCTGAAGGAGAAACCTACCTAATAGCAGACCAAAGACCTTATACGGTGAGAGAGATATACGAAGAGATAGCGAAAAATCTCGGAGTTGAGATTAAACCACGGCACATGCCTGTAGTTTTGTCAAGGATCTGTGAAAAAATTGACATACTACTTGGTAAAATAGGATTACATTCAGGTAAAATATTTTCAGCCGGAGAAATTTCAAGGGACATGTTCGTCAGTATAGAAAAGGCCAAGAAAGAACTTGGTTATGAGCCAAGGATAGGTTTAGAAGAAGGTATGAGCAAAGCTATAGAGTGGTGTAAAGAAAATAATGCCATTTAAATTTCAAACTTATTGTTTTTAAAACTGAAATTTAATTTTTGAATAAGCTATGATTGAGATACTGGCTAATTATATAATGAAAGAATATTTGGTACAAATACTCTTATTGAATTTTATTCTGGTTTGCGTACTGTTTGTATTGAACTATAAAGACATATTTTCTTACTTTAAAAGAATAAAGAAGACGGCTTGGATTATTTTTATTTTAATTCTTATTGTTGGTTCAATCGTAAGGGTTGCCTGGCCAGGTTGTATGAGCAGCGATGGATTGTGCTGGAATTATGTAGGCGAAGCTGAGACAATTTTAAAACTGCGAGAAGTTCCTTTTTCAAAATATTCAAGTGGTTACCCCTTCATTCTCGCGATTTCTTTCTTCTTTTTTGGTTTAAGTTACCATACAATTTTATATCTGAATATTTTTTTAAGCAGTCTTACAATATTGCTTGTTTTTCTTTTAACTTATGCTCTGTTTAAAAGGGATGAAATCTCTCTATTTTCCGCCTTGGTTTACTCACTGCTGCCTATGCCTATTCATTATGCAAAGTTCGGAGCGAGTGAGGTCACAGGAACTTTCTTTGCCACCCTTGCTGTATTAATCTTTATAGTATCTCTAAATGTGAATAAGAGAAATTTGTATTATTTATCTGGATTGTTGCTTGTATTTGCGATGCACGCCAGACTGGACAATGCAATTTTAGTACCGGTTTTCATCCTTGGTCTTTTTTTATATAGAAGGAAAATCTCGCTAAAACGGTTGAAACTGCCCCTGTTAATATTTCTGATATTCATGCTTCCGGTGAGCTTTTATTATGTTAATTTCACAACAAATTTCTCTCCTGCCAAGCATCCTTACTTGCATGGAAAATTGATTAGTGGTGAAGGATATACCACATTTTCCATAAACTATCTTTTCCCTAATTTTATAAAAAATCTAGAACTTTTTAGTGACGGAAGATTATATCCAGTGCTTCTTTACATTTTTTTGTTTATTTCATTTCTGTTTGTCAGGAAAGAAAAGAATTTACTTTTACCTGTTTTTTGGATATGCGTGTTTCTTCTCTTATACGGGATATATTTTGGATCTCTATATGTAAAGGGGGCTATTGAAATATGGCATATACTGTTACAACCTCCTGTTGCCATTTTAATAGGGTACGGTATTTTCTCAGTTAAAGATTTTCTTTTGGGAATTTCTGGAAAACTTTTTTCATTTAAATTAACAGAAAACCTGAAAACATTAATTCCTTTGGCGGTTTTGATTTTGATATTTTCCTTTTTTTTCTACACAACGGATATTTTCAGATTCGAGACCAATAGTAAATGCTGGACCGATACTATTTTATCCGTTTCTGAAGAGGTTGATAATGAGGACTGCCTGTTAATTGAAAATTCCAAATCTGATTACTTGAAAGAATACAGGCCCATACAAATTGCAAATGTTCTGTTACCGGAAAAACATAAGTCCATAGACACGGAAGGATGCCATGGAAGGGAGATGTTCTATCTATACACTAATGAAACAGAATGTGGACCAAATTTCTTCTTTGGGAGAGAAAAATCTCTGTTGGAGATAATAAAGAATGAAGCGTCCCTGATTCCTGTAAGAGAGGATGAATGTATAGTATTATACAAAGTCGAACCAAAATAAAAATCGGAATTTATCTCCAGAATCTTTTGGTCCTAGCGAATTGCTTTTCTGCGTTCAGAATTTCTTTAAGCAGATCCCTTCCTTTCACCCCCCTTCTTAAAATTCTTGAAGCGGTTTTCACACCCACCCCCCTTCCAGCCAACGTTAGGATCGCGTCCCTGCCGTTCGTAAGTATCAGGCTTGCAGAATCGTTCACCTCTTTCAGGTATTTCTCTTCCTCCTTCGAGAGTTTAGCTCCTTTCATCGATTTCTTGACGAGTTTTTCCGCTTCTTTTATGTAGTTATAAGGGACATATGCTATTAATTTCGCTCTGCATTCCCTGCATTGCAGAGTTCCCCCTAGGTTTTTTATGCTGCTTGAAAACAAGAGCTCTCCACAGTTCATGCAAATGAGGCCCATTTTAGTCGCTAGTAATCGTTTCTCAAAGGCCTCGAATATCTCCTTCTCAGGTTTTTCAGGAGCGACTATCTCATAACGTTTGCTTAAACCCTGTTCTCCTAATGGTGACAAACCCGGTTTGAAGTGGATTTTTGTCATGCCTGATTTGATATCTTTCAAAACTCTTTTGGATTTCGCAACGTCCAACTTCTCCTGAAATACTTCATTTAATGTCTCCATGTAAGGAGGAAGCTTGAAATAAACATCAATTATTTTCCTAATGTACGCTTTCCCGTAATCAGCCTGCCTTGCAATCATTCCGAGTCTCTGAGCAACATGTATGAATCTCCACATGAAGAGCTCACCATTCGGAAGCGTGATTTGCAGAATACCCTGCATGGTTTCGGGATCGATCTTTTTGAATGTATCAAGAACGTCTCTGTATTGGTATCCGGGAAGCTTTATTATTATCCTGTAAGGATCTGTTTGCAGGCCAACAGATCCGAGCTTGTTTGTCAGAAGGGTGGAAAGAACCCTTCCTACTGTCTCATTAACAAGAGAGCCGAAGGGTGTATGGAGAATGACGTAGTCTTCCCAATATTCTATAAGAATATTTTTTTGGTCGGGAACGAAACCGTATTTTATCTGTTTTTCAATCGTTCTTAACATCTTCGTCACTACATCCCTGGTTACAGGGTATTCTTTCAGGATTTTCTCTATTATTTTCTCCTTTTTCATTTTCTTTTTGACCATATCCGAGATCATTTTTCTTAATGCACCCACTCCTTGGGAGACCTCAAAAGGAACTGGTATTAGCTCGCCCTCCCAGGCAGGGATAGCAGCTCGTATATTCTCCTCTGGTTCAACAACAATCGATTTCTCGTGCACATCTATAATTCTCCATGCCTGACCCTTCACTATGAATGAAGTTCCAGGTCTTCCGTGCAAAGCTATGAATTCCGCATCGAGGGTTCCGACTGATTTGTTCGTCACGACATCTATAATCTTGTAATTCTTGACGTCAGGAATGGTGGACAAATTCTGGTAATAGTAAAGCCAGGCCGACTTTCGTCTGCGAAGCGGGACGTAATCATCGAACTTCGAGCCCACCCAGATGTATCCTAGTTTCTGCATGAGCTCAGCCACCTTGAGGAATTCTTTCTTTTTTAAATCCCTGAACGGGTATGCTCTTCTTATAATCTCATACGCTCTATCCAGCGGGATCTTGTATTCTTCAAGCGAAAGACCCACGATTTGGTGTCCCAAGATATCGAGTGATTTTGGGTAAATTTCTGTTCGTTCTATTTTGTTTTTCATTCCGAGTTTAGCTATAACGCTCGATTCGAAGGCATCATCGGAATCCGTTGATATTATTATTCCGTTCGAGATTTCCGAAGCCTTGTGACCCGATCTGCCAACCCTCTGTAAAAGTTTTGCCACTTGTCTGGGAGACATGTATTGCAGAACGAGCTTTATTGAACCTATATCTATTCCCAGTTCAAGCGAAGACGTACATATCAATGATTTGAGCTTTTCCTGCTTGAAGCGTTCTTCCGCGTCTATGCGAACCTCTTTCGAAAGGGATGAATGGTGAGTTTCTATTTGAAGAGCCTTGTTCAGTGCTCGTAACCTTGAGGAAAGAACCTCCGAGAATTCGCGTGTATTCGTGAATGTAAGGACTGATTTGTTATTTTTTATCAGATCCTCAACCCTTCTCAAGCGAGCTGACGTCTCGCGACCGACAAAGATTTTCTCAGAGATTTCCGAGTCCTTCTTATCAGGTTTCGGGGATTCAACCTTTATTTCGATCCCCTCTTTTTCGAACGTGTTCACGATCTCGCAGGACTTGCCAGCCGTTAGGAATTTAGCGACTTCTTCAGGCGAACCAATTGTCGCGGAAAGACCAACTACCTGAATCTCGTTCTTTTTTTCAATGATCTCCTTCAAACGTTCAAGCGCAACGGAAAGCTGTACGCCCCTCTTGTTTCCGACAAGTTCATGTATCTCATCCACAACGATCCATCTCACATTCCTCAGATGTGAACGCATCCTCTTTCCGACCAAAATCGCTTGGAGGGTTTCAGGCGTTGTTATAAACATGTCAGCAGGGTTCGCGGCCTGCATTGAACGTTCATACTGGCTCGTGTCGCCGTGACGGACGCTCACTTCAAAATTTAGCTTATCTGCCCACCAATGGATTCTTTTCAAAAGATCCCTGTTCAGGGATTTAAGAGGCGTGATGTAAAGGATCGAGATGGGTTTTATTCGTTCCTTCTCCCTGTCCTTTACAAATTCATCGAACACTGGGAAGAGAACGCTCTCAGTTTTTCCGACCCCGGTGGGAGCGATAAGGAGCGTATTTTTTCCTTTGATGATAGGTGGAATTCCCCTCTCCTGGACAAAGGTCGGCCTAACGAATCCTCTCTCCTTTATTGTTTCCTGAAGTTCTTTCGAGAACAATTTCCAGACCATACTCACACGACTTATAGAATTAGTTAATTAGGTTTAAATAAAGGGTGTTATTATTTCATCCCCAGCAAGTCGGACTTCGTTATTATTCCTCGAATTCGTCCTTTTTCAGAAACAAGAACAGCAGGATGTATGTCCAGCAAAGGAGGAAGTATATCTGTCGTGTCCCCTGAATCAACAACGGGGAAAGGCTTGTCAAGAATATCCTTGGCTTCTAAATGATCGAGATTCTTGTCCATGTTTTGAAGGAGGGTCGCTTCACTTATGACCCCTATCTGCCTTCCCTTTTCAATAACCGGTACCTGCGAAAATCCGGATGATCTCATGATTGTTATAACTTTCTTAACAGGGGTTTCAGGCTTTACCGACATCAGCCTGCTCATGATCTCACTACATCTAGTTACACTTTCTCTTTTTGAGAGAATCAGTAGGATCTTGTTAACTGTCGAGAGCCTGGGATCGACTTTTTCGTTCTCTATCTTCGCCACATGCGCTTGGGATATACCTGCCAACCTAGCGAGCTCTGTCTGTGATAGGCCTCTTTCCACCCTAAGCTTCCGGATGTAATCTCCTGTTATAATATTCTCACCAGTTATAATTTTTAACAATTAAATATATAAATATATATAAATAGGAAAATATAATAATTCTTATCTTTCGAAATTGAGGTGATGGTTATGCCAAAGGAGAAGATATTATTAACTTCCGAGAGCGTGACAGAGGGGCATCCGGACAAGATGTGCGATCAGATTTCTGATGCTATCTTGGATGCCATATACAAGGACGACCCTAATGCCAGGGTTGCCTGCGAATGCGGGACGAAGAACGGAGGAGTTATGGTTTTTGGAGAAATAACTACAAAAACATACGTTGATGTGCCCTACATTGTTAGGAGAGTGATAAAGGATATAGGGTACACAAAATCGGAATATGGAATAGAACACGAGACCTGCACGGTCTGGGTGCAGATAACTGAACAAAGCCCTGATATATCTCAGGGAGTAACAGAAGGCAAAGGTCAAAATAAGCATCAGGGAGCAGGAGATCAGGGAATGATGTTCGGATATGCATGTGACGAGACGCCTGAGTTAATGCCTTTGCCGATCGTGCTTGCACACAAGCTCGCCAAAAGGATGTCAGAAGTAAGGAAAAAAGGCGAGATCAAATGGATGAGACCTGATGGAAAATCGCAGGTTACGATTGAGTATGATGAAAAAGGTAAGCCACTTAGAGCGAACGCTATTGTAGTTTCCACGCAGCATGATGGTAATGTGGATTATGAAATAATAAGGAAAGACATGATAGAAAGAGTGATAAAACCGATATGCAAGGAATGGGTAGACAAGGATACGAGGCTTTTCGTTAACCCGACCGGAGCTTTCGTTCGTGGAGGTCCATATGCAGATGCGGGCCTTACCGGAAGGAAGATAATAGTGGACACCTACGGAGGTATAGGAAGGCATGGAGGAGGATGTTTCTCCGGGAAAGATCCCTCAAAGGTCGACAGGTCAGCTGCGTACATGTCTAGGTACATAGCAAAGAACATAGTGGCAGCTAAGCTCGCCAGAAAATGCGAGATACAGCTGGCGTACGCGATCGGTTACCCGGATCCTGTGTCCGTAAACATAGATACCTTCGGGACGGGAAAGGTATCAGATAAAAAACTTTCTTCCATCGTAAGAAAACACTTCCCTCTCACGCCGGCAGGGATGATCGAACATCTGAAACTCCGGAGACCAATATACCAGAAAACCGCATGTTATGGCCATTTTGGAAGGGACGATCCGGATTTCACATGGGAGAGAACGGACAAGGTTAAAACACTCAGGAAGGGAGCAGGATTGTAGCACCTTGTATTTTTATTTTTGTAATAAAAGTAAAATATCAGTATGAACTTTCAACTTTTGATATTTTTGGCAAACTTGATTCTTATACTGGTCCTTTTTTCATTGATAATAAAACACGTCAAACTTGGATTCAAAAAAATAGGGAGGAACACTCTAATATTTATCTTTTTAATATTTTTAGTCGGTCTCGCCCTGAGAGTACCTTTCGAAGTCCAACATATTATGACGGATGAATATGCGTATATGGGAGTGGCCAAGAATATTCTAAAAAGAGGAGAGCCTAGTTTATGTTCGTATACTGACATAGAAACAGAATCTTGTCCGATGTATTTAAAACCCATCATGTTTTCGTTTATACTGAGTCTGGCATTTCTTATTTTTGGGGTAAGTTCATTGGCAGCAATAAGCGTATCAGTCCTGTTCGGTAGTTTGAGTATAATTTTGATATTTCTACTTGCATATCTTCTGTTAAGAGAAACGGAAATAGGTTTATGGTCGGCCCTTCTCCTCGCCTTAAATCCCATACACATAGCATGGTCCAAAACAGCGGAGACCAGTATAACTTCCCTTTTCTTCATCATGCTAGTTTTCGTGATTTTTTTCTGTTATTTGAGAGTTCGATACAATAAAGTTTTATTGCTAGGGTTGTTCGTTACCGCATTTGCGGTAAACATGAGGCCGGAAAACATCATTTTGCTGATTATGTTGATTTTCTTGTTTTATATGTTTGGTCGTGATTTGCTTAAACCGGAAATTAAAAAAATTATGAACAAAAAATTCTGGGTTTGGGGCGCTATATTAATTGTGATGATGATTCCCTACTTCACTTTTCTTTCGGATGCCATGGGTGGAAATAAATATTTGTGTTCGGGAGATGAATGCTATTCTCAAATATTCTCTCTGGATACGGCAAAGAAAAATTGGGAAATGTACGGCCTCTTGTCGTTTTTTTCTTACAGATTTCACCCTTTGATTGTCAGCTTTCTCGTACTGCTAAGTCTCCTCTTTATTAGGAAAAATTTTAAGGAAATCTTGTTTCTGTGGGTATATTTTCTTTTATTCTATACCATATTCATCATGTTCAACTATCTTACTTCCAGACACCTGCTTCCTCTGTATTTATCACTATCAGTTTTGGCAGGATTCGCAATTTTCCAGTTAAATGTATACCTGAAAAAATACACCAAATGGTTTACCTTTTTGATTTTTTTGGTATTGATCACGGCTTCCTTTTACCCGTACGTTCTGAGGACAGGGAATGTTAATCCCTTTGTCGCTCTGGAGTCTGCTCTCCCTGAAATGTTGGAAAAGGATATAAGTGAAGAATGTTATGTTTTAGCAGAAACCCCGTGTATCATCAATTCAAAGACAGAAATAAAGACTGTCAGTACAGGGTACGCCCTTAAGAATCCGCAAAAACTTGATAATATTATAAAAAATTCAAAGTGTACGCTATTTCTGGTGGACTGGTACTATAAAAACATTTTCGCATTTGACAGAAAAGAAAATTTTGATAAAATTAATCAGACTTACGACTTGAACTTATATAAAGAATATTCGTATGATTCCGTTAAATTCCAATTATATAATTTGTCCTTTAAAGGGTTATGATTATTTTAACTTCTGAATTAATTCTTTCGTAAAACTGATTAGCAAATTCTTATTGCCCTTTACACATCTTGTAACTAAAAGTCTATTTTTATTCAATTTGTAAAAAATAATATCTCCCTTGCCTGTATTTCCTTCTGTTAAAAAATTATCTATCTTCTTTTTACTTACTATTGCATCACTTGCCAGTTCTCTGATGGTATTCTCTTCATCTTCAAATATTTCTGTCATTATTTCGGTTTTTTGTTCTATGTTCAGAAATAACATAGTCAAATGTTCTTTGTAGATTTCTTTGTTAAAAACAACAGAGCATTTTTCAAAGTCATTTATTTTATCCGGTAATTTCTTTACATATTCTAAAATCTTATGTTTGAATTTTATGAAGCGGTTTGTCCTGAAAGATTTTATGTTTTCCTTTCTATAAGTGGCCATAGTTATAACATCTTCATCCGTGACCAGCGTATAAAGATCGTATGAGAACTGATACAGAAGATTACGCGGTAAAAAATCAGAGAATGAATTATTGTAATCCCTATAAATCTTTTTGCCACCGATTCGGGTTGACCTAAGGGTAGAAAGATCTATATCCCTCAGCAATGCATTTTTGGGTGACTGGATTAATAGCTTTAATTCCTCCAAGTTATTTTTTTGATACTTTATCATAATAGTATTTTTGGGTTCTCCGGATTGATGTCTCGGATAAATAATCGAAAAGGCAATTGATACTGGTTCAGCATCTTCTATGAAGGGTATTTTCTTCATTGAATTGAAAAATTCGGCGGAAAAGGTTTTCATAACTAATAGTTTTTATATTAATTTTTAAATTAATACGATATCTGTATAAAAATTATATTTTTTTATTAATCTTTCATAAATTTTAAGTTTTTGAGGGAAATTTGGAGTTTTGTAGCGATAATAGAACAATAATATTTTAGGCTCGTTCTTAAATGCTTCAAAGATGTTATCGCGTTCGCACATAATATGAAGTGTTTTGAGAGGTCCGTAAACGCCATGCAATATCATTTTGGGTATGCTTGGGGACCATGGTATAACATGATTCTTATACTCATTGTATATCTGCGTACCAATTTGCGGGGTTAAAATTAATAAATTTGCATGAATTCTCCATTCAAAAATAACTTTCTCGGTTAGTTCAATTGTCTTTTTAAAATCCTCAATTGTCTCAAATGGGAATCCCCAAATGAATGATGTTCTTATTTTTGGGAAGTATTTTTTGGATTTCATTATGACCTCCCTGGCCATTTTTGCTGAAAAATCTTTGTTTATTTTTTTCAAAATTTTATCTGAGCCTGACTCTATGCCGTATAATATGCTGTCGCAACCGCTTTCGGACATTTTCTTCATTAGCTGCTCATTCATGAGATTAATTCTGCCGTTACAAGACCAATTTATGTCTATTTTTTCTTTTTTCAGCTTGTCGCAAAATTCAAAAACCCTCTTTTTGTTCAAAATAAATGTGTCATCATTTATTTGTATTTCCGAAAATTTTTTCTTATCACATTTTTCATATAAAAATTTTATTTCTTCTATTACATTATCCATGCTTCTGAATGCCATTTTGTTACCCCAAAAAAAGGTGCGATAACAAAAACTACATCGATATGGACATCCTCTTGACGTTATAGTATATATGAATTTATACCTATTGATGTCGATTTTATCGAAAGCCGGAAACGGGAGCTGGTCCAGATTTTCTATTCTTGGCCTCGGAGGATTTATTTTTATTTTATTTCCTTCCCTGTAACATATTCCCCTGACATTTTTCAGGTCTTTGTTTTTCTCCAGGCAGTCCATTACTTCGACTATTGTTTTGTCTCCTTCCCCGCTCACGATCATATCAACTTCAGGTGCTACCTTAAGAACTTCTTCTGCCACAGAAGTTGGACCGGGGCCCCCTAGTATAACCTTTTTTTCTGGGTGTTCTTTCTTTAATTCCTTTATCAATAAAATAAGAGAGGGTAAAAGGTGTGACATGCAACCTATACCTATTATGTCTGAAGAATTCCCAAGAAATGATAATAGTTTCTCCTTTTTTAAAGAATTTAATAATTGTAGGTCCTTAATGTCTGCGTTGTAACCATGCTCTCTGAGGGCAGAAACCAGGTAAAGCTGACTCAGAGGTATGCTTTCATTATGGGGATATACAATATTGTAATGATAAATTGTTATGTCACTCATCATCATCCTAGATTATTTATGACTGTAATTTTTATAAAATAAGACACTAGTGCACGGACGGTGACTTTGCGTAAAACTGAGTTTTTTTTATAAATTTTTCATAAATGTTAATCTTTTGAGAGAAATTAGGGGTCTTAAATACATAGTAAAACAGAAGTATGTTGGGATATTTTTTGAATACTTCAAAAATATCCGCATCTTTGCACATTAGGCGGGTATCTCTGACCAATCTGGTGATCTGACTATAATTAAGTATTATCCGGGATTTGTGGTATTGAAAGAATGGTATAAGATGATCCTTATAGTTGTTATAAATTTGACTACCGATTTCCGGACGTAAACAGTTCAATCCTGCGTTGATGTCAAGTTTAAAGGTAAAATCTTCTACCAGTTTAATCGTTTTTTTAAAATCCTCAATTGTTTCGAATGGAAATCCCCATAAAAATGATGCATCTATACCCGTGAAATATTTTTTAGATTTCGTGAGTACATCTTTGGCCATCTTCACCGAGAAACCTTTATTGACTTTCTTTAAAATTTTATCAGACCCTGATTCTACACCATAAAAAATGGCGTCACATCCGCTCTCGGACATTTTCTTCATTAGCTGCTCATTCATGAGATTAATCCTGCCGCAACAACGCCAGTTTATATCCATTTTTTCTTTTTTCAGTCTGTCACAAAATTCAAAAATCCTCTTTTTGTCCAAGGGGAATACGTCATCATAAATATTTAATCGATTTCCATTGTATCTTTCAAACATTAATTTTATTTCTTCTATGACATTTTCAATACTCCTAAACATCACTCTATTCTCCCAAAAAAAACTGCAGTAACAGAAGGTACACCAATATGGGCATCCTCTGCTTGTGACGACATGTACCTTTTCATAATTATTTATATTGATTTTATCGAAAGCCGGAAACGGGAGCTGGTCCAGATTTTCTATTCTTGGCCTCGGAGGATTTATTTTTATTTTATTTCCTTCCCTGTAACATATTCCCCTGACATTTTTCAGGTCTTTGTTTTTCTCCAGGCAGTCCATTACTTCGACTATTGATTTGTCTCCTTCGCCCTTTACGACTATGTCAACGGGAGATGTTTCAAAAATTTCTTCTGAAACTCCTGTAGAGCCTATGCCACCAAGGATTATTGTTTTTTCCGGATATTTTTTCTTTATTTCTCTCGTCAGCAAAAGCAAAGAGGGTAATGCATGAGACATGCAGCCCAATGCTATTATATCAGAACTGTTTTTAAAAAATGAAAACACTTCTTCACTTTTCGGATATTTTAAAAATTGGAAATCCCTGAAATCTACATTGTAGCCATTTTTTTCCAGGGCAGAAACCAGGTAAAGTTGGCCTAATGGCAAGTAGGCTTCTTCAATTTTCCATGGGTTGTAATTGTAAATTGTTATATCATTCATAGATCGCTCAGAATAATTTTAGATTTAATTTTTAAATTCTCTTCCACATTTAAAATTCTATGGAAAAAGAAATACTCGAAAAATACAGGGAAGCGGGGGATATCTCAAAGCAGATAAAAAAAGAAGTTCTGGAAAAGATAAAGCCCGGCATGAAAATTATAGAAATCGCGGAATTCTTAGAGAAGCGAATTATTGAACTTGGAGGAAAACCGGCTTTCCCTGTTAACATAGGTATAAATGATATCACGGCGCATTATACACCCTCTTTCAAAGACCAGACTGTCATAAATGATGGAGACCTGGTTAAGATAGATCAAGGTATACACGTGGACGGCTGGGTGGCCGACATGGCTTATACGTACTGCTCGAAAAAGAGCGAGCTGATAACAGCGGTGGAGAAGGTTTTGGAGGCGGGCATAAAGATCATAAAACCGGGGGTAAAAATATCTGAAATAAGCCATGCAATAAGCGAAGCTGTTGAAAGCTCGGGTTTCGGGGTCATAGTTAATCTTACGGGACACGGCCTGGACCAATACGTTATACACGGTCCTCCGACAATTCCAAACGTTAAGAACGATTCTCAGGATGAATTGAAAGAAAATGATGTGGTAGCTCTGGAGCCCTTTCTCTGCGAGACGAACGGTTATGTGAAAGAATCCGAACCTGCAGAGATATATTCCTTTCTACAGCCCAAACCGGTTCGCCTCCTTGAGGCAAGAAAAATCCTGGAGATAGCAAACAACGAATACAGATCCCTTCCCTTCTGCAAACGCTGGCTCGTGAAAAGGGGTTTCTCACCCTTCAAGGTTTCCTTTGCTCTAAAACAATTGGAAGTCGCAAACTCTGTGAAGGATTACCCCGTTCTGAGGGAGAGGGAAGGGAA
Source organism: uncultured archaeon (assembly GCA_964347025.1). Lineage (GTDB taxonomy): Archaea > Aenigmatarchaeota > Aenigmatarchaeia > QMZP01 > QMZT01 > CS3-C152. Next base: position 9,980 of record CAYFWU010000007.1, on the reverse strand, counting down.
AAGTGTTGCACAGGCTGAACATACAATTATAGTGGGCAAAAGGCCATTTGTCACAACCCGCGATTCTTAGGAATTTGTTTGGTTTAGAAAAATTATCTCAATTTTTTCAAAATCGTTCTGGTAAAATCTTTCAAAAGTTCCTTTTTACCCTTCAAGCATTTGGAAACAAGTATCCTCTCTTTATCAATAACGGAGAGTAATACTTTTTTGCCTTCCAATTCAACTTCATATGAAAATTTGTCCAATTTTTTCTTGTTTTTTATATCTTTCTGAAAGCTCTGGAGAGCTTCCCTATCGTCTTTTAATATTTCAGCCCACATTTCCGTTTTTTTCTCCGGATTGGAAAATATCATTTGAGAACGATCCGAACTATCGAATTTATTCCACTGCAACATACATAGAGAGAAGCCATTCAGATCTTCTTTGAATATTTTTGCATAATTCAGAATATCTTTATCAAATTTAAGAGGGGTTTTAAATTCAAGTGATTTTATGGCATCCTTGTTTTCAGCTATTACTGTCCATACTTTATCATTCAGGTAGGTATAGGATTTGCCGTCCAATGTTATGAAAGCCCTTGGTTCGGGAACGTAACCGATGTAGAATTTCCTATCTTCTATCTTGGTGGTTTTAAGTTTTTTGAGGTTCATCTTTTCCATAATATTTTCCTTGGGGGATTGAATAACAAGTTCAACTTCTTCTTCGGGATTCCTGTAAGAAACTACCATTAAACTCCTGCTCCCAGGTTTTTCTTTTTCATAAATTACGGTGAAGATAAGGTAAACCATTTCGCCGTCTTTAAATAAAGGTATTTTTTTGCTAAAATCCAGAAATTCACTAAGAAACTTTTCTGAAGGCATGTAATATAATTGTAAAAAAGATTTATAAAAATTTAAAGGATCAAAATGCATTTAAAACTTAGTCTTTAAATTTAATGATAATTGAGTGGTTTTATGGGGAAAAACATTTCACCGAAAGAGGGTATAAGCAATATTGAGGTTGGCAAAGGGGGCAATCAGATAATAATATCCATAAATCCCAAGGTATACCCCTTAGAGGTTATATATTCAGCAGCCTATGTTTTTTTGGACAGGGCATACATACTCATAGACGGCGATCCGGAAGAAGAGATTTTTGTTCAAATGAAGCCCAAAGATAGTAAAATGGATATGGAAAAAATGGGCCTTGAATTCAACAATGAACTGGTCAACTATTCAGTTTATGTGGTCCAGGCAGTAAGAAACCAGCCCCTCAGGAAGGCAATAATAGAGAGAGCGTTGTTAACTAACATCGGAGAAGCCCTTGAAGAGAAGAGATATTGCGATGTCTGTGGATGCGAAATGATTTTTTGTGACGAGTGTGAGGATTACTACTGCCCGACCTGTGAAGAAAAGCACATAGAAGAGGACAGACCAAAACAAACAGAGGAAGAGAAATGGGAGGACGTTGAAGAAGATTTGGATTTTGTGGAAGATCCTCTTAATATAGCAAAACCATGGAAACCTCCTAAGGAGGAGGAGAATGAAAAACCTAAAAATAAATCGAAAAGAAGGAAAGGCTGAATTAGATTTAAATCCTGTTTTTTATCCCAAAAATATCGTTGAAAAGACAGTAAAGGATTTTAAAAAGGTATTCGACGCGGATTTTGAAAACAATGATGACAGGATTACTTTAAAGTTAAAATTAAAGGCAAAGGAAGTCAAAATTGAAGAGGCTGTGAATGATTTGATAAATTATCTACTGGCAGAAGTTAAGAATTCAGAGGTTAGCGTGTGATCAGATGACTTTAAGCAGAATAGGGTTTGAAAAGAAAGCCGAAAGGGAATATCTTATAAACCAGTACAGAGACCATAAATTTGATGATGAACATGTTCTCGTAACAACGGATAACGGGGCATGGGTTGTTTTAAACAGGGAACAGTACAGGCTTTTTAGAACGAACAGAATCGAGGAAGACCTGAATTTATACTCAATACTCAAGGAAAACGGAATAATTGTCACCAAGGACAATATAGACGAGGTTGTGGAAGATTACAGGAAAAGATACTGGTTCTTGTTTGAAGGCCCCTCGCTTCATATAATGGTCCCTACATTTAGATGCAACATGAGGTGTGTTTATTGCCATTCCTTTTCTAAGCCGTTGAATGCAAAAGGCTGGGATATGGATAAAGAAACTGCTAAGAAGATTGTGGATTTCATGTTCAAAACCACTGCAAAAAACTTTACGATCGAGTTCCAGGGAGGCGACTGCTCCTTTAACTTTGATATAGTCAAATTCGTAATTGATTATGCCAGAGACCTTGCTGGAAAACAGAACAGGGATGTGAGATTCTCGGTAGTCACAAATCTGACGAATGTGGATGATGATTTCATAAAGTTTTTGAAAGATCATATACCAATCGGTTTGTGTACATCGTTTGATGGGCCTAAAGAAGTCCATGATAAGAATAGGAAATATCTCGGAGGCAAGGGTTCGTATGATGATGTTGTTTACTGGATAAAAAGGCTGAGTGAAGAAATGAAGGGAGAAGACTTCAAATTCCACGCTCTTACCACGGTTACCAGACATTCGCTTGATTATCCGCTAGAGATAGTTGACGAGTTCAGAAAGTTGGGTTTTCACAGCGTATGGCCCAGATTCATGAACAATCTGGGCTTTGCAGAAAAAACATGGAAAAAGATAGGTTACAGTGCAGAAGAGTATTTGAAATTCTGGAAAAAAATCCTCGACTATTCTCTAAAGATAAACGGGAAGGGTGAAGAATTCATGGATATCTGGGCATTTCTGGTCAGCTATGTCATACTCGGAAAAAGGAGTACGAGCATGGTTGATTTCAGATCTCCCTGCGGAGCTGGTATAGGACAGCTTCTTTATAATCACAAGGGAGATATATTCACATGTGACGAGGCAAAGGTTCTTGATATATTCAAACTGGGAAATGTTAAGACAAGCAAATATGAAGAAATCTTCAAATCACCTACAACGACAACCATGATTGATATTTCCTCTAAATTTTGCTCTATTTGCGATGCATGCCCATGGTTTGCCTACTGCGCGCTTTGTCCTGTCAACACATACACCTTCCAAGGGAGTGTCGTCCCAAGGCTCCCGGAGGATATGAGGTGTAAGATATTCGGGGGTATGATGAAGACAATTTTCAAGAAAATAATTTTTTCCGAGAAAGACAGAAAAATTTTCGAAAACTGGATAAAGATGAGGCCCGGATGATTTTTAGCTGAACGTGAATTATTAGAATTAATTTAATTCTTTGTGTCAATCTTTAACTGTCATAACTAGTATTGGGGGAGTTACAATGGACATCAATCTAATAGGATTGCCTAATATTAATGAGTATTTTATAACCAAAGACGGTTTCGGAGTAAACACTAATATAATGCCTCCGTTAAGTCTTGCATACCTGACCTCATATCTGAGGAAGAACAATTTTAAGCCCGTACAGGATGACCTGACCATAAAAATGATTTATGACAATACCCGTAAGAAAAGAGGAGGGAAAATAAACTTAAAACACATCTTCTATGATGGTAAATTCCAAGAATCAATGGAAAAGTACCTTATGAATAAAAAAATCGGGGAAGAGGAAACAGACAAGATAAATAAATTGTCTGATACGCTGCTGAAAAAATTGAATTTAAAGAAACCTGACTTGGTTGGTTTTTCCATGTACTATTCCATGCCTACCAGGCCCTTTGTAACACTAACTTTATTGTTATCAAAAAAAATAAAGGAAAAAACAGGGGCCAGGATAGTTTTCGGGGGTGCAAATTGTGATAGTTTTGGAACGAAAATGCTTAAAAATTTGGATGCTGTTGATTTTCTGGTTTCGAGTCAGGGGGAGGTTCCATTATTGAAACTGTGCGAGGCTCTGGAAAGGGGTGGGGATTTGAAAAAAGTTCCGAGTTTGATTTACAAGGATGGGAAAAGAATCAAAATAAATAAAACCGATATGACATTTGATTTCGAAAATGCCCCTCCGCCGGATTTTGATGGTCTTCCCATGGAAAAATACAGAGAAACGCACGTATCAAATAAATTAGTTCTGCCTTACCAGTTCATCAGAGGATGTCCATTCAGGTGTAGTTTCTGCAGATTTTGTATTAATACGAAATTTGTATTCAAATCTCCGGATAGGGTTGTATCGGAAATAGAGGAAATTACTAAGAAGTACGGGACACTATATCTGTTTTTCATGAATAATACTTTGAATATATCAAATAAGTATGTTGAAAAGATATGTGAAAACCTTAAGGGACTGGATATTCTGTGGTCGGACTCGGTTAGACCGACAGGCCTGTCAAAGGGAATTCTAACCAAAATGAGAAAGGCAGGATGCATACGGTTGGTTCATGGAATTGAATCCGCGAGCCAGAGGGAACTCAGCTATATAAACAAGGATTTTACTGTAACCGAAGCGGAAAGGGTTATTAGAAATGCACATAAGGCAGGTATCTTAAACTTGATAAATTTCATAATAGGATTCCCTAACCAAAATGAAATGGATATGATGGAAACCATGAAATTTATACAAAAAAATAGAAATTTCTTGGATGTTGCCTCGTTGTTTGGATTTGCTTTAACTGAATCTGATATGTTCTACAGACCTGAAAACTATAATATCAAAGTGAGCGATAAATTTGAGGATGAATTTTTAGATTTTAACTATTATAGATACAATGAAATTGGCGGTCTTAAATGGGAGCAAAGGCAAATCAAAATGATGGAATTTTTGAAAATGTTAAAACAATTTATAATAAAGCAGGGCATACGTGCATTACTTGTTGATGTCAGCAAATTTTACAGAGCTGATTTAACATATCATCTTTATGATCAATTTGGATCAAAGAAGAAGGTTAAGGAATTTCTAGAATCCAAAACTTGATGTACTTTAATTTTATGAAGAGGCGTTTAGAAACTAATTTAATCCTTTGTATTAATGATTAAATGATATCATAGGACCGGGTGGTTGAAGTGAATACTCATCTAATAGGATACTACTATGTTTACTGGTTTGACATCTCCCCAGATGGCTTTAGTGTAAAAAGCAATATCACGCCTCCGTTAGGTCTTGCCTCTCTAACTGCATATCTGAGAGGACGTGGCCTGAATATCACCCAAGAAGATTTGATAATAAACTTAATTCACGACAATAATTTCGAAAAAAATCCTGATAAAAAAATAAACATAAAAGAAATATTTTCTGATAAGAAATTGCATGAAGCAATCAAAAAATACTTACTGAATGAAGAATTGGCAAAAGAAGAGGAAAAGAGAATAGATAAATTGGGTAATATACTACTTAAAAAATTAAATTTAAAGAAACCTGATTTGGTGGGTTTCTCTTTGTATTATGCTAGGTCTGAACCTATTATATTAACAGCATTGATGCTGGCCAAAAAAATAAAGGAAAAAACAGAGGCTAGGATAGTTTTTGGAGGAACAAATTTTCATGATAGTTTTGGTTTTAACCTGGTTAAAAATTTGGATGCTGTTGATTTTCTGGTTTCGAGTCAGGGGGAGGTTCCATTATTGAAACTGTGCGAGGCTCTGGAAAGGGGTGGGGATTTGAAAAAAGTTCCGAGTTTGATTTACAAGGATGGGAAAAGAATCAAAATGAATAAACCTGATATTAAATTTGATTTCGAAAATGCTCCTCCGCCGGATTTTAATGGCCTGCCTTTGGAAAAATACAGAGAAACGCACGTGTCAAATAATTTGGTTCTGCCTTACCACTTCATCAGGGGATGTCCATTCAGGTGTAGTTTCTGTAGATTTTGTCTTAACTGTAACTTTGCATTCAAACCTCCGGAAAAGGTTGCCTCTGAGGTAGAGGAAATTACGAAAAAGTACGGGACAAGGTACTTGCTTTTTCTAAATAACACTTTAAACATATCCAATAGCTATGTTGAAAAGATATGTGAAAACCTTAAGGGACTGGATATTCTGTGGTCGGACTCGGTTAGACCGACAGGCCTGTCAAAGGGAATTCTAACCAAAATGAGAAAGGCAGGATGCATACGGTTGGTTCATGGAATTGAATCCGCGAGCCAGAGGGAACTCGATAGCATAAAAAAGGGTTTCACTGTATCTGAAGCGGAAAGGGTGGTTAAAAATGCTCATGATGCGGATATTTTCAACGTAGTGAATTTTTTGTTTGGGCTTCCTCATCAAAATGAAGGGGATGTAAAGCAGATAATAAAGTTCGTAAAAAACAACAAAGGATTTTTAGACACAATTTGCTTATTTGGTTTCATTTTAACAGAGTCGGATATTTTGTACAATCCACAAAATTACCGCATAAAAATCAATGAAATCAAAAATAAATTTTTAACAAGTTATACATACGATGAAATCGGTGGTCTGAAATGGAACCGAAGACAATCAAAAAAAATGGAATTTTTGAAAATGGTGACAGACTTCATCAAAAAGGAAGATCTAAATGTATTGTCAGTGGATGTTCATAATCTGCACAGGGCTGACATGATATTTAACTTGTATGATCGTTTCGGATCAAAGAAGAAGGTTAAAGAGAATCTCTAGTCTAGATTATTGATTTTCCAGTAAGCTGTATTCAAACAAATCATCTATAACACCGTCCCTGACAATCTTGACCATGTATGGTCTTATTATAACTCCATTTTCACTGAATTTAATTTTACCAAAAACACTATCGAATTCCCTTGTATGGAGTTCTTCCCGTATACATTCCGTGTCTTCACCGCAAGTTCTCATTACTGTATCAAGTATTTTTATTGTCTCGTATAATTCTCTGGAAATTTTACCAGGATCAAAAACATACCTGCTTCGGTATTCAGAATCAAATTCGTTAGAATTTAATGGATCATAATCATCGGATATGAATATTATGTTATTTGTAAGTTCTAGCGGCAGTATTATCATTTCTTGTCTATATATACGAGTGAAAACAGTTAAATTGAGTTCGGTTGCTATTTGAAGTACGGGAAAGGTATTTAAACCGGCCATACCTGCTCTACTCGCAAGAAAGATATGTTTCGAATTTGTGTTATTTAAGACAATTTTTAACTGGTCCGTATCGATTGAACGCAGATCGATGCCTATTTCACTTGTTACAGTACCACCAATTTCCTCAAATCTTTTTTTGAAAAGATCTTTCATGAAACCCCCAACATCATGCGGTGCAAAACTTTCATCCCAGTAAACTATCGTGATGTTTGAAATATTGAATTTTTCATAAACTATTTCTGCCATCATCAGAGCAGGCGAAACTACGCAGTCATTGGTGATGAAAGTATAGGAAAGATTATGGCCAATAAAGGGATAGAGGGGATAACAAACCGGAGAGAATTGTATAACTCCCCTTTCTTCCGCCAAGGGCGTTAGGGCCTCATAAGCTGAAAAACTTACGGGCACTATAATTTTTACACCACTGTCTATCACTGCTTCAACATTGCTTTTTGTTACATTCCAATCTGACCTCCATTCAGTCTCATATATAACTTTAAAATTTGTCCCGTTCTCCTGCTCTCTTAACTCATCCATTGCTATTTGCATGCCTCTTTCTGTTTGTTTATTGCCTGAGTATGGCCCAGGGACTGTTGAAATCACAAGAATTTCAGTTGCATTCTCTTCTCCAAGCAAGCCAGTAAAAAAACCGGTGAAAGACTCTATGTTAAAAACTATGAAAAATGCAACTATCAGTGCTATTACCAGGAATTTAAAATTCTTTTTCATTTTGAGCAGACACCTCCACAACTTCCTCTCAGGTAATATCTACACATCCCACATTCTTCATTGGTTAATTTGAAATTGTTTCTAAATTCATTGTATATGACCTTTCTGTCTGCAAATTCTTCAAAAAAATATTCCTTTCCGTTACACATTTTTAAATTTTTTCCTTTAACGGTGAAGAGTTCCAAGCAATTCAAACATGTTTTCGGTATATTGAATTCCTTCACAAAATTTGGGTAGTCTGAATCAAAAACACATCTTGGTAACGGCTTTGTTACCTTGAAGTACACCTTGTTCTTTTTCAGATCTGAGAGAGATTTGATTATGGCCTTCTTTTTTCTGGTCAGGTGTTTCAGAGATAAGTTGAAGGACAGCAAGAAAAGTGTTGTTTTATATCCCCTATTTTTTGTTTCACGCACAATCTGCTCTGACAATCTTTCCATATCACATGATTCGTTTATCTCTACCAGACAATTCCCATTCAAATTTCCGTTGTTTTTCACTTGGTTTAATTTAAATTCATTGAAATACATTGTGAATTGTAGACCATCACGCCTTCTTTCTAGGTAAGGTTTTATCTTTATGAAATTCTTTTCAGCTCTGAACATGAGGTATTTCTTAAGATAATCTTTCCTTTTTTTACACTCTTCCCTGCTTAAAGAAGGTTTGAAAAACTCACCGTAATTTGACAGGGCACGCATCGGGCAGCCTGAACCGCAAAACCATTTGGCCGGGCAGCTAGAGCATTCCGGTATGTTGAATATGTTTCTTTTCTCGAAATTGCTGATGACCTCGTCTCTAATTATTAAACTTTTATTTTTTTTATCATAGTATCCAGCCAGATTTAAGTCAGGCGGTCGGTTGGTTGCCTCTAAATAGTTTTTAAATAGACCACAGAAAATTATTTCTCCTTCAGGGGTCATATCCATCTCTCTCCCAGCTTTTTTGCATCCTGTATGGTTTGGAATCAGACGGAGAAGCCCGTGGCTGAAGCGCATTCCGTAATCTTCTGCCAATTCGTTTATTGAAAGTGCATTCTCATTGATCCTCCACACATCCTCGAAACTTAGCACGCCCGGTTTGGACCAGTCACAGTTAAGCTGAGTGACGAAAATCAGATACTTCACGCCCAAAGAATGAAAGTAGTTCAGTATTTCTTCTTCCCCGCCTATAGAAGATTTTGTTATCACCGTGGAAATTTTAAGGTCTTCTTTTCTGCGTTCTAAAATTTTTTTTATGTTTTTTTCTATAATAGGTGATGAAGGTTTTCCATTCTTCATAGGTCTCTGTTTATTTTGTATGTGGGGTGGACCGTCACAACTAATACCTATCATTTCCATGTTGTCCGTAAGCCATTCAGCAACTTTACCTGAGAACATCCCATTAGTCACTATCGAAGAAAAATATTTACCCATCTTTGAAGTGGTATATTCGTGTATTCTTTTAATTTTATCGATCGCCAGTGTTGATTCTCCAAAACCGGTGAAATTTATTCTTAAGGTATCGTTTGGGTTTTTTTCCACTAAATAATCGATCACTGATTTTACAAAATCGAATTCTATCTCCTTTCCATCCTTATTATCATCATATGCGCAGTAATTGCATTTTAAATTGCATTTGCTGTTTACAAAAATTTGAAGAACCAGTGGGTACTTTGGTGGGCTTAAATCTGCTTTATGAGGGATCAAGAAATTTATATCGATCAATCTGTCTAAATATCGGTATGTATCACCGGAATTTATCCTCTCATATGTCTCTTCTTTAATCGCGTATAATTTTGATAATATTGGAGAAAATATTATTCTGCTACCATTTATTTCACCAACGTTAAAAATATCAGGTGCAGGGACATACTTACCGCTATTTTTGGCAGATTTCAACTTCGATAAATTCATCCCAACAAAATCATATGCTGGGTGTATTTCAGGGGCTAATGATACACATCTTATATTTTCATTCATCATAATGTTCACACTAAATTGAGATAGTTCTTATTATCATATTTGTGGTGCACCTGGAAGTCCAAATTGGCATCCACAACTGCTGTGACTGGAGTGGCTGGAGTGGGAAGCATGGGAGCCGTGGGAGGAATGTGATGCGTGGGATGCGTGGCTGGCGTGGGATGCGTGGGAGCCGTGGGAGGAATGGGAGGCGTGGCTAGCGTGGGAGCCGTGGGAAGAATGTGATGCGTGGCTAGCGTGGGAGCCGTGGCTGGCGTGGGAACCGTGGGAGGAATGTGATGCGTGGGAAC
>CAYFWU010000006.1:0-53610 GCA_964347025.1 uncultured archaeon | reverse complement strand
CTGCGACCTTTCGGTTAACAGCCGAACGCTCTACCACTGAGCTACCGGGACAATAATAGAATTTACATGTCGGCAGAAATAAAAAGATTTCACTAGAATAGGAGCTCCAATTGCTCACCCTTAAACTCTGAATAATCAGGTGTTTTTTTACACTCCCCCCTTCTTGAAACATTAAGCATGTAATAAAAATTATCAATACCTTCTACTGTCTGCGTCTTAAATACAAATTTATCTCTATCTACACCATCCACCAAAATTTTTCTTACCCGTCTCCCCCTTTTCCCCACTTGTGCTTCTAGTGTTGTAGGTTTTGGTTTTCTATATTTATCCACAATAATTTTCTCAGTAATATCGTTACTGAATGTTCCCGCCCTATTTGTAGTTTTTTTGGTAAATTCATCTCTGCCTATATACGAGACTGTATCCATCCACTTATATCCTCTCTGCCGATAACCTTTCACAATTATATGTAGAGGACTGAAATCACTATTCATAAATTGTTCCAGAGCCCTGTCTCCGAAAATTTCTGCTTTAGCTGCCCAGGCATCTTTTTTAACCATTTTATTCTTTCACCTCCCTGCCTTATAAACTTTATTTTTATTTACTACCCTAAAGTAATGTTTATAAATACCTTGGTCAATAATTAAGATCCAGATGATTTCATGGATAAAGTAGACGAACAGAAGTTAAAGAGTTTTAGAAGTACGTTTTATCCCAAAGTAGAGGTTGAAGGTTTAAAGTTTGGGCCGGTCGAAGATTCAGAAGTTCCAAAATATGTTAAATTTATACCCCAAAGTCAGGCACATTTTCCATCTATGCGATCACCTGTGAAACCGCTTTTTAGACCAGTTGAAGAAAAGAGGAAAAAAGAGAAAAAAATCAGAGTGAAACCTGTGGGTAAAAGATACAGGAAAGAGCTTAGTAGAATTATGAATGCTAAACACAACGATGACGATGGATATGGGATTGGAGGTAAAGTTTTAAAGTATGATGAGGATCCGGTTACAAGTATCAATACAACTTATGGCAAGAAATCCTGATTCTTTATCTTCTGCGGAAGGTATTTCTGAGAGATGAATTTGATCCCTTTCGCGGACAGGGCTTCCAATTCTAGTTTATGTCCTGCCTTCAGCATGTGCTTCAGTTCGTTCTGCCAGGGTTTTGGTTTAAACCAAACGTAATTCCTCATCTCCTTTATTCGCTTTTCATCTCCTTTGTTTAGTTTGATCGTAACGTTCCTAGGGATTTTGAATTTCTCAACATCCATGGTTGTCAGACCAATGAACTTCGCGTCAGGCGTTCCCAATCGATCGGAAAGGAAGGAAAGGTTGATCGATCCCTGCTTGATAACAGAATAAATATAATACCCCCATGGATCAGCATCTGTCAGGACGTACACAGGGAGCTTGTATTCCTTATGTAGGCGGTTGACCAGTCTTCTCGCTCCTCTAGCGGGCTGGCCTTTACCCGTGATTATTATACAGTTCTGTTTCTTCCAGAACTTGTCCTCGTTGAGCCTTTGCCAGACGGCATCTTTCTCTACAACAAGGACATAATTCGCCTTCACGTCATCGAACTTTATCATTTCCTCTTCCACATCGCTGGGGATTGCCCACCCCGAGCTCCCCATTTTCGAACAATTTATTCTGTCCCCCGCATCATGGAGGACGACTCTCCCTGCCATGTACCCCTTACGATCGGCCTTTAAATGGAGTTTCTCTCTGAGCGTGTTCAACATGGCTTCAACGTCCTCTATTATGGGATCGCTCTCTGCCTGCTCCTCAAACGTATTCTCCTTCGTCTGGGGAATCGTCCGCTTAAGGGCGTAGTAAAGGTCACGGATAGAGGTCGTAACGTTCTGGTCCATTATCTTCTTGCATTCGGCTGCGACCAGTAAAGTCTGCATGAACTTCTTGGTGTGCGCTACGTTAAGATAATACCTCTGGCTTCTCTTATCCCCCATCTGTATCAGGCCGTTTTTCTCGTTGAAGTAAACGTTCGAGAGTGACCTGACGGGGAGCTCGATCTTCGTGTTCTCCTTCTTCTCTACCTGGTTCAGCACGTTCTTCCCCAGATATTTCAGCTTCTTTTTCTCCTCCATTCTCCTCCTCCGTAATTTTATTGTTATGGGAATTTATGAATTCCATGAATTCCTTCTTGATACTTTCCCTTTCCTCCTCGGTTAATTCCGACAGGGCGTTGACCGTTTCCTCCGCGTATTTCTCAAACGTCCTGATTCTCTGCTTGTGGTGTTCGTGTTTTCTTTTCCCGGAAAGGTAAAGTCCAAGCTTCCTCGCACATTCCTGCAACGCCAGTTTAATCTCCTTTATTATTACAGGATAACTAGCGATGGCTTCCTTGGATTCGGAAGTGAACGGAACCCATACCGAGACAAGGTGAACGAATATGGATAGCGGCTCTTCGGGTATCCCTTTACTCCCGTTTAGTCCGTACCTCCTCCACTCAACACCAGTGGACGCCTTCGTTATCGCGCAGTCTCCCTGTTGATAGAGCAGAGGAACGCGGTTTGCGAACCTCATTATTTTGGGTTCCTGTATAGAACCTCCGTAAGCCAAACCGACTTCAACCTGGAACGGCCACCCTCTGTAGACCTCGGGGGGTCTTGTGACAGAGTCAACCCATTCCGGATTAAGTTCTTTCTTAAGACCTTCTTTAACTGTTTCGTTTCCCAAAGGAGACAGACAGTCTGTGGGCGGCTTCAGAAGCTTCATGCCTTTCACAACCTCTATCAGCATTCGAACTTCTTCGTCTCTTATACCTTTCGGTTTCCTGATTCCCTCTATTTCAGCTTTAGCGCATATCTCCTTGGCGGTCTTCCTGCCAACCTTCGTAAATTCGCTCGTAAGGAAGCTGACGAGTGTCCGAGCCTTCGTATATCTGAGCATTCTTGTCAATATCCCAAGTTCTACCCCGTGCAGGTGAGGCATTATCTCTTTCGGTTCCTTGGGGAGGGAATTCACACCCCTCCTGAATTCCAACCTTCCGCTGGGAGAATCGAAAACTATGTTTGCATGTGGATTTGAAATAGCGGTCTGTTTCAGGTACTCCAGAATTGACTGTTTGTATTCCCTGTAAACCCCTTCGGTTAGAAACCTCAGCTGAACCCCTCTCCATTCTGCACCTTCATCAAATCCGCTGTCGATTATCAGGGGCTCGTTCTTCCTCACGTTTATCTTTATTCTGTACTTTTGTGTTTTACCGTCACCCGTTGAGCTCACGATTTCCAGAGGTTCCCCTGTTGTCAACTGGGTATATAGAGTGGCAGCTGAAATCCCAATACCCTGTTGCCCCCTGTTTTGTTTCAAACGATGGAACTTCGAACCGTAAAGAAGTTTTCCGAAAATCCTCGGTATCTGTTTTTTAACGATTCCCGGTCCGTTGTCCTTTATCACGATCTCGTATTTTTCGCTCCCGACTTCTTTGACCTTTATGTATATGTCAGGCAGTATCCTCGCTTCCTCTGTTGCATCCAGGGCATTGTCCACCCCTTCCTTCACTATCATAAGCAGGGCCTTGACCTTGTTATCATATCCCAGCAGATGACGGTTCTTCTCGAAAAATTCAGATATTGAAATCTCCCTCTGCTGTCTCGCAAAGTCCTCGGCATTCATTGGTTTTCCTCCAGGAATTTGTATACGTATGAATGGGGCTTTCCTCCCAATACCATTTCTATTGCCTTTTCCGCCTTTTCAACGTCCTTCCAGTTGCCTATTATTGAAATGGTTTTGCCGTAGATTGATATGTCCGTTCTCGTTCGCATCTCTATCCTCCTTTTACAAAGTCCCTTTCTTCCTATGACCCTTGATAGCAACCTTTTCATGGTCTTTTCAGTTTCATTCCCCAGGCTTATGACGACCAGTTGATACTGATCGTCCAGCAGTTTAAACGCCTTTTCCGGTGAGAACCCCCTTCCTATAGCCTTTATTATATCCTTGGCCTTGATGACGTTAAGGGATTCCCCCTCTATGACGATATCCTCATCGACCTCTATCTTTGTTTTTGTCAGTTTTTCCAGTTCCTTTTTTACAGAACCGTCTTTCCCTATCAGCACGCCTTTCCTTTTTTCAGGGATTTTTATAAAATCATTCATATCAATTCAATCTTAATAATAAAGATAGTATAAACTTAAAAGCATTACTCTAGATATCCCTTTTTCTTCAGCCAGTCTATCTGTGCCCTCCTGTACTTCCAGATTACGTCTCCCTTCTCATCACCCTGAACTTCCCAGGGTTTTATGAGCACAACATCTCCCGGTCTTATCCACTGCCTTCTCTTGAACTTACCAGAAACCCTGCATATCCTTGTTTTTTTGTCCATGCAGTTGATCCTGAACCTTCCCCCTCCCAGCATATCCTCGACTATTCCTATCACTTCATTTTCTCTGGGCGTTCTCACTCTCGTTATCCCCTCTGTTTCCTCGTTCCTGTTTTTCATAATTAAATATTGGGCAAGAGAATAAAAAGTTAATAAAGGTGTCCGAGACTGAGAACGATCCTCACTTCCTGTAACATGTCTTTGTTAAAGGTTTTGTAAAAAGGGATAACGACAGGCCTTCTGATATCCCCCCTTAAAACATCATAGTTATTTCCTGCCGCCCACACCATCAGAGATTTGATCAGGATACTCTGCTCTTCCGTAGTCGTATCGCCTCCTCCCGACAGCCAGACGGTTCGTCCCTTTCCGTCCTGCACTTTGTAGTTTACTATTGCCGCTGGGAGGGTGCTTACTTCCTGCAACAATAACATTTTATCTTTATCATCGTCAAGTTGCGTGACGTTTTCATTAGCACTCAAGAAGTTCTGGAATTTATAGTCTCTCTTGAATGTAATTCTTACGTTGTCAACATACGCTTCACCGCATTCATGGAACATCCCTATTGATCCTGGGCTGTTGTAGTTAAGATCAGAGGCAGAGGCCACCAGCAGACCGTCATTGTACAGCCTGAAGGTATTCCCTTCAACAACCACCTTCATGTGGTGCCATTCATCTTTCGATGTGTTGTGACTTGCATTTTGACCGATGTAGGTGAGAGTCGAGCCTGACATCCTGTAGAATGCATCATACCCAACAGAGGGATCATTGCTTAAAGAGGCCAGATAGGCTTCATCGGTCGATGGGTCTAGCCTGAAGTTAAGATAGAATATACCATCCTCTTCTATGTAAACATCCAGATTGATTTCGCCTTCATAGAACTGGTCGTAGTTTGAATAAATCCAGGTATTCGTCGAGCCGCAATCGGTTCCCTGAAGGTTAACTGAGTTCCCGTCCCCGAACATCGCTATCGCCGGGTTTCCCGACTTCGTCGTCCACTGATTAAGGTTGTCAAAGTTTTCGTATAATTTCGGGATGTGATAGAAATATTTACGTATCCAGTAGATATCGTTGTCCGTCACCTCGCTTTCCACACTGAACCCGATGGCATTCGAATTCGAATTCAGTGTACTGAACCTCAAGCCAAAAACATTCTGTTGAACAGAATCCATTCTTAAGGGATCAAATATCTCCATCACCCCCTTGTCGTACCTTAAAAAATTCCTCAACGGAATTTCGTGCGCTGTGAGGTTGGGATGGCTGAAGAAAAATGAAACATCAAAATCAAGGTTGAATATCTCCGTAAGATTATCGACCTTCACCACCTCGAACGTTACGTTATTTTCATTCACCGTTAACCAACCAGGGGAGAGAATCGAAATCAAACGATTGTATTCTGTATCATCACAAAGGCAGCCTATCCTTATTTTTGGTTTCATGACGTTCTCCAACCTTAAATTGTAAATTATATTTTTTGGGATAGTCCTGTTGAATACGTCCCTAACCTCGCTCTCATTGAACCAGTTTACATCCTGGAGCTCAAGGGACGAGAGCAAATCGTTCCCCAAAAGCTTGAGCTTTACATCGGACCATTCAGTCGAGATCCTCGGTATGGCAGAGAACTGGACGAATACAAAAAAGATAAGTAAAACAACGAGTATTACCTCAACCACATGCATGAAACCCTTCATACCAATTCTCCTTTCAAAAACCACGGAGCCCCTTCAGACACAATTTATTATTGCATTAATTACATTATAAATTATGAATTTCAGATCAGTTCTTTCTTATCTTGGCCTGATGCTGGGAATACTGGCGATACTGATGCTGTTACCCATAGCGGTCAGTGTAATCTTTGCCGAGGATGTTTACATTCCCTTTCTCTTGGGAGCGGTAATATCTTTTGCAATAGGCGTGACACTCTATAAAAAATTCGAGAGGGAACCCTTGGACCTGAGCTCTGCAATGATTCTGGCAAGCTTAACGTTCGTAACTGTTTCCCTTCTGGGTTCAATAGCCTACCTCGATCATCTCAGTCCGATAGATTCGCTCTTTGAATCCGTTTCAGGTTTCACAACCACGGGTTTGACAACAGTCAATCCAGAGAGCCTTCCCTTCCCTATCCTATTCTGGAGGTCGCTCACCCAATGGATAGGGGGTGTGGGTATACTTGTTATTTTCCTTTTGTTAATGTCCTCTCCCGGGATGTCTTCCTATTACATCTACAAGGCAGAGGGCCATTCACATAGGATAGAGGCAGGTGTTTACTCCACTGTAAAGAGAATCTTCATTATCTATCTTATTTACACTGTTACAGGAATTATCCTGTTTTCTCTGGCCGGCATGCCTTTATTCGATTCCTTCAATCATGCGTTCACCTCCATCGCAACCGGAGGCTTCTCTATAAAGAACGAGTCCATCGGAGCTTACAACAACCCGTTAATAGAAATAGTTATGATTTTAATGATGGTTCTGGGAGCAACCTCTTTCTTTATCCACGACAAACTCTTCAAAAGAAAGTTTATGGAATATGTGAAAAACAGTGAAGTCCGTTTGTTTTGGGCAATAATAGTAATTTTTTCAGTGCTGGTTTCTCTGTCATTTCTTTCTGGCCTCGAGCCTTTCAGGATCGGGGTTTTCCAGACATTCTCAGCCCTGACGGGAAGTGGTTTTACACTGACCTCAAGCTACCCAGAACTCTCCAAGATACTTTTGCCCATACTTATGATAATAGGTGCATTCGCTGGATCAACAGCCGGTGGACTGAAACTGGTTAGATTCGGAATACTGGGTAAGGCGGTTTCCTGGCTCAGCAAAAAGATTTCTTATCCTTCCTCTGCTGTCGTGCCTTTCAAGTTCGGCAGTAAGATTATAAGAGAAGAGGAGCTGACAATAATTTCGATATTCTCCTTCATTTACATTCTGATCCTGATTGTTTCCACCCTCATTTTGAGTTTTATGGGATACGCTCCGATAGATTCATTTTTCGTTTCCGCCTCTGCCGAGGGAACGGTCGGATTGACAACTATAGATATAGCAGGCATTAATCCTGCAGGAAAGTTCGTTCTGATGATCTGCATGTTACTGGGAAGACTCGAAATACTTCCATTCTTCGTTCTCTTCTATTCTATTTTCAGATCCGTTAGGAAGAGAAATCATTAGTGTATGATGTTTAAAAGTTCTTTCAGATCTTTTATAACAAAATCAGGCTTGTGTTTTTTGGCTAGCTTAACCTTGTAATTTCTCCAGCCGGGAACCGACAAACTCTCGGGGTGTTTCAAGAATATGGATTTCATTCCCAATTCTTTCGAGGGCCTTATATCCTTCTCAGGATCATCACCTACGTATACTATATCATCTTTTTCCATTCCTGATATCTTGATCAGGTATTTGAATATCCGGGGATCGGGCTTTTCCATTCTGAGCGTTTCAGAGATAATAATCTTTTCGAAAAATCTGTCAAGCCCTGTCCAGGAGAAAACAGACCTCGCCCCGTCCGCCCTGTCATTACTCAAAACAATTAACCTCTTCCCTCTCCTTTTCAGTTCTCTCAAGACCTCTTTAACACCCCTGATCCTCCTGTCCTTCTTGAGAACTATCTTCAGGCCTTCCCTGTAGGCAGCAAGAAGTTCATTCGCCAGTCTATTCCTGTCCTTTCTCAGAACACCAAGTCTTTCCAGGAAGTTTTTTACTATGGGGATTTCCTGATAGAAATGACCGCAGAATGGATACTCCACAGACTCATTCGCCTTGGTCCAGCAGTTCACGATTTTGATCCTCCTGACCTCGTATTTCTCCTTCTCTATGATTCTCTGGAAGTCGTTCGCCTTTAACTTCATAACCTTATCGAAAGGATCGAGTACGAGAGTATTTCCGTAATCGAAAACCACGACCGAAACATTCATGCGATAAGTTTTATTTTTAGGTATTAAAATATTCTCATGGACTTGCTGAAGGTATACGAAAAACTTCTTAAAGAATACGGAAAACAGAACTGGTGGCCCATGATAAGGGGTTTCAGGCCGAAGGAATGGGAGGTTTGCGTTGGCGCGATCCTAACGCAGAACACGAACTGGAGGAACGTGGAGAGGGCTTTGGAAAACCTTCTAAAGAATAGAATACTCTCCCCTGAAGACACTCTTTCTACAGAAACCAAAAAACTGGAAGAAATAATAAGACCCTCCGGGTTTTACAAACAGAAAGCCGAACGTTTAAAGAAGTTCGCTAGATTTGTCTTGGATTTCGGGAGCTTTGAAAACTTCAGGAAGAACGTGGAAAGAGAAGAACTGCTCGAAGTGAAGGGAATAGGTTTCGAGACGTGCGATTCGATCCTCCTCTATGCTTGCGAACGTCCGTATTTCGTGATAGATGCCTACACGAAGAGATTCGTTCGAAACCTCGGAATAAGAACGAAGGGGAACTACGAAAGCCTTCGAAACTATTTCGAGAAAAATTTACCGAGGGACGTCGGAATCTACAAGGAATTCCACGCCCTCATTGTGGAGTGGGGGAAGCAGAAGTTTAACTTAATAAAGAATTTATAATAATAATAAATCATGGCTAAAACATATGTTCTGATTTTAACTGTTATGCTCTATTTTTTCATCGTTTTCTCCAGCATCCCTCTGGTCTTGGGGCAATATTGCGATTCGGATGCTGACTGCTGTGATGCATGGGACACCGATAATGGCGATTGGCCATCAATACCAGGGGTTTGCTATCGAGAAAGGGACAGATGCAATTTAAGGATTAACGAATGCAGGAATACACCTACCATTACGACTTTCCCTGATGCGTGCGTCGACAGCAACACTTTGAGGGAACGTTACGCCACCGGCTACCCTGGATTCAGGTGCCTTTACACGGATTACAACTGCGATACATACGGCCCCTCGGGATGCACCATACGTGTTATCGTAAATGGAGCACCGCCGGACCCCTGCCCGGGAAGTTATTGTACATACACAGATTACTACTGCGCAGGGGCCGGAACGGAGGCTGACCCCAGCAAATGTGATTCTCGTGCAGAAGATCTTGACAGTCAGCAATCCCACTGTAATACATGCGAAGCCAGTCCTTATAGTTGGAACGTTAACTGGAGGTTGTTCGGAGAGGCCACCGGAGACGCTCAGGCAGGTGATACAGAATGTTGCGGTGATGATAACAACGAGATTCAGATAGACGGGTGTTCTATAGGAGGGACAAATGCCCCTGAATCCTTCACATGCTCTGGAACCAGAATCCTATGCTGCAGCACTGCGAATGACTGTGCAGATGATGGTGGATGTTATCCTCCCATTTCTCAGGGCAGTGCCGCTTGCAGGCATGATGGGGTCTGCGTCACTGGGGTTTGGTATGACCAGGATTCCAATGAAAACAGGTGTAACACATGTATGGGTACAGGTTACTGGCAGCTGGGCGGAGAGGCCTCTTCCGCTGGCGATCAGTGCTGTGGTGACGATGCGGACGAGTACAAGAGGACGTGTGTTGATTCTTCAGCGCAGGGAAGCTGCGGTTCGGACACCGAAGCCTGCTGTAGTACTAATAGCAAATGTGTTGACCAGGGCGGAGCCTGCAGAAATTCTGGCCGGTGTATTGGCCCTGGAACATTTGGAAATTCCTACTGCGACGCCGGAAGCTGGGAAGACCCTGACGAAGCCTCAGGCTACTGCGATTCTACCTGTGATATAACATCCGGGGATGATGGTATAGGTTGGAACATTGGAGGAGAAATTGCTTCAAACAACTGCTGCGGTGACGATGCAAGCGAATATATGATTTCGGAAACTGGCGGAGGGACTGACCTTCCTTCAGGGTATAACGACGGCGCCACAACGTGTTGTGATGCGGGCACGGACTGCGCCGTGAGCCGTGGTGGGAGCCCTGACAGATGTTATGCTTCTGACCAGGCATCCACTGATGCAATTCCAGACATGGCTTGGTGCTGCAATACCGGTCAGGAATCCTGCGCTGTCAATACCTGGTATGGAGGAGACGAGTACACTTCTGCCTGCAACGCGATAGTCGGTTCTGGCAACTGGAATCTTGGAGGAGAGGTTGACCCAACCGTCTGCTGTGGTGACGATAACAACCAGTACAAAAGGACTTGTGATGATTCTTCAAATCAGGGAAGCTGCGGTTCGGATACGGAGGCATGCTGTTCAGCAGACACGGATTGCGTTGGCGGGGGCGGAAACTGCCGTGACACGGGCGCATGTTACGGAACAGGTGTTTTTGGAAATTCCTACTGTGATGGAGGAACGTGGGAAAACCCTGACGAATCTTCAACCTATTGTGTGGCGAGCTGTGATGTAACGACAGGGGACGGCGGAATAGGATGGAACCTGGGAGGTGAAACCGCCGCAAGCGAATGCTGCGGTGATGATGCTAGCGAATACGTTATCAACGAGGCAGGTGGCACGGACGCCCCTGCAAACTATAAGGACGATACCACATCTTGTTGCGATGCGGACAATGATTGTGCCTACAGTGGTTATGGTTATACGGATGTCTGCAAGGCTTCAGGTCAGGTATCCGACCCTGCAATCCCTGACAGGGCCTACTGCAACTCCTCAGGGACTTGGCAGGGTGGGGATGATGCGCAAGCCGCATGCAACGCGATAGTCGGTTCAGGTTACTGGAACCTAGGGGGCGAAACAGCTGCAAGCGTGTGCTGTGGTGATGACAACAATGAATACAGAACAACTGAAACCGCGGGTGCAGATTCCCCATCAACCGATTACAACAACGGAATTACAACATGCTGTGACGCATCCAATGATTGTACGTACAACGATGTCTGCACGGCCTCAGGCGGAACTTCAGCTCCTGCAATCCCTAACAAGGCATATTGTAACGCGGGAACTTGGGAGGGCGGAGACGCCAGATCAGCAGCCTGTTTAGCTATTGCCGGCCCTGTTAGATGGAACATAGGAGGGGAAATAGCTGCGACTGTCTGCTGCGGTGACGATTCGGGAGAATACAACAGAAGCAGAAAATGTGACGGATACGCCTGCACGGACAGTCAGAGCGATGACGCGTGCTGTGACCAAGCGAATGATTGTGTTTGGCAAAGCGTGTGTTACGCCAACGGAGCTGACCACCCAAGCGTGACAGGCTCCACATGCGTTAGCGGTGTCTGGTCGGACACGGCAGCTCCTACCACGACAATAAATCCGAACGGAGGGGATTTCAGGGGGCAGACCGACGTGGACTTCACGTTAACCTGCACGGATACGGGAGGATCCAATTGTGACAAGAACTATTATCAGATAATAAATGACACGGACTCCTGCGGAACACCTCCTACAGACTTTACAGAAGGAGCATCCGGGACACTAACCTGTCCCTTCGGACAAACGTGTGACCAAAGAATATGTTTTTACTCCACGGATTTGGCAGGGAACACTGAATCCGTGAAGCAGAGCAGTGTCTTCCAGTTTGGAATACACCCATGTATGAACAAGCAATGCGGAGAGGACTGTCTGGTAATCGCAGGAATATGTGATGGTGACTGGGGAAATTGTTACACAGACGGAGGATGCCTTTTGGACTGTTCAGTTCCTGCTGTTAGTCCTCCGGACGAGAGGAGATGGGTAAACTCGAACTGTGGGAGGACAGGGTCATACAAGTGTGCAAATGATTCCGTGTGCTCCAACAGTTACACGTCATGCACTCCAGGAGGGAGTTCAAGAGAGGTTAACGGAACATGGTCTTCATACGCACAACCATCCGGTTCTTATAAATTGGGAGATTCGTTTCAAATAACGATTAACGGTATCTCGAACAACCCATCAGGCTTCACAATTTTAACAGAATGTAAAGTGGACAAATCGAACGGTGATGCTATATATTTCAATAACTGGGGCTCAGGCAATCTTGTTTTCTCCTACGCGATACAGGCAGCGGATCCCGAAGGGATATGGACACTGGATTACTGTGGTCTATGGTCAGATTTCCTTGGCAATGAAGGCTGGGAATTGTCGTTGAACCAAACAGATTTTGATTTCACCGTTGACATGTCATCACCTGTAGTAACTATCAACTCCCCGTCAGACGGAAGCCTTCACAACTCAAATTTCCTTGTTAATGCAACCGCAACGGATACGTGGTCGAACATAGATTCAGTCGTTTACCGTTGGGAGAGTGGGACCAACGGACCATGGACTCCAATGGCGAGAACAACAGGAACAGACTTCTTCACAGCGAACTTTGATATAAGTGGTTTGGCTGATGGAACGTATACAATAAGGGTTAAAGCGAACGACACGCTAGGGCATGAAGCAAACGCTACGGTTGACGTAACGATAGACGTGACCCCGCCAAGCATCACGATAACCATCCCCACCCCAGACACATGGTACACTTCCGATTTCACGGTAACAGCAACTGTTATTGACTCGATTATGGGGGTTGATTCAGTTTTTTACAGGTGGGAAAATTCAACAGGCCCCGGACAATGGGTTTTAATGACCGATAACGACCCAACATGGACATCCCCGTTCAGTATAACTTCAGTGAAAGATGGCCTCTACACATTCCGTGTGAGAGCAATCGATAATTTAGGGAATGAGAACAACGAATCCGCAAGCAACGTTGGAATTGATGATGAACTTCCGGCCTCAAACGTCCTCCCACTCCCGAGTTTCATAACCGATGTGAGATTCAACATATCATGGACAGGGAGCGACAATGAGAGCGGTATAGACTGTTACACGATCCAGTACAGATACAACGATACGCTGTCGCTTACTGACTGGGCAGACCTTTCAGTTAATGGAGACACCTGTACGACCCAGACAACAACAGAATTCGATGCAGAGGCAACAGTAGGTGCACCACCCAACAGATACACCTTCTACTTCAGATCGATAGCTACGGATATCGCAGGCAACCAGGAAATAAAGACAACAAACGATACGAAAATAATGATTTTCATCCCTGTCCTGACGAATGTCTACGCTGTAGATACACTTTCAGGATTCACAATTCCAAACGAAGGCAAAACCTCTGCGGACAGGATTATCACCATAATAGCTGAAAACAGGACTCCCAGCGTTGGTATACTGAACTTCACACTTACCTATTACAACCACACCCCTGGTTCGGATCCCATGACAGGAGGAATAACCTCTGATACCAGAAACAATGTTTACTCCATAAACCTCACTGCAGGTCCGTACCCGCGTAGAACGCAGATAAGCTATTGGGTTTATGGGGAAAGGGGCCTGCAGGATGAATGGAACC
The DNA here is from genome assembly GCA_964347025.1 of uncultured archaeon. Taxonomy (GTDB): domain Archaea; phylum Aenigmatarchaeota; class Aenigmatarchaeia; order QMZP01; family QMZT01; genus CS3-C152. The sequence continues at coordinate 40,032 of CAYFWU010000006.1, read as the reverse complement.
CGCCACAACCATACTACTATACCTTCACAATGTATGACCATCCTCTGGCAAACTTCATTCCAAAGGGAGTGCTTCATATAAGGCTGGGCAGATCTGACATAATAGGGATAGAAGTTCGGAATATCCAGGCAACCTTTGACAGGGTTTATCTGGAGCTTGATTCAGAGTATGCAAGATTCGTGGAGAATGATCAACAAGACATCAACGTTTCCCTTAATCCCCAAGAAGAGAAAATAGTTTATGTGAGACTCTTCCCTTCAGGCACGGAAGGTTATGTCCTGAATCTTGATGCCCAATCACTCATTGCGGATCCAACGCTCGATGATTCCGACAACCTTGGGATAATAGTATTCATGCCTGCAGATTTCCCAGGACTGAGCTGGTTTGCAATATGTTTACTTCTGATATTCTCGGTTCTGATCTACCTTAAACTTGTTTCGAAAAGGTAATTAATTAATTATTTGAGTTATACAAATTATTAAGTGATGAAAAATAATTTTGTCAGGATTTTTCTGATATGTGTTGTAATCTTTATAGCATCCTCATTTATAGTTGAGAATTTGGCTTCTGCCACACCATACAGACAGCAGCTATGTAAGGGACTCGCTCGATGTACGGGTAAATCGGAGAGCGATTGTAAGGCTGACAGCGGATGTACATGGTGTGACTGTGACTGGGTATATCAGGGGTATGATACATGCGGTTCCAACGACTGCGCAAGCGGAACAAACGCTTGCGGAAACACTCTCCGTGACCCTGATTGCCCGAGTGCTGCACGATGCGCCAACTGGGAATGCACATGGACTGGGAGGGACATGTGCGATTGCGAGGCCATCACATCTGGTGGTCCAAATCCCTGGAATCCGTCAAGATCTTATGATCAGGGGGATGGCGGATGTAAGAATGATGGTTGGTGCTGCGATCAACGCGGGGATCCCTGTTGGGCGCAATGCGGCACGGTTTGCAGGGTACCTCTAAACCAGGGATGTGACTGCTCTGTATCAGGGACTTTTATCTGTTGTGGTGGAGCATGCTGCGGAAACGTCTGTGTTGACACCCAATGCTCTTCGGGCGTCTGCTGCACCACAGGTACTTATCGGGGCTGCTATGAACCGACCTCTACGGTCTGCAACACCTGGGACGAGTACAGATGTACGGGAGGTGATGCAAACGGCTGTGGGGCCACACTTGAGAAGAGGACGAACAACCGATATTGTTCCGGAAGTTCAAGTAGTTGTACAGGAAGCACTACCTATGGTTCCTGGGGCACTGATCAGACATGTGCTGCCACAGAGATTTGCGATGAAACCGTGCCTGAATGCAGGACTGATGCAGCACTCTGCCCTGATGACACAACCCCGCCAACAACGACAATAATACCGAATGGGGTGCCCTGGAATAATGATGATGTAATTTTCAATTTAATCTGTACAGACGCCGGTTCTGGTTGCGATACAACCCATTACCAGATCATAAATGATGGTCAATCATGTCCAGCAACTCCTTACCCGCAGGGAACATCGGGAACGGTAACGTGTCCGGCGGGACAGGTCTGTAACAGAAGGGTATGTTTCTACAGTATTGACAATAATGGAAATTCCGAGAGTGTAAAACTAAGCAATGTATTCACGATCGATAAAACGAGTCAAGATCCAGACTGTTATTATAAAAGCATTTATGAATTCGACGGCGAGTACTCTGGCTTCTGGGGTAGCAGCGAGTGTCTCCGTCCTGGCTGGGGAGGATATTTTGAGGTCAGCGGAGGAACTGCTCATGGCATTACCTCTGGTGCAAATAACCCCGCGGGGTGTAATTTAGGCGGATTGCGTTACTACATATGGACTGATACCAACAGCGGTGGTCCCTGCTGGTATGACCTTTTTGACCATGACAAGTTCAATGCCGCCAACTACCCGGTTGTTACAGTCAGGGCAAGGCACGACAACGGGAGTGCTCAAGATTTATGGGTTTTATGGCAGATTGACAACGATTGGAATGCAGGGGCTTGCAGCTCTCTCCAGTGCGGTGATATTATAGGGAACGTTCCGGATGACAGCAATTGGCACGTGCTCGAAAAGGATATAAGCGGTGTTAGCGGTTGGGACAGCCAAGACATATGCAGCATAAGAATAGATGTTGCCACTTCTCCCTGGGCGCATTACGAGGTTGATTATCTGAGGGTTTCAAACAACGGTTACGACTGCGGTGGTGGCGACGGATGTTACCCATACTCAGATGGTTGTGAAGACAGGGATTATTACTGTACTGATGGCAGCTGTCTCTACAGTTATTCCAACAGAAACACGGATTACTACGATCCATTTGTAAATTACTGTTCTGGTGACGAGGTAAGGACACGCAGAAGATTTCACGATTATTACTGCAACGGAGTGTGTACGGACCACACAAGTTGGGTGGATGATTCATCGGTAGAAGATTGCAACGCCTATGACGGTTGTTCTGGCTCATGCCCAGGGTGTACGTATTCAGAATATACCTGTTCCGGAGGCGCGTGCGTTTTTACCAGTGAAGACCCTGATGACAATCAGAACTACTGTGATGCATGTTTGGGAACGGGTAACTGGAACCTGGGAGGTGATGTTTCGAATTGCTGCACTGATGACAACAACGAGTACGTTAAAACCAGGGATTGCGATGCTTTTGCATGCACTGACGATCCGAATGATGATGCATGCTGCAACCAAGATAGTGATTGTGTTTGGAATAGCGTGTGTTACAACCACGGTGATGATCACCCAAGTTTGTCAGCAAGGTGTAATAATGGTGAATGGCAGGCAAGGGACTGCATGGGCAGGGTGTGCGGAGAGAACTGCCTGTTTAACCCAGGGGTTTGCGATGGTCCTGACGGACTATGTTATGCAGACGGAGGCTGTATGTTGGACTGTTCAGCTCCTACTGTTAGTCCTCCGGACGAGAGGAGATGGGTAAACTCGAACTGTGGGAGGACAGGGTCATACAAGTGCGGAGATTCGCATGTGTGTTCCAACAGTTACACGTCATGCACTCCAGGAGGGAGTTCAACACAGGTAACAGGAACCTGGACCTCATACACACAACCTAGCGGAACTTATTACGCAGGCGATACGATAACGATAACACTTAACGGCGTGTCAAACACACCATCCGGATTCACAATTCTGGCAGAATGTAGTGTTATAAAACCAGACGGTTCCACAATATTCTTCGACAACTGGGGTTCTGGGGATCTAACCTTCTCCTACCAGATACAGCCAACAGATCCGCTAGGGACCTGGACGATCGATTACTGCGGACTATGGTCAGATTTTGAAGCCAATGGAGGATGGAACCTTAATTTGGATAACACAGACTACACATTCACAGTTGACTCCATCCAACTGACAGTTAGCGTTACGGGTGCTCCCCCCGATTGGAGCAACACGGATGCGACAGCGAGTGTTTCATGCTCAAGCAACGCACCTGGCGGTTGCGACCCAACCACATACATGCTCGAAACCTACACCTCAGACCCGGGCTCTTGCCCAACAGAATATCCCTCCTACACCCTTTCCTCCCCGCAAACCATCTCAACCCATGTCTGGGTGTGCGGAGTTGCGAATGACAGCTATGATAACATGGGGGTATCAACACCGGTCGAATTCATGGTTGACCAGATACCACCAACTGTCTCTGTCACCGGAGCTCCAGCTGGCTGGAGCAATACGGACGAGACAGCGACTGTTTCCTGCTCGGACACGGGTGACAGCGGTTGCGATTCAGGGTCTTACGTTCTGTTAACCTACACCTCAGACCCAGGCTCTTGCCCTTCCACCCACGCTTCCTACACCCTTTCCTCACCTCAGACCATCTCAACCCATGTCTGGGTGTGCGCAGCAGCGAATGACAGTGCAGACAACACAGGACTCTCAACCCCGGTTGAATTCATGGTTGACCAAACACCTCCAATATCAAGCGTAAGAATGATCAATTCTTACACAACAGAAACAAGTTTTGACCTTGCCTGGAATGGGACGGACGATGCGTCCGGAATAGACTGCTATGTAATACAGTATAAATATGAGCCACTGGAAGGACCAGAATCAGAGATATTTAACATAACATTCTCTGATGGTGAATGCACAACTGAAACAAACACAACATTTGACGCAGGACTGGTGGTGGGAAGTTCTAACCTTGACGGCTACACCTTCCACTTCCGGTCGCTAGCGAAAGACAACGCAGGCAACTGGGAAACCAAGTCAGGATTTGATACGTACACAAAGATATTCCTGGGGATGGTAAAGTTCGCGATTGATGAGAGATTTCATGTAACCCTTGCCCAAAAAGGAATCATAACGATAGTTGTCAGAAACGGTCAACTGATAGCAGATACGATCCGCCTATCGCTAAACATGCAAGAAGCGAAATTCGATGAGACAGGCAACCAGAACATAGATTTGGACATGAATCCTCAGGAATTCAGGGAAGCGGTAGCAAAAATATATCCGAGTTCACTGGGAACCTTCAATCTAACTGTAACCGCGACCTCCGCAAACGACCCACAGCTTACGGATACCGATTGGGTGGAATTAAAGATCGTAACACCCGCAGAATTCCCAGGACTGAGCTGGTTTGCAATATGTTTACTTCTGATATTCTCGGTTCTGATCTACCTTAAACTTGTTTCAAGGAAGTAGCACTTTAAATAACCTGATAATAAATATCTATATAAGGGGGATACCGTGGGTGCCAGAAGTCTTTCTTCTAAATTAGTCTTAATTTTTTTACCCATTTTGCTGTTCTCGTTTTTCGCACATAATGTGGCTGCTGATTGTACTCAGGCAAATCAGTATGTGGATTGTTGTTCGGTTACCAGACATGATAGACTCGATCCAGATTCTTATAAAGAGGAGCCGGCTGGGAGTGGTGTTCGCAAACTAACCGGTGGCGGGCTGGGTTTTTGTGCAGCTTTCAATATGGATGAGCGGGGTTACTGCTTCAATCAGGAGAAAAGTAATGACAACTTTTATGATAGATGTCTGGATTGTACACATGTTGATGAATGCTTTGTGAGGGGTTGTACCGGCTGCGAGGATTATAGCGTGTATGCAAGTCAATACGGCATGCCAAGCGGTGCCTTTTGTGGAATTGATGTAAACCATTTGAATTATGTTTGTGAGAGAGGTTTTTGCAAACCACCAAGACAGTATGGAGAGTCCTGCACAGAAGGATGGGACTGTCAATGCGAAAGTGGCTGCTGTATGGATGTGGCAGCTCCACCACCACCTCCTCCACCGCCTCCGCCAGAGTGCGGTGATGGAACTTGTGATCCTGGTGAAGATGAATTTAACTGTCCTGAGGATTGTGCCGGCGGGGAACTTAGCCGGAGCAACGGATACGGAGTTTATCCTAACAAGGCTTTCTTCTCCGGCAAGATCTCATACCAGAGTAATAAAAGATGCAGGAGAGCGGAGGGTGATGCATGCGCTTCCGACGACGAATGCTGCACCAAGAATAACTACGGATGTCACCTGAGTCCTATCACCGGCACTTCCCACTGCTGCCCGGATAGTTCGCCCTACTGGAACGGAGCCGAATGCAAGGCAAGCATACCACTTCCAGTTGCTTCCATAACAGACGTTTCCACCACATGGGTTAGTTCGGATGAAATATTTTTAGCTTGTTCAGACACAGAAGGCGATTGCGATGTCACGATGTATTGCGTAGACCTAGAAAGGATATGCTACCCGACCAGTGGACCGCCTGGCGGTATTGCTCCTCCTAATTGCACAGATTACCCAAGTACATGCAACCCGGACACTGTCTATTCCTATCCGTTTAACATTTCTTTTGATGCTGTAATGGAAACTTTCGGAGAAGACGTCACGTCCGCTTATTATAATGTTAAATACTACTCGAGAGACAATGCAGGCAACCAGGAAACCACTCAGACGTCCCCAGAAATGTGGTTCTGGAGATTCGGTGGTTTTGCATCAGCCAGTTCAACCCCAGGTTCTTATGAAACAGATGTTTCTTCCAAAATAAAGTTTGGTCCGGCAGCTCCGACCACGACTATCAGTTACTCAGTAGTTCCTCCTACAAGTTTGAGTTATTTACTTGATGGTACTTTAAGTATTATGTGTTATCATCCAGTAAATCAGGACCCCTACCCATGTAATCTAACTGTCACCCTGGATTGCTATGGAACATCGGGTGCTGATTGCCTTCCGACGAAATGGTATTACTTTGATTCGGATGGGACGTGTTCAACTTCGAAGTCCGACTACACTTCCTCAACAACTGATTCAAGTATAACAGTAAACACGGATCGTAACGACTGGCTATGTTTATGGGTTGAGGATACCTTTGGGAACTCCGATATCGCGGTTTCTACCCAACTTATGGTTGATGCGACAGGTCCCACCGCTTCCATAACAGGAGTCTCAGGCACGTGGGTTAGTTCAGATGATATAACATTGAGTTGCTCTGATACAGGAGGCTCTGGATGTACAACAAATAATTGGTATTATTTCGACTCTGACGGGACATGTTCAACCTCTAAAACAGACTACACCTCCTCAACAACAAGCTCGAGTATAACGATAAACACGAATCACAACGACTGGCTATGTTTATGGGTTGAGGACAATGCAGGAAATAACGATATAGACGTTTCTTCACAGCTGATGGTGGACATTGATACGCCAGCAACAACCATAAGCCCGGATGGAGGGGACTTTACAGGAAGCAGCCAAGCGGATTTCACATTGACATGTTCAGACACAGGTGGATCGGGCTGTGACAAAACCTATTATAGAATAATAGATGACATAGAAACCTGCGGGACACCTCCCACTGGTTACACAGAAGCGACATCAGGGACTGTCACCTGCCCGCAAGGCCAGATTTGTGACAAAATGGTATGCTTTTATTCCGAAGATTCGGCAGGCAACCAGGAATCTGTAATACAGAGCAGTATCTTTCACCTGGAGACAGGACCGTGCGTGGGTAAGGTTTGCGGAGAATCATGTACAGGAGAACCTGGAATCTGTAACGGGACCGATCCTAATAATTGTTACACAGACGGAGGATGTTTTTTGGATTGTACCACTCCGAATCCAGGCTCTGGAAACCAGAGAATCTGGCAAAATTCCAATTGCGGGAGAACAGGATCCTACAAATGCGGACTGCAGAAGGTGTGTTCAAATAGCTACACTTCCTGCACGACAGGAGGAAGTCCAATGGAGGTGACAGGTTCTTGGTCGTCTTATACATACCCATCTGGATCTTTCGGAGTTGGAGACACGTTCCAGATAACGTTAAGCGGAATTTCTAGCAACCCGAGTGGCTTTACCATCGTAGCGGAATGCAGTGTTATAAAACCAGATGGTATTGTCATCTATTTCAATAACTGGGGCTCTGGGGATTTGAGTTTCTCCTACATCATACAATCAGGGGATTCTGAAGGTACATGGACGCTGGATTACTGTGGTCTCTGGTCGGATTTCCTGGCTAACGAGGGATGGAATCTTCAGTTCGATAACACAGATTACACATTCTTGATAGACAAAACACCCCCGACTGTTTCCGTGACAGGCGCCCCTGTAAACTGGCAAAACACGGATGCGACAGCGAGTGTTTCATGTTCAGACCCTGCTGTTGGTAGTGGTTGCGATTCAGGAACATACGTTTTGTTAACCTACAGTACAGACCCAGGTTCATGTCCTTCCACCCACGCTTCCTACACCCTTTCCTCCCCGCAAACCATCTCAAGCCACGTCTGGGTTTGCGCAGCAGCGAATGATAGCGTGGATAACACTGGATTCTCAACCCCGGTTGAATTCAGGATAGAAAAGACCGACCCCATTGCAGACATAAGTGATGAATCCACGTCATGGGTGACCTCGGATGATATAACGTTGAGTTGCTCTGACACTGGAGGTTCAGGGTGTGTATCAACCAAATGGTATTATTTCGACTCTGATGGGGTATGTTCAACCTCTAAAACCGACTACACTTCTTCAACAACAAGCTCGAGTATAACAGTAAATACGAATCACAATGACTGGATATGTTTATGGGTTGAGGATAATGCAGGAAATAACGATATAGATGTTTCTTCACAACTGATGGTGGACACGAGCCCGCCAACAACACCTGTTGTAACAGACGACGGAGAGCAAACATCCTCTTTGACAACTCTGCATGCAACCTGGTCTTCTTCCGACCCAGAGTCAGGAATAGCAGAATATCAGTATGCAATAGGGACTGACCAATATCCGAGTTCAGGTTGGAACAGTGAAGTTGACTGGACATCAACAGGGATGAACACAGAAATCACGAGAAGCGATTTGAGTCTTTCCCAGGGGCAAACATACTATTTCAATGTTAGAGCGAGGAACAACGCCGACTCTTGGAGTAGTGTGGGTTATAGCGATGGAATAATAGCTAATGTATGCTACCAGCAGATATGCGGAATTTCCTGCCCAGGAGGTATATGTGATGGTAACGATAACTGTTATGCAGGTGGGGGGTGTCTTTTGAACTGTTCAGCTCCTGCTGTTAATCCTCCGGATGAGAGGAGATGGATAAACTCGAACTGCGGAAGGACGGATTCATACAAATGCGGTCCTCAGCATGTGTGTTCTAATAGTTACACTTCCTGCACGACAGGAGGTATTTCAACACAGGTTATAGGATTTTGGACCTCATACACACAACCTAGCGGAACTTATTACGCAGGCGATACGATAACGATAACACTTAACGGCGTGTCAAACACACCATCCGGATTCACAATTCTGGCAGAATGTAGTGTTATAAAACCAGACGGTTCCACAATATTCTTCGACAACTGGGGTTCTGGGGATCTAACCTTCTCCTACCAGATACAGCCAACAGATCCGCTAGGGACCTGGACGATCGATTACTGCGGACTATGGTCAGATTTTGAAGCCAATGGAGGATGGAACCTTAATTTGGATAACACAGACTACACATTCACAGTTGACTCCATCCAACTGACAGTTAGCGTTACGGGTGCTCCCCCCGATTGGAGCAACACGGATGCGACAGCGAGTGTTTCATGCTCAAGCAACGCACCTGGCGGTTGCGACCCAACCACATACATGCTCGAAACCTACACCTCAGACCCGGGCTCTTGCCCAACAGAATATCCCTCCTACACCCTTTCCTCCCCGCAAACCATCTCAACCCATGTCTGGGTGTGCGGAGTTGCGAATGACAGCTATGATAACATGGGGGTATCAACACCGGTCGAATTCATGGTTGACCAGATACCACCAACTGTCTCTGTCACCGGAGCTCCAGCTGGCTGGAGCAATACGGACGAGACAGCGACTGTTTCCTGCTCGGACACGGGTGACAGCGGTTGCGATTCAGGGTCTTACGTTCTGTTAACCTACACCTCAGACCCAGGCTCTTGCCCTTCCACCCACGCTTCCTACACCCTTTCCTCACCTCAGACCATCTCAACCCATGTCTGGGTGTGCGCAGCAGCGAATGACAGTGCAGACAACACAGGACTCTCAACCCCGGTTGAATTCATGGTTGACCAAACACCTCCGACATCATCAGTAAAAATACTCACAACATACACAACAGATACGTCCTTTAACTTATCATGGAATGGGACGGATGATTTGTCCGGAATAGATTGTTACGTAATCCAGTATAAGTACCAACCTCCAGGAGAACCGGAAGAACCTATTACAAACATAACCTTCTTTGACGGTGAATGCACAACGGAAACGAACATAACATTTGATGCAGGGTTGGTGGCAGGAACTACGGATATCGACGAATACACTTTCCACTTCCGGTCGCTAGCAATAGACAACGCAGGCAACTGGGAAACCAAGTCAGGATTCGATACGTATACAAGGATATTCCTGGGAATGGTTAGGTTTGAGATAGACGAGAGATTCCAGGCAATCATAGCCAGAAAGGCAGTAATAAAAATTATCGTCAGAAACTCCCAGCTTATAAGTGATATAATACACCTTTCGCTAGATTTATCAGATATAGTATTTGAGGAAACAGGAAATCAAGATATCGATTTGGGCATGAATCCTCAGGAATTCAAAGAGGTTAGAGCAATTCTATATCCAAAATCTTTCGGGTCCTTCAATCTGACTGCGACTGCGACCTCCACGGTCGACCCACAGATTTTAGAAAGCGATTGGCTGGAAATAATAATAGGGACACCTGCAGAATTCCCGGGAATCAGCGATTTTGGAATTATAATCATGATCATTTCAGCTGTTCTGATCTATTTGAAGTTCGTTAGGATTGAGAATTAGAGTTTTAACAATAGTCAAACTTCCTTCTTCTTTTAATAAAATTGTCCGTCCTTATCTTCCTTATCTTTTCTGCTACACTTTCGTATATCTCTGGACCTTTTTTTATTGCCACTGCTGTCAGTGTTAAACCTGCTGCCAAAAGTGCATAATTTTTTAAATTGCCTTTGTGTTCTTCTGAACTCATATTACATTCCTAAGACAATAAACTTTAAAAATTTACCACTGACCAGAGAAGTGTCTGGAAATGCATAATGAACCTTAAAAATTTTCATAAAACCATACTCAACCTGCATATTTAAACTTTCCCCACAAATTATTAAAAGAATGGACGAAAGTATGTCTTTCGCGGTGTTGCTGGTTGTGGCCTTCATTCTTATAGGCCTGTTGATAGCGTTTGGAACCCCCCTGGCGGACTGGGGTGGCGGGGGAATAACAGGTAACTACAGATCATTGACTTCTTTCTCTTCGCTCGGAAGCGTCGGCTTTTCCGAACAGAATGTTGAGAGAAGTATGAGTTTCGGTTCATTCGTTCTGGGAAGACCCCAGACAGAGAACCTAAAGATTGGAGGTGCGACGAGTTTACCGAACGTTAAGGTATCCTCAGCAGCATGGTTCGGGATTACGCAGCCTGACACAAAGAAATTTAATGTTCAGGTCGGTCAGCATGTACTTAACGATCTGAGAAGTGTGAAGGTAAGTTTTGACACGGGCGAGACAAACCTTCTGAGCAACCTTGTTATAAAATGGAACGGAAAGGTTGTTTTCGAAAGGATAGCGAACCTGAACCATTATGAATTTCCGATAGAAAAGGACAGCGTGAAGAGCTCAAACGTTTTGGAGATTTCAGCCGCTGATCCTGGTTTTCAGTTCTGGGCATCGAATACATACAACCTGAAGAACTTCAAAATAATTGCAGAATACGGTGATGAAAAGTTCTTTTCCTTTGAGATCTTCCCCAACGAAATGGAGGCGTGGCACCAGGGAAACCTCCGCTTCTACACGACCAGCTCTCAAACAGGGGAGATCACGATCAAGCTGAATGGGCATCAGATATACAGGGAACAGGATCCCTCCCACCTGGTTTCGATAAAGCTGAACTATTCTGATATTGCGCATATCGCGAAGATTGGGGACAACATACTTTCTTTAAAGGCTAATAACGTTTTCCAGATAGATAATCTGAAGCTGGATATAGTCTTATCCACCACAAGGGCCGAGCGAACTCGTGAGTTTAACATAACTGAAGATGACTACAATCTTCTTGGCAGGGGAAAGGGAGAAATATCCTTTAATGTGGAAAGGGTTCTAAAGGAGGGCAATTTGAACATAGAGCTGAACGGAAACGATCTTAATGTTCAAGATGTTGGAATTGGAGAGAACGAAATTGAATTCACAACAAGTCATGCCTCGAAAGGCCTGAACACGCTTAAGTTCTCAGGAACAGGCGGCTGGGACATTTCAGAAGTTAAAGTTGGTATAAATTATTAAACCAAGGCAGTGGGAAAGTGAGCGAGTGCGAAGTTTGTGGGAAAACTGTTTCTAACCCGAGGAAAATAGAACTTGATGGGGTTTTACTCGACGTATGTGAGGACTGCATGAAACTGGGAAAGGAAATACCAACCGAGAGGATAAGGGCTGTCATCAGCAGGAGAGTCGTTAGGAAGGAAGAATTCGAGGAGGAACCGAGAGAACTTATTTCGGACTTCTCAAAAAAGATCAGAGACGCGAGGGAAGAAAGAAATCTTAAACAGGATGATGCCGCCCAGAAAATGGGGATCCCCCCATCTCTCCTTCGAAGAATAGAGGGCGGATTCAAACCTGACGACAAGACTTTGTATAAGATATCGAAGTTTTATGGGATAAACCTATACAAAAGGGACTAGTCTCCGATAATCTGCAGAACTATTTCTCTCTCCCTGTCCCTGGTATCGAAATCTAGGAGAACGACCTGTTGCCACGTTCCCAAAAACAGTTTTTTGCCCTTAAATGGGATCGTAATACCTGGCTTCATTAAAGTCGCTCGTACATGAGCGCTTCCATTGTCGTCACCCCATGTTTTGTGGTGTTCGTAATCCCCGCCCTCAGGAGCAATCCTTTCTAGCGCTCTCTTGATATCATTTATAAGATTCGGTTCATATTCCACCGTGGAGATCGAGGCTGTGGAGCCCGTTACAAAGACGGAAACAACCCCTGACTTTATCTTGGATTTTTTTATTTCTTCAGAAACTTCCTTGGTAATGTCTATTACATCCGTTCCGGATTTCGTACGGAAAACGAGCGTTTTCGTCTCTATCATATCAATTAATAGGTAAAGGAATATATTATAAAAATATGAATGTTTCGAAAATGGTTGATTCTCAGAAAAAAGAGATGATCACACTTCTTTCGAAATTGATAGCTGCGGATACAACGAACCCTCCCGGTAACGAATGGAGGGCGGCGAATGTCGTTAGGGAGTTCTTCCGTAAGAACAGGATAAAATACAGAATTTTCGAGAAGGAAAAGGGAAGAACAAATATAATAGGTTATGTGGGAAAGGGGAAACCAAGGATAATCATTGCCTGTCATCTAGACACGGTCCCTGCGGGAGATGGCTGGAAAACAGATCCTTTCAAAATGAAGGTGAAGGGAGGAAAAGCGTATGGGAGGGGAACGAATGACAACAAAGGCCCTCTGGCGAGTACACTGATGGCAGGGAAAATACTCAAGCGTTTCGAAAAGAACCTTCGCGGTCAGGTTATCCTTGCCTGCGTGGCGGATGAGGAGAGGGGATCTAAATACGGGATGTACTACCTGGCTAACGAAGGGAAATTAAAGGGTGAATACGGGATAGTGCCGGATGTAGCGCACAGAATGAAAAGGGTCTACGTTGCTGAGAAGGGTTTACTTTCCCTTAAAATTACCTCTATCGGAAAGCAGGCGCATGGATCGAGACCTGAAAGGGGTGTGAACGCGATATGGAATATGATCGACTTCCTGAACATACTTAAGAAGTACAGGATGAGGTTCAGAAAACATTGGCTTTTGTCAGACCCCACGAAAAACCTTGGAGTTATAAAGGGAGGCTCGGCAGCAAACATAGTTCCTGGTGAATGTGAGGTTCTTTTGGATTTCAGATACATTCCATCCCAGAAGGCAAAAACCGTGATAAAGGATATAAAAGACATGTTAAGGAAGGTAAGAAAAAGGAATAAAAAAGCGAAATTCAGGCTGGAGGTTGTTGATAACCAGGGACCGATTGAGGTCGAGAAGGACAACGTTCTCGTTCATTCCATAAGTAAGCACGCAAAGGAAGTGATAGGGGGTAAACCTAAAGTCGAGGGCCTTTCCGGGAGTACTGTTGTTAAACCCCTTGTAGGGAAGGGGATACTTGCTGTTGGGTATTCACCCGGGGAAGAGGTTGCGCACATGGCGAATGAGTACATCTCGATACGCGAGCTTTCGGATTTCTCCAAAATCCTTTGCCTGGTCTGCCTGGATATGCTCAAGTAATTTAAATATTTGAAAAGGCTAAATTGATTTTTATGAGAGTCCTATGCGTTGCGGATTACCACAGGGAAGAGATTTTCGCAAAGAACGTGGACGAACTGGCGAAGAAGGAGAAGGTAGATGTTATTATAAACGCTGGCGATTTCCTTTCAGAGGATTTCGCAAAGAAGATTTTGGATAAGGAGAAGATTCAAACTTTCGTTGTCCGTGGAAACTGGGACTATGAAATGAAAACGAAAAACAAGAAAGTTAAGATCCTTAACAACGAGGTGGTCAAGTACAAGAACTACTATTTCCTGGGGGTTGACTGGGGATATTATTCGAAAATGCTGGAACTTGCAAAGGGTAAGGATCCGAAGAAATTGATCGTTATAACACATGATCCTCCCTTCGATATACTGGACATGAGCTATTTCGGGAGCAATGCAGGCATTATGGAACTGAGGGAGGCAATAGAAAGGATCAAACCAGTCCTCCACGTGTTCGGGCACATACACGAATCCGCAGGATACATGAAACACAGAGGCACGCTTTTTATCAACGCCGCCCTCCCGGAATTCAGAAAGGCAGCGATAGTTGAGCTACCAAGCCAGAAAATAAAGGTTTTTGACGTGTAATTCAAGAATTTATTTCTTATCTTCATTTTTTAAAAATAAGGTGATTGATTGGGATCAGACGTTTACATTGTGGGTGGAGCTTCAACCAGATTCACTTACAGGCCGGAAATGGAATTTGAAGAGATGGCATATGAAGCCGTGAACAATGCCCTAAAGATGACAGGCATCCCTATCGATAAAATAGACAGCTTTGGTCTGGCATCCATGGTGCCCGGAGGTTTCGGAAAAAAGAGCGGTGAGATATCAATTGAAATTGCAGAAAAAGTTGGACTGAACTTACACAATTGCGAGATAATCAGCCCTGTTGAGGTAACTTCATCAAGCGGAGGAGAAGCGCTGTCAAGAGCATATAACCACATTGCTCACCACCCAAACATGGAATATTCTTTGGTTCTTGGTTGTGAATTGATGGGGGAGGATAAAGAAACAATCAAGGAAACCCTTCTAAGTGCCGTAGGCAAGAGAGAAAGAAAATTTTTAAGAATGTTGGATGAAGGGGATCTGCTCATGAGCCCTCTTGTAGACTGGTTTGGTCTCGGTGAGGGCGGTCTGAGCAAACACATACTTTCACGCATATCGGTTGGAAAGTACAAGAGAGGAAAAAATTGGCCGGAAGCGCAGTATCATGAAGACGAAGTTGATTTTAGTAAGTACAGAAAAACCGACAGGATAACACAGCTTTTTAAGATATACGATGTTGTCCCTACAAGCAATGGTGCATGCGCAATTCTGTTGTCAAAACACCCTCCCGAAAAACCACTGAATGACAGGATAGTCAGGATAAGGGGAACCGGTCAGGGAGTGGCTTCGCCTTCGGTAAGCGACAGGAAAGGACCGGTAGATTATTTTCAATCAATCAGACTGTCATACAAACGTGCGTGTAAGAACGCGGGAGTATCCCTGGAATATCTTAGAAAGACCGTTGCTGAAGATTTTGCCATTATTCATGATGCATTTCCAAGCATAGAGATAGCGTTTCTTAAAGAACTCGGTTTTGATAAAAGGGAAATAGTAAATCTCCTAATATCAGGGAAAACAAACCCGTATGGAGGTTTGAAGGTTTGCGGTCATGCAATAGGGGCATCAGGTGTTTTGCAGGCAGTGCAGGCATGGAAAAAACTTTGTGAGGATAAGGGGTACAAAAGATCTTTCACGACCAGTGTGGGAGGACCCTTAACAAACATACACACCTCAATTTTAGAGGCAATGGATGCTGATGGCGAATTCCCTCAACTTTCAGAGGAAGAGATGTACATTGAAAATGATTTTCTTTCATACCTTCAACCAGACAGTGGTTATGAAAAAATCCTCAAGGAACTCAATGATGAAAGGGGAATGGTCATAGCGAATACCATGGTTAAGGATACTGCATACGGAGATGTGCATGTTAACCTTGTGCAGTTGGGACCTGAAGACCGCAAGGAGATTGCCTTTTCAAAAAGTAAAATCGATTTGGGTAGGTATGTTGATATCGAGCCCTTTAAGGGAGAAGAAGGAATCTACAGGGTAAAAAATCTCTACAGGAGAGACCTGAAAAGAATAATAACTGATTCACAGGGAAGTTTAAAGAGGCTGCAAGAAAGGGGTGGAATTAAAAAAGCGGCGAAAAGGGCCTTTAAAGAGTCTCTTTAACCATTTTTCATTTTTAAGAAGAGAAATTAAAATAACAGCTAAACCAAATAATAAAGTGGTAAACATGCCAGAAAAATTTAAATTAATAAACGCTAGGGGAGTAAGGGACTTTTTGCCAGAGGATAGTATAATGAGGCAGAAAGTGATAGATGTATTTCGAGAGGTATTCGAGAAATACGGTTATTCACCTCTAGAGACCCCTGCGATCGAGAGGTTCGATGTTTTGTCCGCGAAGTTCGCAGGAGGAGCAGAGATAACCAAAGAGATATTCAGAATGAAAGATCAGGGAGGCAGGGATCTTGCCCTTAAATACGATTTGACAGTTCCTTTGTCTAAAGTTGTGGGGATGAGCCCGAACCTTCCGAAGCCCTTCAAGCGTTATCAAATTCAGCCTGTATGGAGGGACGGGCCTGTAAAGCTCGGAAGATACAGAGAATTTACACAGTGCGATGCCGATATTGTCGGAACGAAATCAATGCTTGCGGATGCAGAGGTCCTTGCGATAGCGGATGAGGTTTTCAGAACGTTGGGTCTGGACATTGTGATAAAGGTTAATAACCGAAAGCTATTGAACGGGATATTGGATTACGCAGGGATAAAGGAGAACAAGATGGATGCGATCCTCTCGATAGACAAGCTCGAGAAATTCGGTATCAAATCCGTTAGTGATGAGCTCGAGAACAAAGGTTTCGAGAAAAAACAAATAGAAAATATTTTGAAGGTTTTGAAGGTTAAAGGGAGCAACAAAGAGGTTCTGAAAAAAACAGAAAGAATGATGAAAAGCGGAGAAGGGAGGGAAGGAGTTAAAGAACTGAAGGAACTCTTTGAATACTGCGAACTTATGAATGTGGATATACGGATAGACATTTCTCTCGCTCGTGGACTTGAATACTACACCGGTCCTGTGTATGAAATTTATCTCAAGAATTCGAAAGTAACCTCTGCTGTCTTGGGCGGAGGGAGATACGACAAGATGATCGGGATGTTTATAGGAAGGGGAGAATACCCTGCAACAGGACTTTCATTCGGTTTCGAACCCATACTCGAGGCGCTCAAGGAAAAGAAAAAGAAAGAAAGGGCTAAAACCGTTACGCAGGTCTTGGTTATACCCATCCAAACCCTGAAGGAATCGATAAAGATAGCGAAAGCCCTTCGAAAGCTCGGGATAAAAACAGAGATCGATCTTTTGGGGAGAGGGATTTCGAACAACCTCAGTTATGCGAATTCTTTGGGGATCCCCTACGTGGTTTTTATCGGAAAGAAGGAGCTAGCGAAGAATAAATTGAAGCTCAGGGACATGCGGTCAGGGAAGGAAAAAATGCTGAAAATCGAGGAAATTTCCAAAAATATTTCATAATATCCATTTTTAAAGCCATAGGTCTACTTAATTAATTAATTAATCATGATTTCAAGATAAACATGATATTTAAAATGATATTCAAAGATTACTTCTTTGGAATTATCATACATAGGTGATAATATGATGAAAAGAATGAAAAAAATAACACACATGAAAAATTCAAAAACAATAGTTCCTGACACTTCTGTTCTGATCAACAGGAAGCTCACGGAACTGATAGAAAAAGGGAAGCTGGACAAGACCAAGGTAGTCATACCAAGAATAGTGATTGATGAGTTACAGGCGCAGGCTTCCCGAGGGAAGGATACGGGTTTCCGTGGTCTGGACGAGATAAAGAAAATACGAAAACTCTGCGATAGGCATGGAATTAAATTGAGTTTTGACGGAACCAGGCCGACCCAGGAGGATATAAACCTCGCTAAGAAAGGGAGGATTGACGCGTTAATAAGGGACTTTGCTGTTAAAGAGAGCGCCACGCTTCTAACGAGCGATTACGTTCAGGCCTTGGTCGGCGAGGCTGAAGATGTTTCAGTCTGGTACATCCCCTTTGACATCGGAGAAAAAACAATAGAACTGGAGAAGTTCTTCACACCAGACACGCAATCCGTACATCTTAAAGTGGGCGTTAAACCATACGCCAAACGAGGAAAACCAGGGGATGTCAAGCTCGTCCATCTTCGGGACAAGCTCATAAAGGATAATGAACTGAAATCCATAATTTATGAAGTCCTATCAAAAACCCACAAGGATCCGAGTTCCTTTATAGAGATAGGAAAGCATGGCGCGATGGTAGTGCAAATGGGTAGACACAGAATTTCGATCACAAGACCTCCGTTCTCCTCGGGTTCGGAAGTTACTGCCGTTAAACCGATTGTCAAACTTGAACTGAAGGACTACAGGCTCCATGAAGAACTGGAGAGAATGATACTTAAAGGTTCGCAGGGCATTCTCATAGCAGGGCCGCCCGGCTCTGGGAAGTCCACGTTCGCTGCGAGCATTGCGAACTTCCTTTCCAAAAAAAGCAAAGTGGTCAAAACCTTCGAGCAGCCGAGAGACCTTCAGGTAGATCCTGAAATCACCCAGTACGCACCCTTAGAAAACGATTGGGAGAAGACGGCAGAACTCCTGCTGTTGGTGAGGCCGGACTACACGATTTTCGATGAGATCCGAAAGACCAGGGATTTCCGCGTGTTTGCCGACATGCGTTTGGCAGGAGTCGGAATGATAGGCGTTGTTCACTCCACCGATATAATTTCGGCAATACAGAGATTCATCGGGAGGATAGAACTTGGAATGATCCCGCACGTTATCGATACAGTGATCTACATAAAGAACGGAAAGATAGGGAAAACCTACGAACTCAACCTTACGGTGAAGGTTCCGACAGGCATGACTGAGCAAGACCTGGCGAGGCCTGTAGTTGAGGTGAAGGATTTTGAGACCAAGAAGCTGGAATACGAAATCTACACCTTCGGAGAGGAAAACGTCATAATCCCCATAAAGGAGGCTCCCAAAAAACTCAAGGAAAACGTGACCCAGATAATAAAGAGAGAGCTAGGCAAAATCAGCAGAGACCTCCAGATAGAATTCCTTTCAGACAGCAGGATTGTTCTCAAGGTAAGGAACGAGGCCATCCCTAAAGTTATCGGCAGGCAGGGAAAGAACATCTCGGAACTGGAGAAGAAAACAGGAATAGGAATATCTGTCGAACCTCTTGAGAGAACACTCAAACAGGAGATAAAACACCTTATCGGAGAGAAGGGCGCGTTCTTTAACATAAAGGTCGAGAAGAAATTCACTGGTCAACAGGTCGATCTTTACGATGGAGACGAATACCTCTTCTCCCCAGCGGTGGGCAAGAACGGTAATATAAGAATTCGTAAGCGTTCGGAAGAGGGCAGGAAGCTTCTGAGAGCACTCAGCTCGAAGAAGCTGAGGATCATGGTATAAGAGCTTATTCTTTTTTACTCTTTTCCTTCCTTGGTTTCGAATGTCTCTCCAACCTGCTGAAAGAAAAAATCACAATTATCAAGATTATAATCACTATTACCCCAATGTATATCACATCGATACTCTTCCCTATCTCCTCTAAGTCAAACAACTTCTCTCCTCTGATCTCTATTGTTTTCGGAGGTTCAAAGCATTTGTCTCTGAAACAAAGATATTCACAATTCTCAACAGTTTCCCATGAACCGTCAGATTTGCATTTCTGCAGTTCTTTTTTAACACATCTTTTGGAATCAAGCTTGCAAGCCAATTCTTCGCCCGTTATGGCAAATACGGAAAAACTTGGAGTTTCAGCCTCATAGTGTATGTAATCCTTATCCTCAGCAACAATAATCGTAGGAAGCTTTTCCCATTCAGTCGTATACCTGTTGAGATTCACTTTGGATTTGTCTATCTTTTTCTCAGAAATCCACGTCTTTTCGACCTTGAATTCGACCTTGGATTTATCTATGTTGGTGTCTTCAAGATTCGATTTTTTTACTTCAAGATACTGATAGACTTTCCCGGAAACTTCCTTTACAATTTCCGCAGGCTTGTGCTCAAGTTTCGTTATTGTTATGGAAACCTGATTTGCCGGGTTTTTGACCGAAATTTCTATTTTCGTGACACCCATTTCTGTTTTGTCTATGTTCATAGAAACTTCCGCGCCCGGTTTTATCTCTTCCCATTCTTCAGTTTCATTAACCTCAATAAACTCACAACCTCCTTCCTCTTTACACTCATAACCAGAAGAACAACCACATTCACTGCATTTATCAACCAAGCTCCCCTCTTCACAGTACAGAGGTTTATCTTCGGAACATTTATCGTATATCGTCCCATCCGAACACACTTCAGGTAGCGTTTCGTTTACAACAACTTCTATAAACTCACAACCTCCGTCCTCTTTACACTCATAACCAGAAGAACAACCACATTCACTGCATTTATCAACCAAGCTCCCCTCTTCACAGTACGATGGCCTGTCCTCGGAGCATTCATTGTAAGATGTTCCATCTGAACAAGTTTCAGGTTCTGTTTCTTTCACACACGCTCCATTTTCACACATGTACGGACATTCAAAGGTCTCTTTCCTTATTTTACCACCGCTTGACCTTGCCAGATGTTCAGGAGAAAAGGCTTCTGAAGGACTCATATCCATACTCATGTTTAAATGATACCAAAATCTCAGCTTCTCCACCGGGTCATAACCATAAGTTGAACCGCTCAGGTTAGTTTCACCATAGTTTGTAGTTGGTTGATGGTCTCTTTTGGCATAATAAGTTGAGCCGTCTTCTGTAACGTAAAAAGATAGGAGGTTAGCACCTTCGTAATGCTCAGGATACGTGTATGTTATGGATGGCAAATAAACCGTTATAACCTTACCATCAACAGTTAAATCAAACGTTCGTTCCGGCCAAGTTCCTGCAGCATTGCTATTTCTATAGAAGACAATATAAACGTAATTGGAAGTTCCACTATAGTCTCTTCCGAAAGGTTCATAATCTGCCTGTAAAGTAAAATATTTGTTAGACGTGAATGTTTCAGATTCACCATCCCAAAGATCATCATCCCAAAGAGGACTATCATCCTGCTTTGACATTACACTGATCTGTTCCCATTGTTCGGAAGCGTAAAAACCGTCAGTTATGTCGTTATTCGCATCCAATAAACTAACATCGTTAGCTCCACAATAAAATTCTATCAGTGTTTTGTCATTTTGACACTCATCTGTTGACACATCTTTACCCCAAGTTACAATGCCTTTAGAATAGTAGTCTTTCCCGCCATCATAATCTTCGCATACTGGTTCTTTGAGACATACCCCATCCCTGCAGCCTCTTTTACACTCAATTCTTTCACTCATCGGTATAAGGTTATTGTTTATATCTACATGACAACGTCTCTCCCACATATCCGGCCCTGCAAAGACCTCATCATTTTTAATTAAACAAACATCTTCATCTTTGACTGATTCTCGTATACGATAAATCGGAGGAAGAAGATAGATATCGGGTACTTGATACAGTATAAGCGTGTATTTATACTCCATGAAAAAAATTCTCCTGCCCTTTGTGTATATATCATCGTCGGGGTCTTCTGTGAGACAATAGAAATCTGGGTTCTTGTCTTCAAATCTAGTGAAGCCTCCGAGTAGGCATGCACCATCTTCGCACCCATAAGGGCAATTATAAATTATTTCGTCGATACCGAATTCTGATGTGATATCTGTTATATCTGAAACATTGCAGAAATATTCTTTCACCGAACTTCCGATACAAACATCTTCTTTTTCATCTGAAGGTCCTGTAATATCGCTTGCCCATGGACCTTTGGTTATGCCTTTGGCATAATAATTCATACCTTCATCGGAATCCGTACAACCTGCGAACGCGGAACTGGAAAAAGAAATAATAATCACGAAAAAAATCAGGCCAGAGAGCAAGATTCTTATCATCAATTATTATATTTATTTTTTCGGCTTAAATTACTTTTTTATTTCCCTTATCATCTGTTTTATTGTTTCCAGATCCTTCTGCATGTCCTCGATTTCGAGTTCTGCCTTCTTGTTTACCCTGTAATCCTGTTCAGCCTTGAACCTGTCCCTGTCCGCCTGCCTGTTCTGGCTCATAAGTATTATGGGAGCCTGTACTGCAGCCAGAGATGAGAGAACGAAGTTCAGAAGTATGAATGGATATGGATCCCATCTGTAAATGACCATGTAGATGTTCATGGTCATCCATATTGCCATGAATATGAAAAGAAGGATTATGAACGTCCAGCTGCCAACCCATCTTGTCATCCAGTCCGAAGATTTCTGGCCGAACGTTCTCTTCTTCGTGCCAAGCATGATTTGTCTTATAACCTTTTCCTTTTCCTCTTCCTTGACTATCTTTTTCTTTATCTCGTACTTGGTGGGTTTTTTCGCTGGAGCTTTCTGATTGGGCTTTTCCATAATAAATAATTCTCTGAATTCCTATAAATTTGCTATCCTTACATTCCCATTCCCAGCTGTTTCGCCAATTTGGCTAGAGGACCCCTCTTGAAGGCTTTTCCTCCGCCTGTCATCTTGAGGACTTTCTTTATCTGCTTGTAGTTCTTAATCAACTCTCTCACTTCTGCCTGAGTTGTTCCCGAACCCTTCGCGATCCTCTGAACCCTGGAAACCTTTATCACATCAGGATCTTCCCTTTCCTTCGGTGTCATGGAATCTATTATGAACTTCCACCTCTTCATCTTGTCCTCCTGGACATCAAGGAAGTCCTTCGGCATTTTCTTTGCCATTGCTCCTGAGAAACCGGGAATCATGCTGGTGAGGCTTGAAAGAGATCCCATTTTTTGCAGAGACCCTAATTGTTCATAGAACTCATTCATCGTGAATCTCCCTTCCATCATTTTCTTCGCGGTATCCTCTGCCCCTGCCTCCTTCGCCTTTTCCAGCAGTCCCTGTATATCTCCGTATCCTATCAACCTTGAAACAAACCTTTGCGGGTCGTATTCTTCAAAATTCTCAAGTTTCTCCCCCACACCTATCATACGGACGTTAGACCCTGATACGCTTGAAGCCGATAGCGCTCCACCACCCTTCGCTGTCCCATCAAGCTTCGTTACTATCAGGCCTGTTATACCAACCATCTTGTTGAATTCCTCAGACTGCTTCCTGGCAGCCTGTCCTATGTCCGCCGGTATAACGAGGAAAACCTCATCAGGCTTGATTATCTTACCTAGGTTTTTCAGTTCCTTTGCAAGTTTACCATCCAGGGCGTCCCTTCCTGCCGAGTCAAATATCAGAACGTTCTCTTTCGCCTTCTTAAGGGCGTTCTTTGCGATGTCCTCGGGTTTCTTGCCCTCGAAATAAACAGGCACGTCCAGTTTCTTTCCTATCTGTCTTAGCTGGTCCTGCGCAGCAGCCCTGTGCGTATCGCAGGCAACCAGGCCAGCGGATAGGCCCCTCTTCTTGAACCATAAAGCAAGCTTCCCGCATGTTGTTGTCTTCCCGCAGCCGAACAGTCCTATCAGAAGGATTTTCTGTTTTTTAAGCGAGAGCTTCCCGCTTTCCTTTCCGAGCAGTTCAACAATTTCATCGTACAGGGTCTTTATGAAGTATTCCTTTAGAGTGATCCCTTTCGGAGGCTTTTCTTTCAAAACCTTGTTCTTTATGTTCTGGGACAGCTCAAAAACTACCTTGACATCAACATCCGCCTGTATGAGCGTTCTTTGCAAATCCCTCACTATTCTTTCAACTGCCTCTTTATCCACAACACCAAGTCCGGCTATCTTGCGGAAGGTGTCCTTCAGACCCGATCCCAGTTTTTCCAAAACCATTTTTCCACGCTAGGTACTAAAATTTATAAATTTATGGTTATATATTAATATTTTGCTTTTAACTCCGAAGATCACGGCAGGGGGATGAAGAAGAACCCAAAAACACCCAAAATTCATTCACCGAAAGCTTTATAAACCCCTGAATTAATAAATATGTAAAATTAACTATTAAAAAGTGATAAAATATAAGAGGGTATCTTTATGAAAGACATTACATACGGAAGCAAGAGCTATAAATTTGTTGACTACCTCCAAAGAGTTGGAGATTTTTTTAGAAGTATTCCTGGAGGGAGATATAAGATAGTTGAAGACTCTGATAACGTTGAAAATGGTTATTTGGTTAAAACAAATTTCTTACCATTCTCGAAAACTCATAAGCCTTTGAAAAAGAAAGATTTTAGAGGAAAAATATTCAGAAAAAAAGATAATCAAAGACTTGTTAGATTTATGGACAATTATTTAAGAAAAATCCAAAAAAATGGTTTGTCCAAACCAAAAAACCTTTCGCTCTATATAACGGGTGAAAAAAAGACAGGTTATGACCCCATAGAAACCATGTTTACTGCTGACAAGTTCTTTACAAGAAAAAACTATGTAAAACCCTATGCAAAAAAGGAAACAACGGTACCAGAAAAAAAGAAATTGGACAAATACCTGAGAAAAGCGGCTAAAGTGGGTGTTCCGATTCTTGCAACTATCGGACTTGCCTTGAAATTTTTTGCAAGAGACACTCAAGGATTTTACATAGGTGATGATATTCCTTTTGAAGTGGCAAAATATAATTTTGACAACTTTGGAACTGCATTTTTGGGTACTAGCGTAGGGCTTGCCCTGGCAGGAGTGCTTTCTTCAGTCTCGGATGTTAATCTTGAGAGATATAGAAAAATGAGAAAAGAAATGAAAAATGAAAAAGGTAGAAAAATTGTTGATATAGATTTTGTCGGTGAAACTTCTAATTCAGAATACAAAGCATCTTTAATAAAGACCAAATGCGGAGGAAGTGATGCTATAATATCCCAAGAACATTCTGACACTTTGAAACCAATTGTTGCACCGGGTTCTGAAAAATGGAAAATACTAAAAACATATACTGGCAGGGATTTAGAAAAAGTTAAAAATAGAGTAAGAAAAAAAGGTGAAAAACTTTCCGGTCCAGTTTTCTTTAGCAACATTTAATTTTTATTATTTCACTTCTCCAGCTCGAAGCTTGCTTCTCCGTTTTTTTCGAATTCGTTCGCTATCTGTTCCCCGATCGTTCTTACTTTATTCTCAACTTCCCTGTAGTTCTTACCCCTTCCTATCAGGATGTATTTGGGAGTGGATATGTATTGTACTTCCAGACCCTCTTTTTTCGCCTTCATTAAAGCCTTCTTTATGATCTCGATCCCGTCGGGCTTATGGGTTATAAGCTTGAGCTTTCCTTTAACGCTGAACGTTTTTTCCACATAGTTCTTCTTTGCGATATCCATTATTGCGTTGGCCCATTTCTCAGGGATCTGTTTTCTTTTCAGGAGATCAGGATTTCTGAGGGCCATTTCGAAAGTTTTCGTTAGCGATCCGAACTCCTCGATCAGGATGGGAATTATTTCCCTTCGTGCGTCCTCCATGCTCTTTTTCAACAGCTTCCCGCACATTTCAATTAGCTTTTCCGCTCGTCTCTCCCGCTTGAATTCATTCAGCTTCCTGCTGGAGTCCTCCCTGTAAACCCTTTTCAGGGAGAGAGAGATATGGGTCTCATCAGCCTCCAGAACCCTGCAAACGACATACTGATTTTCCTTTATGAATTCGCGTATATTGCGAACCCATCTAGAAGCGACCTCGGATACGTGAATCAAACCCGTCCTCTTGTATTCCACCAGATACGCAATCGCCGAATGAGGGTTTATCTTTTTGATCCTACAAACAACAAGTTCCCATCTCTTAGGAATCTTTTCCTCCAAGCTAACACCTAAACCTTTGATATGATATCAGTCTTTATTTTAGCCTTCCCGCCTGTTGCTTCAGCCAGAACCTCTCCACAAACCAAGCATTTGATCACAGAGGCGGACCTCTCAAAAATAACCTGCTCATTCTTGCACTTCTTGCACTTCACTCTAACGAATTTTGAAGCCACATAACCACCTAAACTAATTCAAACTTCTTGATCCTGAATCCCTTCTTTGTGTGAGATTTGTTGCATTCTTTGCACATTAAACGGAGGTCTACCTTTTTCGTAGGCTTCCCCTCGCCTTTAGGATTAGGTCTTGGGAATGATCCGTAGCCCTTCATTTTTCTCTTGAACCTTCTCTGGGATTGGGATCGGGGGTGGGCCTGCGAACGTGCTCTCCTTTTGGACTGCTTAACCGAATGTTCCGTGTGCTTCATGCACTTCGGACAATAGGTTCGCAAAGTTTTCGGGAATTTCATAAACGTTATATAGGGATACAAGTTTAAAAACTTTAATAAAAAAAGGGCGTTAAAAACCTTTAAATTCTTTACCTTTAAATAATAACTATGTTTTCGAGTATTCACTGGTTCAAGCATTGGGATAAGATATTCTGGGTGCTCTTCGCAGTAATTGCCTTTTCATTAGTTTCAGGAATTGCAACTGCGGCAATAACCTTCGAAACCTTTGTGGTTCTCTTGCTTGTCGTAGTCATCATAGGGGCAGGAAAGCTCTCAGAGGAACTGACAAACGTGAAGGTTGTTGGATACCAGGATGACATTTACAAGAAGTTAAATTCCATCTCGCAACAGCTGGAACACACGTTCGAACTTGCAAGCAAACACAAGAACAGGACAGAGTACAGGGTTCAGAGGCTCGACAAGAGGAGAATAGACACTGACATAAAGCTGGAGAAAAGATACAGGGAAGTTGCCTCGAAGATAATAGAGATCGAGAACAAGGTAAACAAGCTTTCAAATGCAATGAAAAAATAAAAGCTCCCAAACCCAATTATTTTTCATGTGGCCTGATATTTTTGTTTTGATAGTTTTGTTAATTCTCTCTTCTATTTTCTCTGGCTCGGAAATAGCGTTTTTCTCCTTAAGCGATATAAAGGTCAGGAAGCTCGTTCGCCAGCGAAAAAGAGGGTCGAAAATGCTGAGAAGAGTGAAAGAGGAGCCTCACAAACTGCTGGTGACAATTCTGATCTGGAACAACCTGGTTAACATTGCAGCTGCCGCGCTGGCGACCGTTATTTTTACCGAGATGTTCGGGTCGGCAGGTCTGGGCATAGCAACCGGGGTGATGACCTTTCTCATACTTATTTTCGGGGAGATAACGCCCAAATCCTTTTGCTATCAGAATGCCGAGAGGATTTCCCTTTTGTTCTCAGGACCTCTATATATCCTAACAAAAATATTCTATCCCGTGGTTGTTTTTATCGAAAAACTCAGTCTGGGGATCCTTAAGATTTTTGGTGCCAAGAAAAAGAAACAGAGCATAACAGAGGAGGAGATAAAGACCGCCCTGAGCATGGGAACAGAGATAGGCATAATAGAGAAGGATGAGGAGAGGATGATAAAAAACATTTTTGAATTCGGGGATACACGTGTTTCAGAAGTGATGACACCCAGGAAAAGGATTACTGCAATACGTTCTGACATGAGGATTTCTGATGCTCTGACAAAGATTCTGGAATCCCGTTACTCAAGAATACCTGTTTACAAGAACAGCTTTGATAACATTATAGGAATTGTTCATGTACAGGAGATACTCAAACACGTGAAACGCAAACAGTTTGACACGGAGATCGAAAAAATCGTAACACCCGTGATGTTCGTGACAAAGGACAAGAACCTGGATCCGCTCCTTGATGACTTCAGAGAAACAGGAACGCACCTGGCGATAGTAACCGATAAGAAGGGGAACGTGAGAGGTTTGGTAACGCTTGAGGATCTTCTGGAGGAGATAGTGGGGGAGATATATGATGAAACGGATGTCCAGAAAACCAAGCTCCGGCTTCTTGACGAGAAGAGCATAATAGTTGAGGCGGAAACCCCCCTGAAAGACATCACGAAGGTTATGGGCATTGAGTTCAAGCAAAAGGATCTGAAAACCATAGCCGACCTTATCGTGAACAAGCTCGGAAGGTTCCCCAAGAAGGGAGATAAGATAAAACTGAAAAACTTCAGGATAATAGTCAAGGATGCGGACAGAGAGAGAATAAAGAGAATAAAGATAATCAAGAAGAGGGGTAAAATAAGGAAGTAAACTAGGCCTGCTCTTCAAGCAGGCTTTTCTCACCTATTATTATCGGTGATCCTCCTGCATGCCAGGAGAATCTGGGACGAACCTGGATTTCGTAAATTCTTTCGAGGTTGTCATCAAGGACTATTGCTGATCCTTTGGTTTTGGGTAATTCATTCAGGTAATCCTGTATGTCCTCGAGCATGTACGTCTGCATGATCGATCTCAGGGATTCTATGTCCAGTTTCGAGGTTAACCTGTGAGAGATCACGAGATCTGCCTGGGAGAGGGCGTCACTCTTTAGTTTATTGGGCTGTTGCGTTATCATGAGGACAGAGATACCCGGTTCTCTCCCTTCCTTTACGAGAGTCAGCAACGGACCTGAGGCAGAGGTGGACCCCTTCTCGGGAATGAACTGATGCGCCTCGTCTATCATGATCCATACCATGGGAATCGTTTTCCTCGCCTGCCCCGTGACCTTCCCGTACTCCTCGACCTTCCTGGCCGCCAGCCTCTCCTCGAATATCTTTCTTGCCAGCAACCCTACAACCATCGCCCGTATGGACCAGGACTCGGAAACGCGCATGTAGTGCGAAACGTCAAGGATGGATATCGTTCCGGCCTTAAGGAGGTCCTCTGTTTTCGTCCCCTTCTTCTCAAAAATACCCCACTCCTTTGCAGCAAGGAATCTGTTTATAAGGGCTTCCTTTACCTTGTGTCCGGATCTCGTATCCTTCTCTATCTCTCTTATAATATCATCTATCGAATAGTTTACCTCCCTTTCCATGAGCCTGTCTATTACCTGCTCTATCAATATTCCATATTCATCTATCATGGAGAACCCGAACGTTATAACCCAGTCCTCTGACGTGAGTTCGGAAACTGAAACAGTGAAAGGGCAATCAACCGTTATACCCGCTTTCTTGTATTCTTCGAAATACCCGCTGGGGACGAATAGGTTCGTTTTTATTCCCTCGGGTTTTACCCCCCATTCCTTCAGGAGGTCCGCATCCTTTTCATTTGGAAGCTTCATGGACCAGTATATGCCCATGGTGTCTATCATGAGAACGCATATATTCTTTTTTATATTCGGCGGAAGCCTGTATATCTCTTCAGCAACAACCCCGGCCGTGTAAGACTTCCCCGTCCCTCTCTTTCCGCACACGAGGATGACGTGTGGTCTCGTAACGTCCATGTGGATGGGATTGGTGAGGTGGGCTTCTTCTCCCTTACCAACAATGTGTTTTCCTATAAAAGCAGTCCCCTTGGGTCCGTATTTTTTGAGATCTTTCCACCCTTTCCCCACAATTATCTTCTCTACCATATATTAAGATTTAGGGAGGAATATGTTAATAAGTTATATAAAACAAATATAACAAAAGATAAGTATATAATCTCTCGTTAAGGTGGTGTGTATGGGCGTTTTCGAGGAAATAGTCAAAAACAAGGAAGAGCTTTTCCTGAAAATTCTACAGATACTTGAAGGCAAAGAAACCAAGACAAAGATAAATCTTGATGGCGTTGAATTCAACATAGGCAGTTCTAAAGTCAGGGTTAACGGTGATGTGGAATTCACAATAGTCCCCTTTGCCAAGAAGAAATAATTCTTGATGTTTATGAACATTTTGGGTGAAATTTTTCGGAGTATAGTTGGCAGGGTTCACTTTATGATATACCTTGGCAAGGCACCTGCCGCTGAGATAGAATTGAAGGACAAGGATATAATTGTTAACATTGTACATCCGGTAATAGCCTTGGAACTGGGTATCGAGGAGTTTCTGTCCAGGAAGGGAAACAAGGATATACAGATGATAAAAAGGCTCAGAAAGATGGGATACAAAATAAGGATAAAGTATAAATGGTTCGAGGTTGACCTTTAGCCTATCAAAGTTAATTCTATTTTCACAACCCTGTCATTGTATAAACAATACCTCTCGACAGGAACGATTGTTTTGTCTGGTGGTTTGTTCCCTATCGTTCCGTACACAGTTCCGTTCAGATCGGTTATGCCGAAAAAGAAATCATACTTCCCCGTCAATATGTTTCTCGTTAGGTTATAATTGATGTTGCCCATTGAGAGAAACTCAGAAACCTTCGTGGGGTTCAGAATGTTCTCCTCATCTGCAAGACCTATCACGTTAACGTTACTCGAATTCCAGTTTTCAGGCACGCCTTTAGTTCTTATGAGGGAATCAGAGGTTGTGAGTGCGAGAACCTCTATATCGTCGAATGTTCTCTGCTCCATGTTCTGAATGTTCACGTAGTTCCATACAAAGAAGAGAGGTACTAAAACCAAGAAAAATATGATCAGTGATGTTACAAAATCCAGTGACCATACCTGACCTTTTCGTCTTTCGATCATGATATCACAACAATCCCGTCCAAATTCTCGATTATATTCTCACCCTTTTTGATGACACCTGTTACATTTCTTGTTATGAGCCTTTTTGTGTATATCCTGCTGCTCATATTCAGGAATACAAAACCATTTCCTATGTCAACAGAATAATTCATACCAGAAATTTCTTCAGGAAGTGTAAGATTTGCTGAAAAACCGTGACCTTCAAGGAACACGGTTTCCAGCTTGCCGGATATCTTATCCAAAACCCCGTTTGCCTGGAGATCGATTGTTGAAACATTGATATCAAGAACGTAATCCCAAACCACAAAAACCAGTATCATGATGGCAACTAAAAAAATCCCAAAGAGTACCATAAATTCTATCCCTGTTTGTGCCCTCATGAATTACAACTTACTTATCTGAACGTAATCCCCTTTTGCCTCTATCATGACCCAGTGAAACCCCGAAGTCGTGGGCAGAGTTCCGTTCAAATCCGCTGTTGATGTTTCAAAAATATCAACCGCGCCAGAGGAAGAATAAATCCTCATTATAACAGTCTTCCCTGTTATGTTTATTTCCTCCACACCCCTTGGTATGTAAATACCAACCTTCACCTTCGCTCCCAGTCTCTGGGAGTAAACGAGGTCTGCATTCTCCGCGATTTTTTTAACCGCGTTTTTTGCATAGGTTAGAGATAATCCTTCAGCGCTCTCGTTCTGAACCTGGCTTACATACAACCACATGGGTGTAAGAAAAGCAAGAATTATTATTGCTATGACCATGTATTCAAAAGCTGTTTGTGCCCTCATATTAATTCTTTGTCTCACGGAGAATAAAAATAGTTGGGAATGGGGCCACTGGGAATTTCGGACGAAGCAGGTGAAACCTGATTCATACGCTTTCGAACCCAGGTATACGGGTCTCTCTTCATCACAGGATCTTAATCCTCATAAGACCCTCAAAGCTCCAATTTCCATGAACTGGAGCCCGCCAGGATAGCCAGACTACCTCATGGCCCCTTCTTGTTAATAACTATTTGATTATTTTTTAAATTTAAATTTATGGGCCTGGCGTGATTTTCATACTTGGTGGCAGGAAGGGTTGAAACCCGCTGGTGGTTTCAACTTTTGAACACGCGACCTCCAGATCCGCAATCTGACGCTCTACTGCAGGTGGACGCAGGTAAAACCTGCGTCATTCGCTTCCAACTAAGCTACAGGCCCGGCTGTTATAATACTTTTCAAAAGATTATTAATAAGTAAGAATCAGTCCTTTTTGTCCTCTTCTTTTGGTTCCTCTTCCGGCTTTTCCTCTGCCGTTTTCTCTTCGGTCTTTAATTCCTCTTCCTTCGGTTCCTCTGCTTTCTCCTCTTTCTTTTCCTCTGGTTTGACCTCTTCAGGCGGTTTTTTCCCTGCGAAGCTCGTGTATCCGCACTTACCGCAGTAGGATCTCTCCTTGTGTTTCGAAAGCCAGATACCGGGTCCGCACCTAGGACAAAAATCCCTGTTCCTGTTTAAGGACTCTCCCTTAACCTCGTAATATTTCTGCACCTTCACAGATTCGTGTTTTCTTCCCTTTCTTACTTTCTTCCCTTTCTTTCTGGTTTTCTTTTCTTTCTTTGCCATAACTATCCCTTCTCTTCTTTCGCTGGCCCTTCCTCTTTCTTTTCCTCCGATTCCTCTTCTTTAACTTCTTCCTTTTTTTCAGGTTCCTCCGGCTTTTCCTCCTCTTTCTTCTCTTCTTTTGGAGACTCCTCTTTCTTCTCTTCCGGCTTCGCCTCTCCCTTTGTCTTTCTCTCCATCCTTCTCTGCATTTTTTCCAGCTTATCCTTGGGTACGTCCTCCTTCTTGCTGTAGGTGAACACGTGAACTTTCGATTCACCTCTTCCCCTGATGGAGAAAATCTTGTCTATTATTATCAGATCCTTTTTGGTTTTCAGGCTTTTCTCAAGCACTGGCAGCATATCCTTCCTGGAGGGGGTCGCCTTATCAGGATGTTCAAAAATAACGTAAACCTCCTCCCTCTTGAGCAAGGGGTTCTTTTTCTGGTCAACAATCTTTACCGTCATGATAACACCTACTTTACCCATATGGCGTATTTACCGGGAGCCGATATACCAAGAAGTTTCGCGATTTCTGAATTTTCTGGATCGTTAACTATTATCACACCTTTCCATGTCCTCGTGAAATCCTTTGTGTTGCATGCAGGACACTTATCTACTGTAACGAATCTTTTGCAGTGTTTGCATACCTTTCCTCTCTCAACCATTTAAATCACCTTACACAAATCGATTACTTCTTTTTCTTTTTTGGACGTTCCTTCTTTACCTCCAATTTCTTTTCTCCCTTTTTATACCACTCTAGAGACCCCAATCCCGGCTGTCTCGTGGTCAAACCTATTTTATACTGACTCTCGATCATGCTCACAGAAATAACCCTTGCCAGAACCTGCGATTTTTCCCTGATCCTCCTCTTGGTTTTCTTGCCCATGAACATAAGATTTTTTGAATCATAGGAAACGAAATCGTCCATTAACTGCGATACATGAACCATCCCGTCCACAGGACCCATTCTGATGAAGACCCCGAACTCAGTCACATCTATCACATCCCCTTTCACGAGTTCGTGCTGCTCCGGTAAATAGGCAAGGAGCTTGAATTCAACGGGATAATACAGAGCTCCGTCCCCCGCAAGTATTACGCCTTCTCCTATGTTGTCTATTGAGAGGATCGCTAGAATTACGCCTATGTTTTTGTCTATCGATCCCTCCAACTTTTCCTCAAGGCTACTTTTCACCGCGTCCTCAAGGTTGAGACTGAACTTGTCAGGAGGGACGCGTATCCTCTCGCTGACCTCCAAAATCTTGTACATACGATCACAATCGGTAGTTTCGAAAGACGACCTTAACTTTCGTTACAAGTCGTCAATCGATATAATAGGTTTTGTTAGGTTATATTTATAAATATGGATTTAAATCTCTTGCAGCACGCATATATTCGGTTTCACAATGCTGGCATCGCAGAATATCTTCATGATATCATCCGTTGTGTTCACGTCCTCTAGTCCTATCTGATCACCCGTGTAGGCAATGACGATCCAGTCGGCCGTCACATTCTCGCTAGCGAAAGTTTCAAGAACAATGTAATCCTTGAATTCCTGGGATGTCACGAAGTTTTCATACATTGTCCTCTTCTCAAAGCAGTTCGTGCAGTTCTCAAAATACAAAAACTCTATTAAACTCTTACCTCCCCTCAGGATGGCAAGCTTCTCCTGGGGATCCAGGACCCTCTCGATGACGTTAGGGAATGTCGGCGCCTGCTGCCCGTTATCGCCAGGCGTGTTCCTCAGCATACCAAATCCTATGCCGGAGGCAACCATTATGAAGGCGATGAAAACCGCCATTAATACCTGCTTCTGCTGCTGTTTCATAAAGTTTAATTTAAACTTATAACTATAAAAATCAATT
Organism: uncultured archaeon; assembly: GCA_964347025.1. Lineage (GTDB taxonomy): Archaea > Aenigmatarchaeota > Aenigmatarchaeia > QMZP01 > QMZT01 > CS3-C152. The sequence goes on along the minus strand of CAYFWU010000006.1, from coordinate 6,344 downwards.
CTAAATTCTGAGGCGATTAGGTTGACGTGGATGAAATCTATGTCTCCGTAAATTATGCGAGGCGTCGTTTATGGTTAGTCCTGCCAGTCTTTGTCTAATATGTAAAGGCTCCCGGAAGCTCTGTGGCTGGAGGTTCTGTCCTCTGCTTTCTAGGGAAAGGGTGATTCCGTTAATAAAGGAGAGGATAGGAAACGAATTTTTCGGACCTTCCACTTCCGTTTTCGTGGGCCATAACTTCTACCCGAACGTCTATGTCGGACCTCTCGCTTCCCTAGATTCGGAGAAACCCGAAACCTTCGATTCTCCGCAGGAGTGGTTTGGTAAGCCGTACGGGGAGATAATAGAGAAGCGGTCCTTCACACTCCGCTCGAAACAGAGGGAAAGCATATTTTCGACATCCTCCTTCATTGAGAAAAACCAGGAACTGGCGCTTGCGAAAAAACCAACGGATGTTGAACTCGAATTCAAGAAGGTCCCTAAGGTTTCTTTCGAATATTCGGACATAGTTCAGCCGATGGGACCTTCAGCATCGCTGAGGAAAATGAGGATAACAGAGAACCCGAAGATAGCGAAAAAGACGGAAAAGGTCGTTAGCGATGAACTGAAAGCGGAAGAGGCAGGATTCCTACTTTACGGTCAGGGTCAGGACGTTTACAAGGTTTCGACCATCCTTTCCTCCGGCGTTCTCGGCCTTGAGAGAAACAAAAAACTCGTCCCAACAAGATGGTCTATCACTGCAACGGATGATATGGTATTCCGAAGGCTGGTCGAGAAGGTCAAGGAACAAAAACAGATAAACGAATACCTTGTTTTCTCCAGTGAATATCTGGACAATCATTTCTCTTTTCTTTTAATGCCAGGGAACTGGGAGTTCGAGAACTTCGAGGCTTGGTCTCCTGGATCGACCTGGTCATTCAACCTCAAAAAGACTGAAATCCTTGAAGAGTACGAGCCCTTTCAAGGGAGGAAGTCCTATGCTAGCCTCCAGGCAGGCGGATACTACGCGAGCAGGCTTGCTGTGATCGAATACCTGCATCGCATAAGGAAACAGGCGAGAGTTGTTGGCTTCCGGGAGATCCATGAGGGGTATACCATCCCTCTGGGGGTATGGGTAGTCCGTGAAACAGCGAGGAACGCCTTCCTTTCAAAGCCATCGAAGTTCGAAACAGTCAAAGATGCCCTGAGACACATAGACTCAAAACTCAGGATAGGCATGTCCGAATTCATCAATAAGAGCAAGATTCTCCGACAGAGAAGACTGGGTGATTTCAATTAACAGAAAAGAGAAAGCGGAAACTCTTGTTAAATTTCTGAAGGAGAGATACTCACCAGCAATGGAAAGACACAGGAAGAGAAGCGTATTCAAGACCCTTATCGCCTGCGTCCTCTCCCAGAGAACGAGAGATCAGAACACGGCGAAGGCGAGCGAAAGATTGTTCTCGGTTGCGAACACACCGGAAAAGATAGCGAAACTCCCCGAGAGTGAACTCCGTAAATTAATAAGGGTTTCAGGTCCTTACAGGCAAAAGGCAAAAAGAATAAAGGAGATCTCAAAAATAATCCTTGAGAAATACAAGGGGGAAATCCCCAGGGAGAGGGAGGAACTTATGGAACTCCCCGGCGTTGGGTTCAAGACAGCGGACATAACGCTTTCCTACGGTTTCGGAATTCCTACCATCGCGGTCGACACGCACGTGAACAGGATATCGAAAAGAATTGGATTCGTTTCCAGCGAAAAGAATGTGGAGGACGTGAGGAAAATGCTGGAATCCTTAATAGGAGGAAAAGACAGATTCGTTGTTAACATAGGATTAGTGAAGTTCGGTCAGGATATATGCAATCCTATCAGGCCGAAATGTTGGGAATGCGAACTGACAAAAATCTGCGATTATTACCGCGATTCCCATCAATCGAAGAGATGAACGCATTTATAAACCAGTTCGAGGAATTTAAAGATAATATTACGGTGTTATGAATGTTCCTACGACCTTCCTATAAATTTACGGAATCCTTTACCTTTTACATAATCGTAATAAACGTGATTTTATTCGTGATCCAGATATTGTTCCCTCCTTTCACGGACCTGTTTGCCCTTGACCCTTCCTTCGCCCTTTCCACTCGTTATTACCAGTTCATCACGTACATGTTCCTACACGGGAGCCTGATACACATAGCATTGAACATGTTCGTTTTAGCGATATTCGGTTTCCCCCTGGAGCAGACTATCGGAAGAAACAGATTCATAACAGTATACATACTTTCAGGTCTGGGTTCTGCTGTTTTCTATCTCCTGATGATGGCGTCCTATGATATTTCCCTGCTTGGAGCGTCAGGAGGTGTGTTTGGCGTTCTAGCTGCATACGCCTTCAAATACCCTAGGCAATGGGTTTACCTTTTCGGCTTTTTCCCCCTGCCGGCATCGGTCCTGATAGTTTTCCTTCTGATAGAGGAAATGTTCCTCGGCATCCTCGGCCTGCAGCCAGGGATCGCGAACTTCGGACATGTTGGTGGGATAATAACTGGATTGATCGTAATGGCCTACTGGAGGCTGAGGGAAGGGAAGAAGAGAAGCCTGCCCAAGGAATTCCAGTTCGTATGGGAATAAATTTAAGCCAGTTCCTTCAAATAAGGTTATTGATTTGTATGAAAATAACTCCAGCTAAAAGAACGGAGAAGGTTACGTACGCTATCCGTGATGTCGTAGTGGAGGCTACCAAACTGGAAAAGCAGGGCAAAAAGATCCTTCATTTGAACATAGGGGATCCGAATGTCTTCGACTTCCAAACCCCCAAGCATATGATAGAGGCTGTAAACAAAGCGATGCATGAAAACAAGAGCAACTACGCAAATTCTATGGGCGTCCCTGAAGCGAGAGAAGCCATCGCCAGAGAACAGGAAAAATTCGGCATAAAAGACGTCACCACAGACGATATTCTTGTTACAACAGGTGTCAGCGAGGGAATAGAACTCGCACTCAACGCCCTGGTAAATCCGGGTGAGAACATATTAACGCCCATTCCGACATATCCGGTTTACCTCGCTGTTGTCCACAAGATAGTGGCCACCCCAAATCAATACCTCACCAATGAGGAAAACAGCTGGCAGCCAGATCTTGATGACATCCGGAAGCGCATAAATGATAAGACCAGGGGAATAGTTCTGATAAACCCCAACAACCCCACAGGTTCCATGTACGACAAGGAAACGCTTGAAGAGGTAATAGATCTGGCGAATGAGCACGATCTCGTGATTTTTACAGACGAAATCTACAACAAGATTCTTTTTGACGGAGAAAAACACACGCCCCTTGCATCCCTGACGAACGAGATACCAATCGTAACCTTTAACGGCCTTTCAAAGAATTATATCTGTCCGGGTTGGCGTGTCGGATGGATGGTCTTCACAGGTCCTAAAAACGAAATCGCCGAATACAAGGAAGCGGTTTTCAAAATGGCGCGTGCCCGACTATCGGCGCCAGGACCCTTTCAGTACGCGATCAAGCCAGCGCTCGAAGGCTCTCAAGACCACATAGAAGACATGAACAGGCGTTTGCAGGAGAGAAGGGATCTTCTTAACAAAAGACTCAACGAGATCGAGGGCTTCTCCTGCGTGAAACCCAAAGGAGCGTTCTACGCTTTCCCGAAGTTCGATCTTGGGGTTAAAGATGATAAGAAGTTTGTTATGGACCTTCTCTACCAAAAACAAATCCTAGCGGTCTTCGGGACGGGATTCGGCTACCCAAAGCCAGATCACATGAGGATTGTTTTCTTGCCACCGATCGAAACACTTGAGGAATCCTTCAACAAGCTCGAGGAATACGTAAAGGAAAATTACAAAAAATAATTTACCTAATCAACAATTTCGCTTGTTCCGGATCGTACTTCCAGCCCTTCGGAAGCAAACCCTTCTTTATGTAGTATTTTGCCAGCCTTCTGATCTTGGATTCAGTCAGTTCGAGTCCGCGATAGGACTGGTAGTCCTTCTTGTTCTTTTCCATATGCACGCGAAGCTCAACCGCTCTCTTCAGTAGGTTGAACAGGTCTTCCGGGAGCTTGGAATACAGATCGTTCTCTTTCAGGATCTTTCCTATGGTCTTTTTTGTCGCCAGTTTCACAGAGGGAACTCCGTACTGATCGCGAAGAACGATCCCTATCTTCGCGCTCTTCATTCCCTGCTTCGCGTATTTTATCACAAGATCCTCAACTTCCTTTGGTTTATACTCTACCCATTTCGCCTCTTTCTTTACCGGCTTTTTGGAAGCTGATTTTCCCTTCTTCCTTGAATGCATTCTAGCGATAATCTCACCTTCTCAAAGAACAAGTAGTGTTTACAGACACAAGTTAGCTTGCACTGACTTGTTCTTATGAATATAGTGAAGGGGAATATTTAAAAACTTTACCCTAAAATTCCCTTTAAAACCTCGGGTTCTGGACGTATTCGCGTTTCCCTTCCTCGGACATCCGTTTTAGGCGTTTTGAGTCCGTGTCCTGTCACGATACAAATAACCCTGCTTTTCGGTTTTATCTTCCTCTTTATCTTGATCAGTCCAGCGAGACTAACGGCTCCGGCAGGTTCTGCAAACAACCCTTCTTTTCTCGCCAGCATCTCCCTCGCTTTCAGGATATCTCCGTCGCTCACTGATTCCATGAAGCCCCCGGATTCTTTCACGCTATCTAACGCTCTTCCCCCGTCCAACGGATCTCCGCATTCTATCGCGACTGCCAAAGTTTTCGGTCTTTTGGCTTCTTTAACATTTTCTCCGTTCCTGAAAGCCTTGACCACCGGATTACATCCTTCTGCCTGAATGCCAATGAGGATTGGCTTATCCTTTATTAGACCGAGCGTTTCGAACTCCTTTATGGATTTCCAAATTGCCGAGATCAATGTTCCGTTCCCCACAGGAGAAACGATGTAGGTGTTTTTTGTTTTGAAATCTAGCTGATCGAGTATCTCGAAGCCCACGGACTTCGTTCCCTCCCTTCTGTATAAATAATCGCCCAGGAGATAGATCCCGTAATTCTTGTTCGCGGTTTCAACCAGTTTCGCTGCTTGGGAATACGATCCGGATATCTGATACAACTTCGCACCGTAACCCAGGATCTGTTCAAGCTTTACTGGAATCGCGTCCTCAGGCGTGAAAATAAGGCATTCAAGGTTTGCTATCCCGGAATACGCGGAGACGCTCGCCCCCATGTTCCCTGTTGAAGCGCATATCACTTTCTTCTCCCGAAATTCCTTGGCCTTCGCTATTTCAATCGATGACCCCCTGTCCTTGAAGGATCCGGAGGGATTCACACATTCATTCTTGAACCACAACTGGAAATTCAGGCCCAGCGAATGCTCGATGTTATTCGATCTTATCAGGGGCGTTCCACCTTCCTGGATAGAAACAGGCTTCCTGACAGGATAGAGTTCTCGATAACGCATGTGGTTGAATGATCTTGATCTCAAAATTTCCTTGGTGATTTTCATCTTTTTGTAATCGAAGATCAATTCCAGCGAACCTCCGCACCCCTCACAGCGAAAAATCTTTTTACCTATTGCATACGTTCCCCCGCAGGTATTGCAGAGGATGTGTTTCTCGAACATAATTATAATTTTATTTCGGAGCTAAAAAGATTCCTAATTTATAGGAAAAGAGACAAAATTATTATTATGATAGATCCCTCGCTTCTGAGACTTTTCGAACTTCTACCCCAGTTTTTGAGTATTGCACAAACGGTTATTTACGTAATTCTTGCATGGTTTTTCGGAGCCATCGCCCTAAAGGGCCTCAGAAAACATCTCATATTTCCTGTCAGGATGGTTTTGACGTTTTGTATAGGTTTTCTCTGTGTGATTTCCGGGATCGTCATCTCGAACTACATACCATTTCTTCAGGATGCAATGTTTAGGCTATTTCAGGTGGGTCTTACAGTAGGAGGACTCATAAGCTCTATAATACTGGCTGTTGCGCTCTATATGATGTCAAGAAAGATTGAGAGAACTGACTCGAAAACCCTTATAGAAAAACTCAAGAAGAGAGTTGGCTTACTGGAAGGCGTTCTCGTTGAGCACAAGATCCCTCCCATGAGGGAAGAGGATGTAAGGAGAAAGGCAGAAAAACTTGTTCCGGGATATCAATTCAGGCATGCTGGACTGAACAAAATGGACTGGGAGGTTTCGCTGATGAAGGGAAAGAAGAAGGCAAAGGTTATTATGGGAGCGTACGATGGCGAAGTGAAAATGATAGAACATGATATGTCAAAGGTCGAGGCGCTTATCTCGGATCCACTCAGGGTTGTAGGAATAGGAATAATAATATTCATACTTGGTTTCTCGCTGATAAATTTCAGGGGTTTCCC
>CAYFWU010000005.1:34024-54662 GCA_964347025.1 uncultured archaeon | reverse complement strand
GCCCTCAGTTTTGCGTACATCATCATTTCTTGTTTGCTCAGGGCCTCGAGATCCTTGTCCATGTTTATAAAATGATAGAGTTTTACCTTGCCCTTTTCCTCGAGCTTCCTTAATTTCTGTATTTCAGGATGCCGGTGGTAGTAGATCGTGCTAGTCTTATCGAGAGTAATTGAAACCATGTTTAGATTTTGGCGGGAAAGTTTTTAAAAGTCATCCTCTTTCATCTACTATTTTTTTTCTTTAACCAAAGCATCGTACCCTGTCCTGGCTTTAAAGTCTTCACACTGCTCATCAAAAAAAGTTCCGGGAGCTGCAAGTTCTATGGCTATCGCCGCTGCAATGCAACCGGCTGCTGCAGAGTTATCTTTATGGGCGCTGTAGTATGTTCCCATATTCAAGGTTCTTCTCCTGTATTCGGATCTGTCACTCATATTAATTCCCTCCTTATTTTTTTCTGAATTTTACCTCAGTCAGATCAGTGAGAAGATTGATCGGACTCCAGTTCCCTCTTTCAATACTGTGAACGTCTAGAGAAGAAACTTTGCGTACCTGCTTTGTGTGGGTGTCTATATACTCAATATCAAGACCCTTGTATCTGTAATCGTCCGCCATAATTTTGGCTCCTGGCCTGTTTCTTGCCCTTGGCTTGCCTGGAAGATTTTCATCTCTCTGCAAATAGATATAATATCCTACCATTCATTTCACCTCCTTAATCATCCTCCTTTTTGATTCCAGAAACAAAGACAACATAATTATATCGGTATATGCATTCTCCCCTACTTCAGAATCCTCGAAAAGTTCTTTTTCTAATTCATCTACATTCAGATCCTCCATCCAATTAAAACCTTGAAAATTCGTCGGAAATACCTTTGGTTTAGAAAAAATCAACCAAAAGGTTTAAAAAACCTCCTGAAAACATTCAAACATGGGTATAGAGTTAGTCTTGCCCAGGATGAATGAGAAAGAAATGACCACGAAGGATTTAGTTATAAATATTCTAACCCATACCTGGCCTTTGAGCGCCAGAAAAATATACAACAAGATCAAGAAGGAATACAACTTTGACGTTACATACCAAGCAGTCCACAAAACGCTTAAGCAGCTTCTTGATAAAGATGTTCTGATCAGAGAAGGAAATAGATACCAGTTAAGCGAGGAATGGATAAATAAAATTGAAAAATTTGGAAGCACAATTAAGACAAGATATAAAACTGGACAGAGGCAACGTGTGGAGGACTTGATAAAAAGGGATTTTGTAAGCCTTTCCTTTGATACACTAAAAGAATTCGCTGAATTTTGTGTCCCGGTGTTTGTTGTACAGTATCCAAAACAAGAGAATAAAATTGGGGTTTGTAACTTTTATCACATCTATCCGCTGGTAGGGTTTTCAGATAAAGTATACAAAAACATGAAAGATTTCTTTTCCAAATACAAATTTCACTCCCTATGCAAGCACGATACTCCCTTGGATCGTTGGTTTGCTGAATTTTTCAGAAAGGTAGGGAAAAAGGTAAAAACTGGCGTGAACTTTTCCAATGATTACGATACCATTGTCGTGGGTGATTACGTAATGCAGGTATTTTTCGCAAAGGAAATCAGAGATAAAATAGACGATTTATACAAAAAAATCAAAAATGTAGAAGAGGTCAGTCTGGACGAATTGCTTTCCTGCATACTTGAAAAAAGAGCAGAGATAAATGTGGTAATATTCAAAAATCCGAAAATCGCGGACCAGATAAGAGAAGACACTCTGAAATACTTCAAAAAACGAAAGAATTAAGAAACCAATTCCCCTATCTGGTCAATGTAATCTGCGTACGCCTTCAGGTCCCCTGCCTTCAGGGCTTCCTGCGCTTTCTCGTAAAGATCGGAAATTCTCGCAAGTTTCTCTTCGGGTGTTTCAGGCGTAACGCCAGGTTCCGAGGGTTTCGAGACACCGAAGATCTCGGAGATTGCCTGATCAAGCGTTTCCTGCATGGTTACCTGGTTTCCGTATGCGAGAATAACCCTTTTGAGCTGGGGGAGTGTTCCCTTCTCTGTTGCTTCCAGATACAGGGGCTCTATATACATTATGGAATCTTCTATCGGGATGACAAGCGTATTACCCCTGATAACGGATGAACCTGCCTGCGACCATAGCGTAATCTTTTGCGAAATCTCCGTGTCCTGGTCTATCCTCGCCTCTATCTGCATGGGCCCGTATGTAAGGACCTGTTTGGAGAACTGATAGACAACGAGCTGTCCGTAGCCAGGGGAATCACACCTTGCAGCCATCCAGGCGATAAGATTTTCCTTGTTCTTCGGTGTGAACGGGATCATCAGAATGAACTCCTCCTTCTCCTTCTCGGGAAGCTTCATTATTATGTAATAGGGCTGCATTTCCTGGCGACCGCCCCTGTAAATCTCGTCAGGAATGACCCATGCATCCTCCTTGCTGTAGAAGACAGCCGGGTCTTTCATGTGATATATGGAATAGAGTTCGGCCTGGATCCTGAAGAGGTCCTCGGGGTAACGGATATGGTTTCGAAGGTCTTCGGGCATCTGAGAGAAGTCTAGGAAGAGATCAGGGAACATTTTCATGTAGGTCTGAACCAGCGGGTCTGCGCTATCAATCACATAGAACTTCGTATCCCCGTTGTATGCATCCACCACGACCTTCACGGAATTCCTTATGTAGTTGAATATTATTCCCGCATCTATGGGCTCGGAATAGGGGTATGCGTTCGTTATCGTATAAGCATCAATTATCCAGTAGAGCCTTCCTCCGGAGGCCACGATGTAAGGATCCCTGTCGTAAACAAGGAAGGGAGCAATCCCCGTGACCCTCTCCTTTATGTCCCTGTAGAGAAGGATCTTGCTCTCTGGTGTAAAGGAAGTGGAAAAGAAGAGTTCTATCGAACCGAATTTTACGGCATAAACAAGTCTTTTGAACATATCGGATAACGTAACTCCTCCAGTCCCTTCGTAAGAGGTGTATATGTTTTTGTCCCCACTTGGATAATCAAGCTCATCTGTTGTCGTCTTAACAACCACATATTCCGAATTCCCCTCACCATAATATATCTCAGGCCTTTCTATAATGAGATAATCGGATGTGGGTGGAATATCTTTTGCATAGAATTCAGGGAGTCCTTCCTCTGAAACCTTATCCACAGGATTCATTACAGCCCCGTATCCGTGGGTGTAAACCAGATGTGTGTTCACCCAGGTTTGGGCGTTTTCAGGGAGGTTTCGGGTATTCATCCCCCTTGCAGAGATCATAACCTGCTTGTATTGGCCATCGAGATTGTATCTGTCTATATCAACATCCCAGAACTGATAATAAGTCCGGAAGAGCTGGAGCTGATTGTACGTCTGGATAAGCGGTCTCCAATCCCATAAACGTATGTTCCCTATGGTTTCCTTGTTTTTGTCAATGTCGTCCATGGTGAGATCATAGGAGATAGGGAAGATTTTCTCCGATACTCCTCCCAGATTGTAAGCATTAAGGGTGTTCTCGATGTTCCTCTCTATGTAGGGTTGTTCGAAATTGAACTCATTAGGTGCGACAATGAAGGCCTGTGTAACTCCCACGGCAACCCCTCCCACTATCGCTACTCCTACAAGTGCTCCCAACCCGAGCAGAGGGGTTCTCCACTTATTTCTCTTGATGTTCAATAAGAAAAGCAAACCAACTACCACAGACAGGAAGGAAAGTATGCTTATCAGCGGTAACGTAACCGCCAAGTCCGTATACCCTGCTCCAAACACAACCCCAGTTCCGGAAAGTAGAAGGGCATACCTTGCCAGGTAAAGAACAAAGGAAAACACAAAAAACAGTAACGCAAGCAAGAAGCTGACGTGAGGGGTTGATTTCTTTATGACCTTCACCCAGTCCATCGTATACCCTAAACCTCCAACAACTTCCACATCCTCCTCAATTCTCCTTTCCAGTTTGAATGATTTAGAGAAAAACAGGTAGGCCATTAAAGTCAGGATGGTTGTAAGCAAGAACATCACCACAAAGAATCCTGCTATATACGAATAGAACGGCAGTGTAAATACGTAGAAGGCGATATCCATACCGAAAACCGGATCCGCTATACCGAAAACGCTTGGGTTCAGGAACTTGAGGAAAACCTCCCAGTTGGAGAAGGTGATCCCCAGCATAATAGCGAAAAGACCTGCCAGGAGGATGAGTATTTTTTCCATCCCTTTCGCTTTCCCCCTTTCGGATTTTCTCACTGAAAATCTCTTTGCAGCCTTTATGTTAATAAAAGCGAAAATGAAGAAGGACAGGCCGAATATAACTCCCAGCGTTACACTCGTTAGCAGCATTTTAAGGAAAACCTGGTCATACCCGAGGCTAGAAAACCAGAACCAGTCGCCGAATATGTTAATGATTCCTGAGAAAGACACCAGTAGTATAAAGATGATGATGAAGAGCGTATTTCCGATTTTCATAAAAACCCTCAGTGAATTTATTCCTAATAATTAATTATTGGTAATATATAACTTCCTATCTACCCATTACCTCAACGAATTTCCGAACAGACCTATCGAACGTCTTCTCCGCTTCCGGAGGGAACAAACACCCTGGCATCTCTCCGGCTTCCCTGTGGTGGCGTATGCACTCGCAGCACATCCCTTTTCTTTTGCATCCTGGATACGAACACGTGCATTCTTCCAGGTTTTTATCTCTGTTTGGACATTCCATTAAATCACCCATATAATATTGATATCATGATTTAAATTGGATTAAACCCAAAAATCGATATGCTTAGCCTCACTTCTTCCTCTTACCGCCCTCTCCCACTCTCACTAAAGGGGTCAAATTTCAGGAAGACTCACTTTTTGGTCAAAATTATTTTTTAGAAAGTATATAATCTAGTATATATTTTACAAAAAATATAATTTTAAAAATATTTCAAATAAAATATATTATTTTATATATAATTTTGAATATAGATAATAAATTCTATTTTTTAGAAGTTTAAACCAATGTTTAAATTTGACCCTCTCTCTTTTTAAAATAGGCTTTCAGCGATGCGTTTTTTTGCTCTTCAAAGGCCTTCTCTATGAACTCTTTTTTCCTCTCCATTCCGAGGTGTACATAGATTGTGGTAGTGTCTATTCTTGCGTGTCCCAATATATCTTGTATAACATTCAGGGGCGTTCCCTTGTCCTGGAGGAACGTTGCATACGAGTGACGAAGCGTGTGTGGATGGACCTCCTCGGGTTTCCGGATCCCTGCCTTCACAGCGTGTTGCTTCACAATCCTTCGTATGTGCCTGTCAGATACGTAAAACAGCTTTCCCGTTTGTCTCTCTCCTATGTACGAGCGAATCTCGGAAGCGAAAGGTTTCGTGGGGATCGGGACGTACCTATCCTTCCTGCCCTTTCCCTGCACGACCTTGACATTCCCGTTTATCAGGTCTATATCCTCTATCCTTAGGTTCAGGACTTCGGAATTCCTTAATCCCAGGTAGAACATACATTTTAACATAATATTATCCCTGGAATTCCCGGAAGAGGCCTTGAACATGGCTTCAACCTCAGGCAGTGACAGAAATCTTGGTAATTTCCTAGCCATTTTACCCTCAATATATTATTGTCATAGGTTTATTTAAACGCAGTGTATCGATTGTCCGAAAAGATGTATTTCCGGACATGACTGGGTTACGAACAAACCTGCGTTTTTTGCTGTATTTCCGTTCTATAGGTTAGATATAACCAGAAAATACAACCTATAAAACAGGGGTTCAGAATAAGATCCTATTTTTTCTCCTTTCTGGCCTGTTTCTTCTGTTTGCCCTCGACCTGGATCAGCTTCTTCTTCATAGCCTCCAGGTTATGAGCGATATCCCAGCCGTCATCCGTCAGTTTAACTCCCTTGATCCTGCCCTTTTTATCAAAAACAACGAGTCCCATGTTCTGGAGGACATCCAAGATCTTTATGGTGTGAGAATAGGTGCAGTCCGCCTCCTTAGAAAGGATTGTGGCATACACAGGGATCTTCGAGGTCTTCAAGGCAAGAAGTATCCGGGCTGGCTTTTCCCTCAGAAATAGGTCTTCCAATATCGGTTTTCGTTCTTTTGTATTAGCCATGCTTAATTTATAACATATGGAAATATAAATGTTACTGTTTCTATGTTTTTTAATAACACTGTAAAATTATACACTTTTTAAAAAATATTTTAAATTAAATACTTTTTGATAATCACTTTTTATTATATTCTTTTTAAAATATATACCAAAGAATACAAATTATCGATTTCACAAAAAAGTGAGAGTTTGGAGAAAAAGTGGGTGTAAAGATGGGAAAGAGGAAAAACGACATGTAGAGGCTATATTTTTAAAAAATAAAGATTTGTTTAAACTCAACTTTTTATATTTTGGAAACAAAATAAGGGAATGAGCGAATACGGAACCGTAATTTCCACTTTCGAGGGCCCTTGTACGCGTAAATTCTCCTTTGTGATCAAGAAGGATCAGGTCGTTCGAAGAGGACAGTTCGTGGAGGTTTCAGTGGAAGGAGGACGTTTGATAGGGAGGGTAGCGGATGTCTTCAAGACCAATCGTTACTTCATGCGACCGGAATCGGTCGAAAAATACGAATCAAGCAAACCCATGGAAGACATATTCCCTGTGAGCAACTGGGAGTATCTTGTCGCTGATGTCGTACCCCTGGGGGTGCACGGGAAGGAAGGAATGTTCGAGGAAGTTTCATTCCCCCCGTCTCCCGGGACCAAGGTTCACGAGCCAGATCACGGAATACTTTCGAAATTTCTTGGTCTTGATATGAAGGGACTGGAAGTGGGTGAACTCCCATACCACAACATTAAAACACGTCTAAACCTTACGCGCTTGCTCCAAAAACACCTCGCTATTCTCGCGATTTCAGGAGCAGGTAAATCTTATCTCGTATCAGTCATCATTGAGGAATTGCTAAGGAGGAAGGAGGAGGAAGGACAGCTAGCGACTGTAATAGTGGATACACATGGCGAGTACGTCTCCTTTGCGGAAGATCCGAATTACACTGACAGGATGAGTGTTTATCCCGGTCAGGATATAAGGATAGGCCTTCCGAATCTCACCTCGCACCAGATAAGCGAATTCCTTCCTAAGCTCTCTCCTGCCCAGGTAAGGGAGCTCGCTCGTCTCCTCAGGGAAATGAAAAGCGAAAAGAGACACTTCGGGATCGATGAGCTGATAAAAAAGATAGAGGAGGACGAGAAGGCGAAGAGCGCGACAAAGGATGTTCTGATTTCTGTGTTGTATGAGTTAATGGAAACCGGGATGTTCGGGGCGTCTGACCACCCTTCTCCGAAAGAACTGGCCCAGCAGGGAAAGGTTTCGATAGTTGACCTTTCGAATTTCATAAGTTCCCGAAAGAAGCAGATGGTGGTTGCGCATCTCGCCAGGAAGCTCTTCAACGGGCGAAGGGATTCCAAGATCCCGCCGTTCCTTCTTGTTCTTGAGGAGGCGCATCAGTTCGTTCCTGAGACTGCCAGAGCTGAGAACGCGATTTCAAGAGGGATTGTCCAGACCATAGCAAGGGAAGGAAGGAAATTCCATGCCTCTCTTTGTTTGATTTCTCAGAGACCCATACAGTTGTCTACGACAGCTCTGTCTCAATGCAACACACATATTATACTCAGGGTAACAAACCCTTACGATCTCGACCATATCGGAAGGTCGTCCGAGGGTATAACAAAGGACGTTATCAACCAGATATCAGGATTGCGTGTGGGAACGGGCCTGATAGTTGGTGAAGGAGTGAATTTCCCCATATTCGTCAAGATTCGCAAGCGGAAGTCGAAAGAATCTAAACGAGGAATTCCTCTTGAGGATGCGGCCAAGGAGTTCACGGAACGGGGAAAACAGAAGAAAGAAGACTCGAAGAGTTTTATGTGATTGTATGATTTCTGTCAAGAAGATCAGGGAGATAGAGAAGAAGGCTGTAGCGATGGGGATATCCGAAGAGATCATGATGGAAAATGCAGGGGCGAATGTTGCAAATATCTTGAACGCGAAGATCGGCCTGAAGGGAAAGAAAGTCCTCGTTTTCTGCGGAACAGGAAATAATGCGGGAGATGGTCTGGTATTCGCCAGGCATTCTCTTATCCACGGAGCCAGAACGAGCATTTATTTCATCAAGGATCCGAAGGTTCTCAGGAGCAAGGTGACAAGAAAGAACTTCGGTATTCTGGGCAATCTCAAATCCTTGGGAAGGCCAGTCAAGTTTTACGTGAAAAAGATCCCTAAAATGAAGTATGACATACTTGTTGACGCTCTTCTCGGGACAGGGCTGAAGGAGATGGTGAACGAGGAATACATAAAAGTTATAGAGAAGTTCAACTCAATGGACGGGTTCAAGGTCTCAATAGACTGCCCTTCAGGTATAAACTGTGATAGAGGTAAGGCAATGGGTTCAGCGGTTAAACCTGATCTGACTGTAACCTTTCATGACTGTAAGAAAGGACTGAATTCGAAAAATTCAGGAGAGGTGATAACGACACATATAGGTATACCAAAAATCTAGAACATCTCTTTCTCAACTTCTTTTATCAGCCTCTTTATCTCCCCGGGTTTGTAGCCTCTTTTTTTCAGAATCTTTATTATTTCACTCTCTTTAAACCCTCTGTACATGTAGCCCTTTATAATATCATGAAGTTCGTACGTGCCAAGCTTCCTCATCTCCCTCTTTCTCCTGTAGCGTTCTGTAACCAGGTAAATTGTGGTCAGGATGAATACCATTACTCCGAAGAGTGTTAGGGAAGGGAATGGCTCTTCCTTACATTCCGATACTTCCTTGGGCTTTTTCCTTTCTGTTCCGCAAAGATTGATATCATTACATTTCCTTGTCTGGAGATTGAGTTCGTTGCACAGAGACCAGGGTCCGCACATCCAGTATTCATCACAATACGTAGGAGCTTCCGGCTCTTTACATTGACCGCAATCTAAAGGACATCCATAGCAGGTTTCATAAATAGAACACAGCTTGTCTCCGCAGTAACCTGAAAAAGAAGCCCATGCCATCAGGGAATATCTGGTGAAATGGGGAACAGAGAAGGTGAATGTCCCGTCCAGGTGGCTGATAACCTTGCAATCAAAACAGTAACCATCATCCTTCAAGATGACAGGATCTTTGATTGTAACATCATAAAACGTTACGACAGCAGATTTGTTTAGCTCGGGAATTTTTTCTGAATTTACCTCCAAGCTCATATGTCCTATCTCCACGTATTTGTCGAGGTTCTTTCTTACAAGGTTCATTGTGTTCTTTCGGAATTCTATCACGCCCTTATCAGGAATACCTATCGTTACATTAGTTGCATTGAGCAGATCAGCTTTCGAGAAATCTGTGGTCAGATCATTTTTAAATTTGGTGTATTCGGGCAAAGGACACCCATAGATATTCACCCTTTCCAGAGAAACTGTACCAGGACACCTGTCCACGGGGTCATCCACTCCGTCCCTATCGTTGTCCGATATTGACTCTTCCTTTGATTTGATGCTGAGGGTTATTGAATGCGTATCGGACAATTTACCATCATTAACTTCGAGCGTCACATTGTAGGTTCCAGGACTTTGGTATGTATGGTTTTCTATCAAGCCAACCGCCGTATCTCCGTCCCCGAAATACCAGAAATAGGTCAACGGGTCCTTGTCAGGATCAACGCTCCACTTACCACTGAATTGGATTATTTCATCCACGTAAAATTCCTGATTGTCAGAAGGATAATATATCTCGGCCTTCGGTCTCCTGTTAAAGTCAGTTACGTTTATTTTAATTTTCTCGGAATCGTTAAATTTATCGTCAGAGACAGTGAAGATCACTTCGTACGATCCTGCCTGTTCATAATTTGGAGTCCAGTAGAATCTCATGTATTCTGGAACATTGACACTTATAACCATTTCAAAATTAGCACCCTTAGGCAAACCATATACGTAGTATGTTAAAGCATCTCCGTCAACGTCAAACCCGGAAACATTAAATGTGAGTGATTTCCCTTCCCTGGCCCTCTTATTTCCTATACTGTTAAGAACTGGAGGATGGTCTTCAGGTGTCTGGATGTATTGACACGTATCATTATAGCTTTCGCAAAAGCTGTAAGGATAGCAACCGCATATTGAACATTTCTCCACAAGTTGCCCATCTTCACAGTACCAGGGCTTGCCTGTGGTGGTAGAACAATTATTGAATGGAGTTCCGTCACTGCATTCCTCAATACAGGTCCCATCCACGCAAAGAAGATTTCCTCCACAGCCACAAGCTGAGCAGTCTTCAATCAGGTTTCCGTATTCACAAAACCATGGCTTTCCCCATGTAGTGGAGTCGGAGCATTGATCATAGGGAGTCCCATCCTCGCATTTTTCAGCGCACATCTCATTATTTTCACAGAGTTCTCCCTCTTCACACCCGCACTGAGAACACCTCTCAATCAGTTCACCATACATATTACAGTACCATGGCTTTCCGGATGATGTTGAACAATTTCCGAAAGGAGTCCCGTCAATGCATCCGGTAGGATATGGGACACACTTTCCATTATATTCGCAGTAATACCCTGCATCACACCCACAAACAGAACAATTCTCCATGAGTTGCCCGTTATCGTCACAGTACCATGGCTTTCCGGATGATGTTGAGCAGTTTTCAAAAGGAGTCCCGTCAGTACATTGAGGAGGGGGTGTGGTATCTGGAACGCATTGATTATCTTGGCAATTAAACCCCATTCTACACCCACATTCAGAGCAATTCTCCACCAATTGTCCAGTTTCATTGCAGTACCAAGGCGGACCATACGGGATACTGGCTGAACACTCCCCAGAGGCAGTGCCATCAGTGCATATTACCGCTTGATCACTTGGTTTTCCTACTGAGATGTTCTTAACACTCCCGTTGCTGTGCAATGAAAATACATACCTGTATTCATCAAAACTCAGAGAAGTTATGTATCTTCTGCCGCTAATTATTATACTCTCCAGGTCAACATCCCTTGATTCTATATGACCGCTCTGGTTCATTCTGTAAAATTTAATTCTGCTCGTTCCTAGGGAATATATCTCTGAAAAGAACAGGAACTGGTTAATGGGATGTTTGTAACCGTTATTAAATCTCCTAACAGTAAGGTTTAAAGTTGCTTCCGAGTTCTGGAAATACGCCTCGGAAATCCTCGGGAAGAATTCGTGGTGGTTTTGCCCAAAATACCAACACTGAAAATCGCTCCTTAAATAATATTTTGGATCAGATGTTGCGCAGGCCGGCTGACTGGCCTGATAAATAAGTTGATCCTCCCTTTGTTCCAGTGGTGTATTGGTTATCATTTTTCGCCTTACTTTATGGTTCAGTTTATAGACAAAATCTATGGAAAATTCGTCCACATACTGTCCTTTGTTATCTGGTATTTTGTCCTCCACACCATCACCTACACTTTTATAGGTTGATATCTGCAGAATACCAGGATCACTTTCGCCTGATATTGTGACTATTTTATTTACATCGTGAAGAGCTTTCGGAACGACTTTCAGTACGCTGTATATGACTCTTAGCTGATCAAAATCCAGACTACAGCCATCATCAACCTCTATACCAAATTCACTCGAAATGTTTGCCCTTAATTCATCCCCTTCCCGGCACATGCATTCATCGCCTTCTGGGATGCAAATACCCATATACGAAACTGTTTGGTTTCTACAGCATTCGTATCCTGAATCGCACTCCCAGTCATTGTACTGATAACAGTTTGGTCTAGGCGACGGCATATCGGAAAAAGAGGACACAGCCAGAAATAGGAAAAAAACCACAAAGACCCCCAGAATCCCCCATTTCATTGTACCTGTTTTAATATTTGGTTTTTCCTCTAATAAATTCAAATAAATTAACAGTTCGGCCCGCTTCCGTAATCTTTCGCGACCGTAACCAGATCGAAAATATCGACCTCTCCGTCATTGTTTAGGTCTGATTCAGGATATGTTAATCCTGAGGTCTTCCCGAAATCAGTGGCCACCATGATCAGGTCCTCTAAACCTATGCAGCCGTCATCATTTAAGTCACCCTCGCACTGGGAGTCAGATCCGTCGCAATCCTCGTCAATGTCGTTCCAGCATACCTCCTGCTGGGGAGAAGGGCATCCTGCATAATCGTAAACATTTGGCGAAACTTCCTGGCATGTTTCATCCCCGTCTGCGCATATTCCTTCATAGTTCTCAGAGCATGCCCTAGTTAAAGGATCCGTTGTGTCAGGGACGTTATCCACCCCTCCCTCGCAATCGTTATCCTTGCCGTCGCATACCTCTGGGGAAGGTCCTGTCCCTCCCTGGCAGGAACCCCACTGATAACTAGAGCAGGTCTGATTTCCAAGTTCACATTCTCCTATATCCGAACCGCAGGATTTTGTCTCTCCGTTGATACAGATCCTGATATTGATCGTTCCATTGTTTACCCCGAATGGTTCGAGGGGATTGCCCGGTTTATCGGAAAGTTTCACGTTCAGAAGCCTGACCTGGGTTGTTGTAGGCACAGTTGTGAGATCAGGATCGAGCTCGAACTTTATCTGGGCAAGATCGCCCGAACCGCTAACGCTCGCCTGGGTGTCCTTCCTTGTGGAGGCTGCATTATCTAGTAAACCCGGAACCGATGTGTTTGGAGGTATCCAGTATGTGGTGGCTCCGCTCTTAAGAAAATTCCCTTCCGTCACGCTCTTGAAATTGATAACATTGCTGTCATAAGTCAAATCAAACTGGAATCCGTACAGATCGTTTACGTCACTTACCTGAACGTCTATCGTTATTTCAGGAGGGTTCAAATGGTGGCTTACGTCTTGGCTTGAGGGTGAGATGCTCACAGTGGTCTGCTGTGCATAAACAGGGATTATGGTTATGAAGAAAAAAAGCGATAAACCAAGAGATAAAAAAAGCGTAGGAATATTTCTTGTATAGGCATTTCCGTATTTTTTCTCATAATTCATATCAACTACTTTTTGCTACGAAACTGTCACCTGACCATTCTCCACATTGGTCTGTATCTCTTGTATCTTCGAATTCAAGAATTTTATATTGGAGATCTTTATTTCACTATCCCCTGCACTCAATGCAGTGAAGGTCAATATTTCGAGCGTTCCTTCCCCATTCACGCCTCCAACTCCCCCAAGTCTCGTTCCTACTATATCTTCTACTGCGCCTGAGGAGGCAGTGCCATTCATCGGGTAGGTCGTATCCGCTCCATTCCTGCTGAGAAAACCCCCTTCCTCAATACTCTCGTACTTGAGAAGATCAGGATTATATTCTATATCGAACTGGAATCCGTACAGATCGTTTGCATTCGATATCTTGATCTCAACTTTAACGGTATTCCCTACGTTTACATTCTGTGTTGAAGGGCTCACGCTGACCTTCTGAGGTCCTGATGGTGGAGGCGGCTGCTGGCAATCCGAAGGGCAGTTTGTATAGGTTTCTCCCGGATCGCACACAGCGTTCCCACAGTTGCTGACCGATGGCTGCCCTTCCCATATTGTTAAAACATAGTAAGAGGCAACAGCTATTATTGCAATTACAACCAGAATCCCGATAATGTAGACAGATTTATGGCTCTTTCCGGAACCCCCGGTTTCTTCGTAAAGAGTTTTTTCAGCCATATTTAAAATTGTATTCTCCTCTAATAAATAAATTGATTCGGCTATGAAACAATTACCTGACCGTTCTCGTTGTTGGCCTCTATTTCCTGGGGCTTAGAATTCACAAACTTAATGTTTGAAATTGTTATCTGGCTTGTCCCTGCACTTAAAGCAGTGAACGTTATTATTTCGAGCGTTCCTTCTCCATTCACACCGCCAACCTTCCCGAGTCTCGTACTGACTATGTTTTTTATATGTCCAGAGGAAAGAACCAGGTCAAGTGGGTAGGTCGTATCCGCTCCATTCCTGCTGAGAAAACCTCCTTCCTCAATACTCTCGTACTTCAGAACATCAGGATTATATTCTATATCGAACTGGAACGCGTAAAGATCTGTCGCGTTCTTTACCTTGATCTCAACAGTGAAGTTTTCGCCCGCGCTTGCATTCTGCGTTAGTGGACTTGCGCTAACCTTAAGTGGTCCAGGTTGCGTCCCAACACAATCCTCAGGGCAATTCACTGGATCTTCCCCAAAATCACATACACCATTACCACAGGTTTCCAGTTTTCCCTGCCTTGCTGCCGTTAATTCTATGGCTCCCCATGTAGATAGAAAATATGTTGTAACAGCCAAGATCAAGACTATTACCACAAGCCCGATGATGTAGATGTTCCTGTGCCCCCTTTCCGGCTCTGCCTTAGGCTTCTTCTCTTTGGGCTTCTCTTCTGCTGGCCTTTCCTTCACTTTAGGTTTTTCAGGTTCTTTAAAGCCTTTCTGAACGAGACCTATTGCCTGGTTCACATCGTTTTCTGGCCAACCCAAATTAACCAGCTCCCTTTTTATATCATCTGGAGATCTGCCTGATTTTACTGCAGAACTAACATAATTAATCAATTTTTGGTCAACCATTACAACCACTCCCGAAATCCAGGGCCACCAGGGCCAGATCCATAACATCCACCTTTCCATCATTATCCAGATCCGCTCTTTCATCAAAACCGGAACTTAGGTTGAAGTTTACCCCTATTATCGCAAGATCCAGGGTGTTCACGCACCCATCCCCATTCACGTCTCCCGAAGAGGGTTCTTCACCATTCCCATCCCCGTCCTCTCCATTTCCTCCATTAGAAGGCCCGGAAGGAGGACCTCCATTACTGGGGCCTCCGTTTCCGTTACCGTCTGGAGAGGCGATACACCCTCCCCATTGATTGTTTGAACCGCACGTCCTTGTCCCTCCTACACAACCTTTCGTCTCCCCTGACAGACATTCGTAAACAGTGGCGTTCCCGTTTTGTGATGAATTGTCAAGAGGCTGGCTGTTTATATCCGAAATCTTTACATTGGACAATATGAGATCGCTTGTTGAAGGAAACGTGGTTAAGGACTTCAGCTTAAACTTTACATTCGCTAGAACCCCGCTTCCGCTGACACTTCCTGATCCTGTCCTTGAACATATGAAGTTATCTATCAGGCCGGGCGTTGAAACATTCGCGTTTATACAGTAATCACTGTCCTGCCCGTTCCTGTTCAAAAACGTCCCGTTAGAGATATTAGAGGCCGATTCTATTTCAAATATGTTGGGATCGTAACTCAGATCAAACTGAAAGGCATAAACATTATTAGCCCCGCTTATCGTGACGTTTACGACAAAGGGTTTATACATGTCCGAGAATATGCTGAGATCCTCGGAGGCAGGGTCAAGTTCAACAAGCGCGCTTGCGGAATTAATCAGAACCAGAAACACAATGAAACCAACCAAAACCCCCCTCATACTTTATTTCTTGGTTCTTTTCTCTTATAAATTATGTAAACCTACTTGCCACATAAACAATATCATACACATCGACTTCATTGTCTGCAACAAGATTTGCTGTTTCGTTCCATCTCGGATGAGACCGGGTTTTACCGAAATGTACTGCTATCATAGCAAGATCTCCAACATCGACATCACCATCGTTATTAATATCACCCGGAATGGAAACAGGAATGATAAAGCCACTTACAAATTTCCAAATTTCACTTTCGCCTATCTGTGAATTGCTATCCACAGCCCGTACGTACCAGTAATATTTCGTATTGTTATCCAAATTATTCCAAGTTACGGTGGTGTAAGATCCGTTTACAACTCCGTAATTTGTTCCTATTTCAGTGTAATTGACCATATTGTAATCTAAGGTAAATTGACTGCTCGAACGGGTTTCGTACTGGTTTAAATATGGAGAGTAGGTTTTCACGTATATTTTATTGTCTTTGGGAGAGAATGTCATTATCCTGAGCAGACCGTTACCACCTTGACCTACGAATTGGTAATCTGAAAGGAGTGTGTATATCGTGTTGTTGTTGACAACGTCTTTTCTTATTGCCTCACCAGGTCTGTGCCCGCAAAGTATCAAAAAGAGGTTAGGATTATCGCTTAAGGCGTTGAATATATTTAGTCCCTCTGTTCTCCAACTTCCATCACTGTTAATGATAGAATGACTGGTGACTATCGCTCTCCTATCGGAATGATTTGACAAAACTTGATCAGCCCAGGTGAGAGCTGCCGAAGAAGGATAATATTCGAGATGGATAATGATGAAATTCATACCACCTGCTGTAAACAGCTGGTAGTTGTTATCATTGCTTTCGTCATAATGCCCGCCGTACCAGGAATAACCCTCGAATCTTGTGTAATTGAAATAAGTGTTATAATTAGTCGTGTCGCCGCCCACATCGTCATGGTTTCCATATGCCAAACCATAAGGAATCACGCCTTCCAGCAAACTCATGCTGGCATTCGCGTTGTCCCATTCCTGAATAATATCCCCATTTTCAACAATGTCCCCCTCATGCGTAACGAACACTATGTTGAGATCATTCTTCTTGTTCACTATCCACTGTGTCTGATTGGTAAATATGTGCGGATAGGTCTCTGAATAGTACTGTGTATCCGGCAAGGCAATTATCGTGAAATTATCCATTATTGCAGGCGTATTGCTACCATAAAAGCTGACATCCATTGAGTCTCCATCAGGATCCATCAACGTCACATTCAAGACAGGTGAAGTTGACAGGTTTATTCCCCCATCTGCCGGTGAATTTAGAATTACGACAGGAGGTTCCCTGTGGCTGGACCAGCCATCATAATAGCTTTGGTTTATTTCCGTTTCATTCAAAACCCTGTCAAAGATTTTAACCTCGTCTATTTGCCCCCGGAAATAAAGCGCTGCATATGGTCCGCCAAGGTTGTTTCCGTATCCCCCCATTCCTATCACGAAGTTTTCCGGGGTATCTATGTTCCCGACCTCATCTAGTTTATCCACTTCTAGCACAGAGTCAACATAAAGCTTTATTCTCCCTCCTCCCCTGATGCCGACCACATGATGCCAGTCTGTGTCAGGAATTTGTGGACCCCTGGTTTCATTAACTATGGTGCCGTCACCTATCGTGAATTTAAGCTGTCCTCCTGTTTCCCTCAGCAAAAAACCGTAACCTGGGGAGGCTTGTCTTGGTGTGGCTTTGTACATGATGGATTCGTACTTGTCTCCTGCCTCGGCCTTTTTTAACCAGAACGACACACTGAAATTATTCGTTCCCATGTTCAGGCTGCTGTCATTCCCGCAGTTGAGGTAATCATCTGCACCATCAAAAATTATTGATCCGTTAACGAATCCGTTCGGTGTCCAGGAAGGATTATTTATCAATGCACAGTCATTCCCGCCGACATCATCCTTTCCAGGATCTGCCGAATTATCAAAAGACCAGTAACTTATTTGGGCATTTACAGAAACAGATGACAAAACGAAAAACAATACAAGCCCGATTAAAACACCCCTCATAATTCAATATTGGTCCTTTTCGGTTAAAAATCACGTAAACCTGCTGGCAACAAAAACAACATCAAATACATCTATTTCATCGCTGACCATAACATCCGCAGTTGCATTCCATTGTGGATGAATGTTTCTCTTTCCAAAATGTATGGCTATTATTGCTAGGTCAGAAATGTCCACTTTCCCGTCGTTGTTGAGGTCGCCAAAAAGGGTGAAGCCACTCAGGTATTCAAACGCTCCAATGTCAAATCCTGCTCCCTGGGGTATGGGATTCCCATCGTAATCTTTCGTTAGGCCCACATTTGTTCCGTTGTCTATGGCCGGGGAACCTGGATGGAGGTGGAAGTTATAGTTTTCCGGGTTTAGGAATAAAGGATCAAGGGTAAGGGTATGCGGATCAAATAAATGCCCGCTTATATTCTGTGCCTGCCATTCAGACCAACTCATATCTTGGGCATGGTAGAACTTGTTTCCCCCCACAGGATAGAATATGTTGTAATCTGAGTCTATTCCGTAATTCTCAGGAATTGCCGGTATACCGTTAATTCGCATGTAATACTCCGATATGTTGTAGGCGATGTTGTTTCTTAGTTTAACCTTGGCGCCAGCATTACCGGAGTCGCTACCACCGAAATTAAAGGCCCAGTTCGCATTGACAATGACGTTGTTGTATACTTTCATCTCATCCGGCCATTTGAAGTACATCGCCCTTGTGACATTAACTATTATATTGTTATAGACCTCGTTTCCTGACGTATTTCCGAGTTTCACGTTGCTACACCCAAAGGATATCCCGTTTGGCATGTATCCGTATTCGTAAATATCGTGTATGTAGTTCCTTCTCACGATGTTGTTCATACAGTTCATGTTACGGTAAAGGTAGAAGACTATCCCATCCCTGCAGTGGTATATATGATTATCCTCTATAAGACCATTGCTCCCTCCCTGAATGCCTAAAGCGTGGTTATCTCCTACCCGGTGCCATGGGAGGGTTCCGCAGTCATGTATTGTATTGCGAGCGAAAACATAATTACTTGAAGCTTGGTTTGAACCACTTACGATATAAATTGGAGTACCGGAATAACCTATATCACAGTCGAGAATCTCTATGTAATGGTTTCCGTCCCCGAATCCCAATATCGTACTTTCTCCATGCCACAACGTACAATTCTCCCAGCGTATGTTCGTGACGTTAGGTCTTCCCCTGAATTCGTACCTGTAGGGCGCGTAAAATGTAAGGTTCTTGAAAGTGATGTACTTGTTGTTGTTAGGGATATAGAATTCATATCCCCATCTGTTCCCCCATATCCTTCCTGTAGGGTCACCGGAGTCAGTTGTGTGTACATAGAGTTTTGTGGAACTCTCCTTGTAAAATGATCCTGGTGTTGCCTGGCATTCACTAACACTGTAAGTCCTGTTCAGTAAAATGTAGGAATATCTGTCAGGAACACCCACATCCTGGAAATAATTTCCGTTGTATTCCTGACCTGGAAGATCAATACTGTAAGCACCCCCACCTTCATCAGCCCATGCTGCATGCTCTATTTTATAGGCCCCCCAGAACACTCCATCACCCCCTGGACAGTCACCCCTGATCGTGACCCTGTAGGGACTGCTGTCACTTCCGCCTGACCTTAATATTATGTTTCCCTGTTGCGTTATGTCACCGCTGTGCGTAACCCTATGGTAATGGAGACCACACACATACAATTCGTCACCGGGTTCTATACCTGTTTCATTGAAGAACACGCTTTGGAGCCCGTCCCAGGCATTGTCATACGAGCTTCCGTCCTCATTCCCATAGCTCCCCCCTTCCGGCCTTACATACCATTTGCCGGCGGGCTCGGTTGTGAACGAACGGATTTGACTGTATGGGGATTCCTGACCGTTGACGTCTTTTACCTTAACCCTCCAGTAATATGTGGTGTCCGAAGCCAAGAAAGGCCTGTATTCCCCGTAATGGGAGATCCAGTCGGATTCCTTCAGACCAGGGGAATCGAAGGTGCTCACCGTATCGACCTGGAAGAAATAAAGTAAGGGATGTGTAGGGTTCGAGATGTCCGCATCCCCTCCGTCTGCTTTCAGGGTAACGGATTTGTCAACTCCTGTAGCCCCGTCATCAGGAGAAATCAGTATTAGTGATTCTCCGTTCGATATTTTCAGTTCTGCATTTCCCATGAGCTGTAAATGGTTGTTGTCCTCGGAATCTTTCAGATAGCCTGTTCCCGGACTTCCATCCGAAGCGCATTCCTCGTTCATCAGCCATTCTGAATGGAGATCGGTCGTGTCCACACCCGGGGGAACGCGATCGTTTCCGTTATTTGCCCAGTTATTATAAAGAGAGGAAATGTCAGAATCCGATAATTTCTTTCTCCACCAGCGAACCATCAGGAAGTTTCTTTCGGTATCCCCATCGGCATAACCCATCCTCAGATTTTCTGTGTTTTGTATATTCGAAAGGACGATGTTTGTATCGTTTCCATTTCCAACCAGAACGCCATCCGCAAAAAGCTCCAACGTTCGTGTATTATGATCCCATCTCATAACCAAATGGACTACTCCGTTCAGATAGTGGTTAAACATTATGTGTCGTGTCCCATCCCCTACCTTTGCGTAGACTGAATAGCTGACTGTCTTGGAAGTGCTCTTATAAATCCCCAGGCCCCAACCTGGCAGTGAGGCATCCCACAATATATATCTGTGACCTTTAAGCAGAATACTGCTCCATCTGGCCACAGTTTCAGCCACCCTCGAATCAACAACCGCTTCAACGCTGAAGCTCGTTGTTGTGTAATCAATATCCGCAACATCAGAATCCGCCAGTTCAGCATATCCACCTTCCACAAGGTAAAGGAAGTCATCCCCGTACTGGGGGTAAGATCCAATTTCCGGTATTCTGGCAACTTGTCCGTTTACAGAAACGGATAACAGGACAAGTGAGAAAACAACCCCAACCAAAACCCACTTCATAATTAAACTTTAGTCTTTCCCAGTTAAAAATCACGTAAACCTGCTGGCAACATAAACAATATCATACACGTCTATTTCATCGCTGACCATAACATCCGCAGTTGCGTTCCATTGTGGATGGATGTTTCTCTTACCGAAATGTAAGGCTATGATTGCAAGGTCGGCAATGTCGACAAATCCGTCTCCGTTCAGGTCACCGAGAAGGGTGAAGCCACTCAGGTATTCAAACGCTCCAATGTCAAATCCTGCTCCCTGG
>CAYFWU010000005.1:0-33924 GCA_964347025.1 uncultured archaeon | reverse complement strand
GGTAGTGGGTTTCCATCGAAGTCCAGGGTAAGGCCTACATTTATTCCACTGTCAATCGCTGGCGAATTTTGATGTAGATGGAAGTTTCTGTTTGCTGGATTCAAGAAAATCGGATTAACGCCCAGGGAATGGGTATCAAAATTACTTCCGGAAATAGAGAGGGTCTGCCATTCTGAGAAGCTCAAATCATTTATTCTTGCCTCGGGAACTGAGATAAAGAAGTTATCCCGGTCAACAGGATAAAATATGTTGTAATCCGAGTCCAAGGAAGTAACACTGCTGTCATTATTATTACTAAACCTGATATGATAAGTTTGCGGGTTCATTGAGATAGAATTCCTTATCCTGGCATTAACAGGAGATAAATGGTGATGAATATAAAATGAGGTTCCGCAATCATATGCTACATTGTTATAAAACTCTCCTAGTTCTGTCCAGAAATACCTGTAGCAGACACTGGAAACGTTTGGACCGACAATGTTTCCGTAAACATCCGCGCTTGTCCCCGGTGCCTGTGCAGGACCCGTGTTCATCTCGATGCCCCTGCTGTTTGCCCCCCAGAGTGAATGTGTATCATGAATCCAGTTATATCTTACCGTGATGTTTCTGATGGCCTGATTCTCGTTGTAGCAATAGAAAGTGATCCCTGATCCCACAAGGTACATTTCGTTATTTTCAATCAATATGTTCCGGCTTCCTTGCCCTGCAACAGCATGGGAATCTGAGTCTCCGTATGGAATTCCGATATGATGGAAGGTACATCCTCTAATGACATGATCGTGAGGTTCGCTGCCATCACCCGTGCTTCCTGAACCAATTGGATATTCAGCAAATCCTATCCCGTTTCTTGCATACGCTATATCGCAGTTAATAAATTCATTGAAAGCGTTGTTGTTTCTGAAAAGAAAGTGAGAATGTTCCCCATACCACATCGTGCAGTTCTCCCACCTGATATGCGTTGAAAAAGGATAAGGAGGATTTCCATAATTGTCAATCCATCTGTATATTGAATAAAACTTTAAGTTTAACCAGGTAATGTAGTGCCTATCATCAACTTTTAGGTTATACCCCAGCCTATTAGCAGCAATTCTTCCAGTGGGATCAGCACCATCAGACGGATGATAATAGAACCTCGAACCGCCATTATAATCCAAACTGTAATAAGAACCAGGTGTAGACCTGCACTCAGCAAGGGTTTGTGTCTTCTTAAGCACAGTCCAGTTATCCTCTGTTATGTCTTCAAAATACCACATATCATTGGGGGTCAGAACCTCTGTTATGCTCCAAACACCACCTCCCTCATCAACCCAGGGTTCATGAGCCATGATACCGGCTCCCCAGATTATCCCTTCATCTCCGGGGCAATCTCCCCTTATTGTTATCCTTGCATTCTCGCCTGTGCCAGATACACCCGGAGTAAACACCTCCCATGCAGAGCCTCCGTAACGCGTTCGTAGATGCAGGCCACATATGTAAAGCGTATCCCCTGCCTGGATGCCTCCGGAACCCCAGACAACATTCCCAAGACCATCCCAAGCATTCGTGTAAGAACTTCCGTCCTCGCTCCCATAGCCCCCGCCTGCTGGTCTCACATACCATACATTCCCTGTTCCCTGATACTCATATGCCCCGATATCCGGGGCTGACCCATAAGGAATGGAGTTTCCTTCGAAGTCGATTGTGAGGCCAACATTCGTTCCTCTGTCTATTGCAGGTGAATTTGTTTGTAGGTGAAAATCCCCATTTTGTAGGTCTTCAAATAACGGGTCTTGTGTTAGTGAATTCGGGTCGAATGTGCAGCCGGGTTTTGAAAGGGATTGCCATCCTGCGAAATCAGTTGTTGTGACATCAAGAACTTCGACAAACTGGAATTGATTTCCAGAAATTGGGTAAAAAATATTGTAATCAGAATCAATTACGTAATTCCCTTCTGCCAATTGGGAGTAGAATTCTATATGATATGTTGCTGGGTTGAGAGAAATATGATTTCTTATCTTTATGTTTGGTGCTACACTATCAGATTGTCCCCGGTAAATACGGAACGATTTGTCACAGTTATGTGCAATATTATTATAAAAGACTGTCTGGTATTCCCACTTATACCTGTAAGCATCCGTACAGTTAGTTACAATATTTCCATATACTTGATTCCCGCTTTTATCAGCTGTGTTCGGCCCGTCGCACAGGAATGAAATTCCATAACCTGTCGCGCTTCCGAGCGTGTGGCAATCCTTCACGAGGTTCCATCGTACAATTGTATCTTTAATGCTTTGAACAGCACCATCCGCATAAAACAGTGGTCCGGTCCCGCAATTAACGCATGTGTTTTTCTCGATTAGGTTATTATACCCACCCTGTATTCCAATGCAATGTGCATCCGGGTGTGTAACTCGAACGCCTATATCGTGTATGTAATTCCCGGTAAAATTGTAATCATGTGCACAATCGGTGGAAAGACCACCTGTCTGAGGTCCAGCAACCAAACCATTCTGTGACCATGCAATATCACTATTAAGCACTTCGATATGATGGGTGTCATTACCCCGGAATTCCATGATACCGCCCTCTCCATACCACATCGTAACATTATCCCACGTTAGATAGCTTCCTACATCCTTATTTCCCCAATCCAGAAACGTCCTGTAGAGGTAATAGAATTTTAGGTTCTGCCATTTTATGTGATGAGTTCCGTTCATGCTGAACATATATCCTGCTCTTGGAAAACTAATGCGATTGGTCGGAATAGTGTTATCCGAAGTGTGAACATACAACTTTGTGCCGGTCTGGTAATTGGCTGAGTAATAGGAACCTGGGTTGTTCATGCAGTCCTGTAAAGTGTTCTCCTTGTCCAATACTGTCCATGAATTAGCTGTGACATCCTCAAATAACCACCCTGAATACATACCTGAAGGTATGGTGATACTATAAGTGTTGCTTCCTTCATTAACCCATGATTCATGTGCCAATACCCCAGACCCCCAAATTATACCTTGACCACCAGGGCAGTCACCTCGAATCGTTATGATACTCCCAGGCGATCCAGAGGATATTGGACCTATAATTTCCCAAAGAGAGTATCCATTAAAAGTTCTATGGTGTAAACCGCAAATGTAAAGCGTATCACCTGCCTCAACCCCTCCTGTTCCCCACACTACGTTACCTAGACCATCCCAGGCATTATTGTAGTCCACGCCATTCTCATTCCCATAGCTTCCACCCGCGGGTCGAACATACCAATCTGTAGCGGAGACAATGGTAGGAATAAAGAAAAGAGACAAAACAACCCCAACCAAAACCCCCCTCATACTTTAATCTTGTTCTCGGTTCTTTAAGTAAATCTACTTGCAACAAAAACCAGATCGTATATATCTATTTCTCCGTCTTGGTTGGTGTCTGCCCTTGGCCAAGTAAATCCGGAAGTCTTCCCGAAGTCCTGAGCAAGCTTGACTAAATCCTCCAGTTCCACCTTCCCGTTCCCGTCGATGTCACCCGGAACCTCCTCACCGCTCCCATATTCGTAGGCCCCTATGTCAGGGGCGCTCCCTGAATAAACAAAACCAACCCCCTCCCCTGCGGACCAGCTTAAATCCGTGTCAACGGTCAGAACATTGCTACTGTAATCAACACCAGTTATCCTAGCGGTTTGGGTAGAGCCTTCAAGCTGGATAAGATCTCCTTCCGTAATTCCATACCCGTCTGTGAAATAACTTGCATCCTCCACAGGGATCTGTGTGCCTGAATCTGCCGATGTCGTATATGCAAGCCAGTCGCCTGTGTTTATGCATGGGGAGCCTGACTGGAGTCCGAAGTCGGCTCCGTTTTCGTTAACAAAGAGCGGGTTTTCATCAATGTTGTTGCTGAAGATCGAGGGGTGATTACCTTCCCACCAGGAGAGGGGATACGTACTGGTGCCACTTGCTCGAATGCCGGTGCCCGAAGGGTCATAAATATTGCTGTGAATGAAAATATTGTTCTTCGAATTCCAGTTATCCACATTAAGCCATACATCGTAGTCACCATCATTGTCATGTATAATGTTATTTTTGAAAATATTGTATTCGGCAGGCCCACCACCGGAATATTCAACAATTTCAACTCCTGCCGTTGAATGATCACACCAGCCACCGTTGTCAAAGACAACATTATTGAAAAATTTATTATTACCGGAAGGTCTACCGCTTACAGTATAAACGTTTATACCACCGCATCCATTGTCATAAAAAACATTGTTGTAAATTATGTTGTTGTTTGAATCTGTCTGCAAGCCTGCACCCGTATTATGATAAGCTGTATTCCTCCTCCATACCTCTTGGTAAGGGTCAACATTGGGGTTAAGCCCTGAACTCCCGGAATCATGAACTACATTGTTTTGTATTATGTTATGATGAGGACCAACGCCCGTCGTAGTCTTAGAACCGTAAGTAGTTATAGGGTTATGAGCAGTGACAGAAACATCATTGCCTTCTATAAGGTTATGATGACAGCGGGAACCCAGGTGTATCCCGTCACCCTCATCCCTGTACCATGAACCCACGTGAAAGATTGTGTTGTTAGCGATCTGGTTGTAATTGGAATTACCAAGCAAAAAACCCATCGCCAGAACGTATTCTATGTCTAGGTTATTGAAAATGGAGTAATCAACGTTATTGAGGTTAAAACCGCGGTGAACCCACTTAATATGGATCCCGTCAACAACGATGTAATCTTTGTCGTCCCATGAACCTCCCCTTCCAACAGAAGTCCTCATCACGTGATTGTCAGGATCGCTTCCATCACTAGTCCAAACGTACATCCTCATGTTGTTGGTGTCCCTGTAATACTTACCCGGACCGCTCACGGCCGAAATGGAATCCTGAACCCAGTAATCGCAATAATATCCTGATTCCTCGAAAGTGTCTTCCCACATCCCGATCGAATTGGAATTGGAATAGCTTGCCCAGTAAACAGAACCGCTGTACTGCGTCCAGCCTGTGAGTATTCTCGATCGGTCAATGACAGGGGTTTCGCCTGGGTAGTTCCTGTACGTGATCGGATTCCCGGCTGTTCCTGACATGGAAGGGGAAATTGTCTCATCATAGGTCCCTGCACGTATGTAAACCGTGTCGCCTGGATACAGCTCTGTATTCGCTTTCCCTATTGTTCTCCAGGCTTGGCTCGAAGAAGTCCCGGCGTTTGAATCATCCCCATTTGTAGCGTCAACGTAATAAGCGTTTTCAGGCTCCTCGTGTTCATACGCCCCTATGTCAGGAGAGCTCCCTTCATAAGCTAAAGCAAGTCCTTGACCAACACCCCATGTCAGGCTTTTGTCTACAGTTATTGTGTTAGTATCGTAATCAACATTAATTATTCTAGCACTTCGAGTTGAATATTGCAATTGAATCAAATCCCCCACTTCACCTTCAATACCCCATCCATCGTAAAAATAACTGGCATCTTCAACCACTAACGTGTTGCTGTTGCTTCCTGAATTGGTTGTTTTGGTCAGGAATGCCCCTGCATCAATCATTGGAGAATTTGACTGTAGGTGAACATATTGCGGGTCAAAATTTTTGTTGTCAGTATGACTAACCGCATTTTCATTGACAAAGAGAGGGTCTTCTGCTATATTATCAGACCAAACAGCATTAGATGAATAGTAATCAGCTCCTAGTATATTGTTGTTAATGAAATAATTAACACCATTAGGAACACTCATGGCAATCTCATAGTCAACTTGCTCATAAAAAATATTGTTCTTAAAGACGTTTCCATCAATCGGGTGACTAGATATGCCTTCACTGGCAGGGCCATAATGATTTTTATGGAAAGTGTTGTGGTATATACGATTATCTATTGCTTCTGATACTGCACCTGGCACATCGCTACTTGAAGGATACGAGTTTATTTCCATCCAGCCGTTGTTTATCATGACATTATTCCTGATAATGCAATTATGAGAACCAACCTGGATGCCCGCATGATATTTTCTGCCTTTATCTTTGTCTCCTGGTTGTCCGCAGTCATTATTTATATAATCCTCTCCGCCATCAAGCAGAATATTACCTTCTATAAGAGTATTATCTGCACGATCCCAAACAGAAATAAGGGTATGCCAAGGATTCCAGATTCTGTTGTTCCTGATCACATTATAGTTCGATATCCCTTCCGTACCCATGAAACTGATAGTTATATGTGTACCATATTCAAGATAGTTATCTTCAACCACATTATATTCGCAGTTTCCTCGGCAATAAATCATATCAGCAGCTTCTTCAGAGCCAGTACAGGGAGCTATAAGTGTGTTATTAAATATCTTGTGATGATCTGAATCCTTCATCCATATTCCCATCCAAGCACTAAAGCCATAAAGATAAGAATTTTTTATAACATTATGGTGTGATCCTTCTAGGTTTATCCAATAAGTAGTATCCTCGATTCTTATTCCATCAATAACAATGTAGTTTATGTTTTCAAGATCAACACCCGTGCTAACACCAGTAATGATTACTTCTTCATTGTTATAATTTGTATAATTAATATAATTTCCAGAATTCCCAGACCTGCTCGGTCTGATTGTTTCCGTGTACGTTCCTGCACGTATGTAAACCGTGTCGCCTGGATACAGCTCTGTATTCGCTTTCCCTATTGTCCTCCACGCCTGAGAAGTGGATGTCCCCGCATTGCCGTCATTCCCGTTTGTTCCATCAACATAATAAACTCCGGGTGTTGTAGGAGTCGTGCATGACCCCGAACAGCAATATCCGGAAGAACAATCACCTGATGCCGTCGTGCAGTCATCGTACGTGTTACACGGATATTCTTTGCATTCACCCGTACAGGGCTGGGTTGTACCTCCGTCCCATCCTGCCAGTCTCGCAAGCAGCCACCAGAATGCTTTCCCCTTGTTGTAGCAGTTAAAGCAGTGCGAATGCGCACAGTACGTGCATGACGGGCAGGTGTGCGTGTCACACCATTCAGAACACCAGTTGCATGCATCATCATCGTCCCTGTGGTCGTTCCCGTCCGGGTCCCAGCTCTCGATGTCGGCGAAGTCAAAGAGAATCTTGTCATTCGCTGTCACGTAATCTCTTATCTGTTTGTTTCTGAGGTAGGTTGTTCCGTCAGGAGGACCGCTGCCACTGTTCAGGTGTCCTGTCATGTAAACAAAGGTGACATCAGGATAATCCTGCTCAAGCTGATCCATAAGATTGAGATATGTATTTATGTTGCTTTCAGTTGTTGCATGCTGGCCGCACCATGACCATATTATGACGTTTCTGTCGCTTCCAACACCATCCAGATGGTTCCTTGTCGCGGTCGCCCATGTAGTTCGGTCAGGGTTCCCGAGATCACTCGCACCGCTCATTTTTCTATCCCAGAAGGATAACGTTTCTGACGGGAGGGAAGAGCTGTAGTCATCGCAGGCTGCATATATCGTGCTTGTGGAATAGCCATCGCAGATCTGTAAACCGTATTTTGTTTCCACCCCCGCAAGCATCTGCATTCCCGAGGTTATCTGGCTTCCGTGGGAAGTGTGACCGTATGAAATCCTCAGATCCTCCTTTGCCTTGTCAATCCAGTACTGAGGTATGTCATCGAAATCCTGTGCAGAATTGTGATCTGCTATCAAGGCCTGGGCAGATATAGAGACAGGGAGGAAAATCAATGTTAAAAAAAATACCGATAGAATTTCCCTCATAATTAAATTTAGTAACAACCTCTTAATAATTCAACTTGCCGCTATCTTCGTGACCCCGTCCATCTCCTTGTTCCTCTCGAGCTTGTAAATCGATCCTGTCACGTAGTCCGACAGGTGCTCCTCATGTGTGATCAGGAAGACCTGATCTATTATATTCTCCATCCTGTCGCGCAGAACCCCTCCGAAATGTTCGATTGCATTCGTGTCCAGGTTATGCGTAGGTTCATCAAGGATCAGCCAACGAATGTTCGGGGTGAACGCCAACGAAAAAGCGATCCTCAGGGCTAGGCACGCTAGCGATCGCTCGCCTCCCGAAACGACATCAACATTAACCCATCCCCTTGTCCCCTTTAATTGTAAAACATAATCCTTCTCCACAAGCATTCGTATCTCCGAGAAGTCTCCGTAGGGATAGAGTTCACCCCATACATGGTTCATTATGTTATTCACGGTCTTCAGGAACTCGTCCCTAAGCTGATCCTGCGTGACCTTGAGTATGCCAATAAAACTGTCCATGGACTCTATTATTTTCTCATAGTTTTTCGTTTCCTCCATGTATTTGAGGAATACGCTTCTCTCCTTCTCAATCTCTTCAAGCATGTCCTTCTTATCCTGTATTATCTCTCCTATGGATTCCAGTTTGGTTCTCAGCTCCCTCTCCTTTGCCACGACCTCTTGGAGATCCTTCCTCAATCCCTTCTCCTCTGCTTCTCTCTTCCTTATTTTCTTCACGAATTCTCCAACCTCCTTTCTGGCGAGTTTTATCTCCCTTTCGTTCCTCCCGATCTTCTTACTATCCTCTTCCATACCCCTCGTTTCGCTCCTCATCTCCCTGAACAATTCGATCTTTTCACGTATTTCGGTCAGTTCGTTTTCCTTTTTCGAAATGCCCTTCGATAAAGTTTCCATTTTCCTCCCGATCTCTACAATGTGTTTTGTTTTGTGGTCCATCAGATCGACCTTCTTTTCCTTTGTTATGGGTGATTCGCACACAGGACACTTCTTCCCTGCTTCCCTGAGCTCTTCAAGCCCCTTCGTCACTTCAGACCTTAGGGTCTCAAGAGAATAAAATTCCTTCTTAACGCCTTCGATAGACTCCTCCCTCTCTTTGAGCAGATCCTCTGGCTTCTCTCCAAGGGATTTTTTTAGCTCCCTGATTTTCCTTTTTAACTTCTCCTTCTCCTCGACCATTTCCTTTACCTCTTTGTTCTCCTTCTGAAGTGAACTTATCCTTCCGTTGAGGTCCGCTATTTTTTCCCGTATCTCGTTAACCTTGCTCTCCTTCCTCTCGAAGTCCTTTTCCATGGAACCTATCCTTTCCCTGAACTTCACATGATCCTTCTCTATCCTTTCTTTTTCCCTCTCTTTGCTTTCGATCTCCTTCCCGAGCGTTTTCATCCTCTCCTCGAACCTTCGCTCTTTCATATCCTCGATCGTTCGGAGCTTCTCCTTCCTCCTCTCGAAAACCTTGTTCCGAATGGAAACTCCAGATTCCCTCGCCTTCTCGTAGCGATCGAGCTTTAGCATGCTATCGATTTGTTGCATTCTTTTCCCTTTCGGGATCTGAAGGAAATAGTCAAGGGCATTCTGTTCGGAGTAGACTGCCCTCTGGAAGAGATCGTAATCCATCTGGAGGATTCTGGCAACCTCCCTAGTCACGCCCTGAGGATTCACCTCAAGAAGCTTCCCGTCCTCCCGGATTTCAGCTGATGTCGTTCCCTTTCCCTTCTCCACCGTTCTTTTAACTGCATACTTCCTTCCGTCAAGAACGAATTCGAGTTCTACTGAGGCCTCATTCTTTTCGTTCGGCTTCTTCATTATCAGATCGTCCAGGGCGAGTCTCCTGGAACTAACGCCTGAGAACGTCCCGAAGAGAGCGAATGCAATCGCCTGCATAACGCTCGTCTTTCCTGAACCCATGATCCCTATCAATGCGTTGACTCCGTTAGAAAAAGTGAGCTCGGAATCCAGGTGAGATTTCCAGTTCTTCAGCCTGATTTGCGTGATCATGAATAGAATAGTAATTTAATAATTTTTAAGTTTAGAAAAGGATTTAAACCCCTCTATCGGAATTATTAAATAGAGATCAAATGAGTTCATTAATGTATCTTGTCGGGGTGGCAATTATTCTGGCAATGTTTATCCTGATCTTTCTCCTCATGCTTTTTCCTCCGTATTTTTGATCCGATTTAAACTTAGCAGTTTTGAATTTTAGAACAAGAAAATTCAATACCCCTGAATACCCTATCTTTCATATAATTGTATTTTTTCTCTAAGACACTCCCACTTCTGTTTTTAACCCTGTTCCTGAACTCTGGTCCGTGAAGTAGGTAGAATCTGAACACCTCTGCAAAATCTTCAGTCCATGCATCATTGTAACCGCTGATAAAATCTTTCGGATCTGTTGATTCGCTCGTGAATGTCCATCCAGGAGGCGGTTTAGCATATCCATTATTGAACATCCTGTAACTTACAAAATGTCCGAACTCATGGACTACACCATCCTCGTATATTCTGCCGCCAAACAAACGGAAACCTAATTCACTATTCGCACCACCGCTACTCTCTGAATACGAGTTGCCGTATCTGTGTGAAAATTCTATTCTATTTGGTTTGATGCGAGTTCTTGCCTTTTTCTCCAGAATCATAAACATGTGATAGATTCTACAAACATCTCCGTCAGACACACTTCCTAACCCATCACCATAAACAGTCACGCCATTATCTTTAAACCAGGCTATATACACTTCCTTTTTGCTGGGGGATTTACAGTTATCAGACGGGGCAATTTTTTTACAGGCCCCGCTTACACAAACTTTACCCTCTTTACTGCAATCGTAAACTACCGAGGCCATATACTTACCTCTGCAATAAAATTCTCTCAATTTTCCATTAGGACGACAGTAATCCGTCCTTTCTCTTCTGTTATTCGCTATCACGGTTCCTGTTCTGCCGTAATCCTTGCCACGATCACTGTCAGTGCACGTTGGTTCTCGGCCTCTCCTTCCCCTTCTCTTTTTGGCTTCCCCTACGAGGTTCTCCACTTCTTCGTCACTCATATCATTCTTTGTTATTGCCGCCACCTCTTTCCCTAACGATTCAATAAAGAGGTTGGTCCCGTCTATATTACCAATGGTAATATTCTCTCCTGTGAGGAAGTCCACTATCGCTTTCTCTCCATCATACAGTTCAAAATATGTTATATTCTCTCCGTCAGAAACCGCGAACACCGGAGGCTGGATCTCCTGGAAGTTCCCCATCAATATGATTCCACCGTAAAAACCGACAAATGCACCAACTATCAAAACAAGTATCAAACTGGAAGAAACATTTGTCCGTTTCCTTTTGAAAGGATTGAACATGGTTTATATTTGGTTCGAAAATCTTATATAAATTAAAACAAGTATAAACAACATAAGGTGATGAGGATAACGGAAAAGGTTGATATGAAGATCATTCCCGAATTCAACATAGGGATGATAGGACATGTAGATCACGGGAAAACAACGTTAACAGAAGCCCTAACAGGGAAATGGACGGATACCCATTCTGAAGAGATCAAGAGAGGGATATCGATCCGTCTGGGTTACGCAGATCTGACCATCTACAAATGCCCCAAGTGCAAGGGACCGAAAGCGTTTTCAACAACTGAAAAGTGTATAAAATGTTTCTCTAAGTGTAAACCGGTCCGGACCGTGAGCTTCGTGGACGCTCCGGGTCATGAAACTCTCATGGCTACAGTTCTTTCAGGAGCAGCTCTCATGGACGGCGCGATCCTAACCATTGCCGCGAATGAGGAGTGTCCTCAACCACAAACGTCCGAACATCTGACAGCGATAGATATTGTGGGAATAGACAAACTTGTGGTTGTCCAGACCAAGATAGATCTGGTTTCGAAAGAGGAGGCTCTGACGAATTACAAACAGATCAAGAATTTTCTGAAGGGAACGATCGCTGAAAACGCTCCTATCGTTCCTATATCCGCAAGACAGAATATTAACCTTGATGTCCTTCTGGAAACCATTGATAACGTAATGAAAACCCCTAAGCGCGATCCGAAGAAAATTCCGAAGTTCTTCGTCGCCCGTTCCTTCGATGTAAACAAACCAGGGACAGGAATAGAAAAACTGAAGGGGGGCGTGCTCGGAGGATCGCTTGCACAGGGTCTCCTAAAGGTCGGGGATGAGATAGAGATAAAACCCGGGATAAAAATTAAGGAGAAGTTCGAGCCCATCCGAACAAATGTGACAGGCCTGCAGAAGGCAGGAAAGGATATTAACAAGATCGAACCTGGAGGACTGATAGGGGTATCCACAAATCTGGATCCATTTCTGACGAAATCGGATTCTTTATCGGGAAGCGTTCTCGGTCTCGTTGACAAGCTTCCTCCTGTAATGGAGAGTATCTCTCTTAAAACAAGTTTGTTAAAAAGGGTTGTGGGGACGAAAGAGGGTCTGGAAGTAGGTGAGATAAAGACGAATGAGACCCTCATGCTAACGTCCGGGACCATGCGCACGACAGGGAATGTGACTTCCGGGAAATCAAAAGAGATCGAGATACAACTGAAAACCCCGATATGCGCGGACAAGGGGGAAAGGGTCGCTCTATCGAAACTCTTCTCAGGGCGCTGGCGTTTGATAGGCTACGGGGAGATTGTTTAGAATCTTGTGTTGGGAAGCGTGATTTTAAATGAAGACCCATAAGTTGACAAAAGAGGATGTAAACCTAATAGAAGTCGCGAAAAAAGTCATAAAAAACAATAGAATTGAAAATGATTTACTGTCTTGCGATGTTGGTTCTGCTTTAATTACAGATAAAGGAAGAATTTACAGGGGAATTAACATTGAAAGTAAAACGTCTGCCTCAACTTCAATTTGCGGGGAAACAAGCGCAATAGCACAAATGGTTTCTGATGGCGGAAGAAAAATAAAAACTATTGCAGCGGTATGTTTTGACGGAAAGAAACATGTTGTTCTCCAGCCATGCGGAGCCTGCAGACATATAATCAGTCAATTTGGAAACCCCTGGGTGATTATAACTAAAAACAAGAAAGTGAAATTACTCGATTTGTATCCTTTGCCCTTTATATGAGGCTTCTTCCAGAATAAACCTTTAAATATTAAAAGTATAAAAAACAATTATCCAATAAACTAATACGGAGGATTGACATGGCTGTAGTCGGTTTGAGTTTCAATTCAGTTGAAGCGAAGAGAGACAAGGAACAGAGGATCAGGGCGGAAATAAAGGTGAATTCCGTTCCAAGGATAAACAACGTGAAAGAGGTAACGATCGCGAGCCTGGGTAACAAGAAAGTTCTTTCCATGGCTTTCGAATTCGTTACAAACTACGATCCGAGAGTAGGAGAGATAAAAATTGGCGGAGATCTTCTCTACATGACAGAGGACAACAAGAAGTTGCTTAAGCAATGGGAAAAGGATAAGAAACTCCCAGAGAAACCTTCGCTTGAGATCCTGAACTATTTGTTCAGAAGGTGTTTGCTTAAGGTTTCCAACATTGCGGAGGACCTTCAATTGCCACCACCGCTTCCAATGCCCACGATAAAACCTAAAGCGAAATAAATCCTTTTATGTTTCTGCTTTATTCAGGAATATTTAGATGTTTCTCTACATTACCTGTTAGCCAGGCGTATATCCTCCCCTGTCACGGTCTTCCTTCCTGCGTGTTTCGCCAGTTTCGTGGCATCTATCGCGATCTTATCCGCGATCTCTTCAACCACTACAGCGAACTCTTTCATCGCGGTTTTCGAAACCCTCTTCGCGCCCGCATCCTTGAGGATTCTCTCGAAAGGAGCAAGCGGTAGCCTTCGCTTTTTGACAGCCATTTTCGTCCCTCCTTTGCCTCAAACCTAAAAAGCTTATTTATTTTTTAATTTTGTTAAAACTAGCTTATAAAGTTTTCTTTTCCTCAAAAGGACCTTAAAATTCTTATTTTTTGGATTTGAGGACGTTCGTAAACATAAAAGATTTTAAAAGCTAAATGGAGAGACTTTTTTGTTCCTAAACCTTTATAAAGCGATTGAGCATAATTTAATCAATAATCGCTATATAGGGAGGTAATGACATGACACAAGCATACTGCGTTAAGTGTAGGAAAAAAGTAGAAATGAAGAATGCACAGAGTGTAACATTGAAGAACGGAAAGCCTGCAACAAAGGGCGAGTGCCCATCTTGCGGAACAAAAGTTTTCAGGATCGGAAAGGCTTAAGTTCCGTTCCTTTTTATTTTTGTTTGTACCACTCTACCATCTTCCTTAGCTCCTTTTGGAAGTCAAGTTTAGGGTGGTATTTCAGTTCCTTCTTAGCGTTGGCTATATCGTAATTCCTGTTGATTGTATAAACGTCCAGATACGTTTTCATCCCTTTCATTCTCGCCAGCAGGTTTACGAT
Organism: uncultured archaeon; assembly: GCA_964347025.1. Taxonomy (GTDB): domain Archaea; phylum Aenigmatarchaeota; class Aenigmatarchaeia; order QMZP01; family QMZT01; genus CS3-C152. Next base: position 19,840 of record CAYFWU010000005.1, on the reverse strand, counting down.
CCAGGGGGGAAGGGTTTTAGGGGGTTTCCCCAACAACCTGAATAACGTCTCAGCCAACTCCATAAACTTAACCGGTTCCTCATCCGCTATGTTATAGATCCCTTCGGATTTCTTTTTCAGGCCCAGTTCGAAGGCCTGAACGACGTTAGATATATGTACGACATGCGTTAGGTTCGATGTTCTGGGTATGGGGAAGCCTCCCTCTATGAATTGGAATATCTTTGTTAAATGGGGAGCTCCTTCGCCGTAAATGGGAGCGATCCGGAAGATAACATTACGAATACCGGAATCTCTGACTAGGTTCTCTGCCTCCCTCTTGGATTCTCCGTACGCGTTCCTCGGGTTTCTGGGATAACTTTCATCCGCCTGTCCCTTGACCTCTCCGTATACCCCAACACTCGAGGAGAAAAGAAACTTGTCCGCCCGCTCGCACGCCCGAAGGATATTTTTAGTTCCCTCCACATTTATCCTGAAGAGAACATCCTTGGGCTTGGAATAGGAAACCAAACCTGCGAGGTGTATAACAACATCAACGTCCTTGGCAGCTCCTGAAAGGGTTTCCGGTCTGGTTATGTCCCCCTTCAAGACCTCATATCTGGGATACATCTTTTTGGTCTTTTCGAAATCAGTTGTCAGGATCCGGATGTCCTTCCTTATCTTGCCGATTTCCTTAACCACATGCCTACCCACAAAGCCAGTTCCCCCTGTAATCAAAAGCATATTTATAAATATTGGAGCGTATTTAAAACTATGAAATTTGGCAGAGTCGAGACATACATCAATGAGACTATCGAAAAGGACGGGGTCGTGTTTTTTGGATTGATTGATCCTACAAACGAAAAGGGGAAAGATCCTGTCGAACTTGCAAAGGTCTTCGACGAGGCAAACGTTGACATAATTCTAATAGGAGGATCAACAGGAGTGGAAGGAGACGCTTTCAACAACATCATGAAGACCATAAAGGAATCTGTCAGCAAACCCATTATGCTTTTCCCAGGAAATGTGGGAGGTGTTTCAAAATACGCTGACGCCCTTTACTTCATGAGTCTCCTTAATTCAAAAAACCCTTACTGGATAACCGGAGCTCACGCCCTCGCCGCGCCCATGATTGTAAAGATGGGCATAGAAGCGATACCCACTTCCCTCTTAATCATCGAACCAGGCGAGACCGTTGGACGGGTGGGAGAAGCAAAGCTCATACCATACGACAAACCTGATATTGCGGTCTCTTATGCCCTGGCCGGGAAACTCCTGGGACATAGGATAACGATACTCGAGAGGGGTTCAGGCGCTCCGGGACCCTCTTCACCTGAAATGTTCCGCGCAGTCAAGCACGCTGTTCGACACCCCGTGATCTGCGCAGGCTCAAGCAAAAACCTGGACGACATAAAAACAACAATTAAGGCGGGAGCAGATGGAATCCACATCGCTTCTCTGGTTGAAAAATCAGACAGACCTTTGGAAACCGCGAAGAAACTCGTGGACTTCGCGAAAAAGGTCGGGAAGGAAAAGAAGTCTTAAGTCAGAGAATAATGCCTTCCTTTTTGGCCTTTTCCCTCAATTTTTTTTGCTTCTTACTATCAGCGGTTTTGATTTTTTCATTGCCCAATCTTCCTATCTCTCGCTTTAAATCCTCTCCCGCCCTTTCATACATGACTTCCATCATGCTTTCAAAAATTACACCTAAGAACTGAAGAAGTTCGCTCATGAATTCGGATTCATTCACGCCATATTTTCTGAGGACGTCTTTCATCTCCCTTGTTCCTTCATTGAATTCTTTTTCTATAAGCTCCGTGGGATAGCTGTAGAAATTCACGCTCACGACATCGTTTAGGTAAGAACTCCATTCATCAAAAATTCTGCGATCCTCGTATGGAATTTTATGGGAAGACAGAGAATACAAAAGCTCCAGTCCCATATACTCGAGCCTCATCTCTTTAAGAGGTTTACCCATAATTAAATTTCAGAAACAAGTTTTATAAGTTCTCCAGAATCTCATCCGTTTTATCAACTATAACATCAGGTTTTAGTTTCTCAAGCTGCTCCCTTGTATGCCATCCATACGTCACGGCGATCACCTTCCGAAGGTTTGCCTTCCTCGCAGCAACTATATCGTTTATCATATCTCCCACAAAGATCGCTTCCTTCGGTTTAACCTTCAGTTTTTCAAGACAGAAATGTATCTGATCCGGTTCGGGCTTGATATTCTCCGTGTCCCCATGGGCAACAACCAGATCCAGATATCCTGACAGACCGAATTTATCTATAAGTATCGCAAGCAAAGGCTTCTCGCAGTTGGATATTATCGCGATCCTGATCCCTCTTTTCTTAAGCGAGGAGATAACCTCCATTATACCGGGGAAAAGCTCGAACTCGTCCTTGAGACTTTCGAAAAGTTCCCAGTAACTTTTCGTCGCTTTCTCCACTTCATCCTTTGTTCTTATGCCGAGATTGTGATAGAGCTCTTCATATTTCCCGTTGGTTAGTTTTGCTAGATCTTGCGGGGACTCGGGCATTCGTTTTCCAAGCCTCTTTGTTATCTCTATGTATATCTTGTAATTCAGAGACAGGCCATCCACTATCGTCCCGTCCCAGTCGAACATCACGAGCTTTATCATACCTTTCCATTCGATTCAAAACTTTTATATTTTCCTGTCAAATTAAACTCGAATGAAAGCTAGGAAGAGGGAAATACTCATTGGCGGGATCGATGTCGGTCTCCACACCTCGATCGCTCTTCTCGACCTTAACGGCGAAATCGTTTGCCTCGATACGCTCGTTCATCCGAAAAATTCTCAAACACTCGATCACATGATGGACTGCGGGAACGTCCTTGTCCTTTCCACCGACCGCGCGAAACCGCCATCGCAAATGAAAAAGATCGCCTCTTCGATTTCCGCAAAACTAATCCTACCTGCGAAAAACATGACCAAGAAAAAGAAGAGACTGCTAATTCTTGATTTTTTGGAAGAGGAAATAAAGATGAACGACCATGAGAAAGCGGCTCTAGCCTCGGCTATATTCGCGTACAAAAGGTTCAGACCTAACTTCAAGAAACTTCACGATCGCCTGGAGAAAGACAAGGAGATGGACAAACTAACGGAAAAGAGGAAAGAGCTGTTTCTGAAGATGGTTAAGGATATTTAAGAGGAAGAATCAATAATTTGATATGACTGATGTTATTATTTGTAATATGATTGGTGAGATAATATTTGTCATACTTGTCATCTTATTTTTAATCTCGTTATTTGCATTCATAAGAACGAAAAATCAGAAGATAAAAAAATCGTCGGGGATTTGGGCAATCGTATCTTTCATTTTACTTGTAATTATATTACTTTCCCAACCTAATACACTTAATTGTCTAGGTTTTTAGTTTCTCAAAAACAAGCAGGCTCTCTCTAAGCCTCCCGACCTTCTCCGTCCGGTTCCGCATACACCATCTGTTGTTGAGAACGTAAATGCCTTCGACAGAGAAGCCGATCTTTTCAGCGAGTTCTGAGAGCAGGATGTCGCTCTCCACCACGCGATCTGGGAAGCATCCATTTCCCACTACGATCCCCAGCTTCGCTCCTGGTTTGCATACTCTATATAGCTCTTTGAGGACATTTTCCATGTCTGAGAAGTACGCTTTCACTATATCATCCCCTTCTCGCATGCCTATGAACGATCGGAGGCCGCGCTTTTTCGGGGGTTTAAAGAAGAGGAACTCCTCTACATTGTATATCTTGGTGTATTCTATCTTGTTCAGGTATGGAGGGGAGGTTATGACGTAATCGATCGTTTCATTCGCCAGCTTCAGCTTCCTTGCGTCGCCGCGGCTAACGAGGGTTTTGCATTCCTTTGTCTTGAGCTTTTCGATATCCCTTATCATCCTCTTCATTCTGTGATGGTAGAACTTCCTGAAGGGCGGGATCGGGTGAACCCTTCGTTTGACCACGCTCCCGTCCTTGTACATATATGAACAACGTGTCGCAGAGGAGATCAAACCGAGCCTGAAGAAATCTTTTGTAAGATTATCTTCTAGGTCCTCAACAAGGCCCTTGAAAAGGAGTATGTCATCCAGCGTGTGCGTGTTGAAATAGCGCCTAACATTCGAAGGAATCCAGGACCTGTCAAACTTTCTGAATTTGATTTTCTTGATCGTCTTAAGGGTATCTTTGAGTTTAGTTATGTCGTAATCCATTATCTTAACTTTAGCGGCGAAGAGAGCGAGCGGCGAGAGCTCGAATCCGATTGAATTCAAACCCCTTTCCTTGCAGGCGAGGTTGGTCGTTCCCACCCCGCAGAAGGGATCTAGAACAAGGCCTTTCTTCGCGGAGAACATGTCGAGGAGCTTGATAACAAGTTCGCGCGAAAACCCCTCCTTGTAGTAGAACCAGTTGTAGACAGGCAAGCGCTTGTTCGGGACGAACGTCGCTAGCTTCCCCCATTCGAGCCTATTCGTTAGTTTATACATATTATGTGCTTAGAAATTGAATATAAAAATTATTCCCAGTATGGATGTCTAAGGTATTTGTAAATTGTGTATACCGCTAAGTGACCTTCCCCGATCGCTTCCGGTATCCTTTTCAGGCGGCCTGTTATATCCCCTGCCGCGAATACACCTTCTACGTTCGTCCTCATCTCATCATCCACCTGGACCTTTTCACCTTTCATCCTGACCCCTAAACTCTTGAAGAGTTCGGCTTCGAAGACAGAACCTATAAAGATAAATACTTCCTCCACATCCAGCGAGGATTCCTTATTCGTTTTGTTGTTGAGGAGCGTTACCTTCCTTATCTTCCTGGTGCCGAATATCTTTTTCAGTTCGGTATTGAAAAGGATCTTCGCCCTGGATTTCTCCAGTTCTTCCTGGTTTTTCTCCATTGCCCTGAACTTATCCCTTCGGTGGGCAAGCCAAACATGCGCGCCTGCCTTGCTAAGTGTGTTCGCTCCTTCCAATGCAGTATCCCCTCCCCCAATCACCAGGACTTTCTTTCCTTTGTGTTTCTTTGGATCGATTATGGAATAGTATACGTTCCTGTTGTCCTCTCCAGGGATTCCAAGCTTTCGGGGGGTCCCCATGGTTCCTGTTGCCAGAAGGATTGTCTTTGCCTGGTATTTACCTTTATCGGTCTTTACTGTGAATATTTTTTTCTTGTCCTTTGTGATTTCCTCCACCAATTCCCCTTCATTGATTTTCGCTCCTTCTTTTTTAACATGGTTTACCATGGAATCTGCGACTTCTTTCCCTGAGTGTTCAAAGAAACCTATGAAGGAATCGACTTCCTTCCATGGGTAGTTCCTCTCCAGGATCCCTCCTGCATTGCATGCTTCTATAACCAGATGCTTGAGCTTCAAATAACAAGCCGTTAGAACCGCGGATAAGCCGGCAGGACCCCCACCGACTATGATCACATCATAGACCATATATTTAGTTTAACTTAGCTTGAATAAATAATTGAGTCTTCACTTATTATCGATCTGTGCCCGCTGCAAACCGCCGGAATAATCTATGAATACGGATTTGATCTCGCTGAACTCATCTATCCCTGTCGTGCCGGCCTCTCTCCCTCCGTTTCCTGTTCCCTTCACTCCTCCGAACGGGAGATGGACTTCTGCCCCTATTGTCGGGGCATTAACGTAGAATATCCCGGATTCAGCGAGTTCCATTGCCCTGAACGCCTTGTTAACATCCCTAGTGTAGATCGACCAGGATAGTCCATAATCCACGGAATTTGCAATGTTAACGGCGTCCATGAAGTCCTTCGCCTCCATTATACACGTTACAGGTCCGAATATCTCTTCCTGAGCGATGGTCATTCCCTTCTTAACATTCCCGAAGACTGTGGGGATTATGAAGAATCCTTTCTTATGTTCTTTCCCTGAAAGCCTTCTTCCGCCCAGCAAAAGCTTCGCTCCCTCCTTTTTGCCAGTCTCTATGTAGCCGAGGATCTTGGTCATCTGGTTGCCGTTTATTATCGGGCCCATTGTTATTCCCTTCTTCAGTCCGTTTCCTGTCTTTATTTTCTTTACTTCCTTAAGGAACTTCTCCGTGAATTTCTTTAGAACGGTTTTTTCAACTATGATACGAGACGTAGCTGTACATCGCTGACCGGAGGTTCCGAATGCTCCCCAGAGCGCTCCCTTAACAGCTAGATCGAGATCCGCGTCAGCCAAAACGATCTGCGGATTCTTTCCTCCCATTTCCAATTCGACAGAATTTAACTTTTTCGCCCCTCCAATGTAGACCTCCTTCCCTACTTCTGTTGATCCAGTGAATGAGAGATGTTTGACATCAGGATGCTCTATTATCGCCTTACCTACAACACCGCCTGATCCTGTCACCACATTGAATACACCCTTAGGCAGACCTGCCTCCTCAAGGACCTCAGCGAGTTTCATCAAAGAAAGAGGTGTGTCGGAAGCGGGTTTGAAAACAATTGTGTTTCCGCAAACCAGGGCAGGGGCAATCTTCCACGCAGGAATTGCCATTGGGAAGTTCCAGGGTGTTATCATACCAACAACCCCGATGGGTTCGCGAACGCTCATGCAGAATTTATTCCTTAGTTCGGATTTGGTCGTCTCTCCAAACAATCGCCTTCCCTCTCCTGCCATGTACTGGAACATATCTATAGCTTCCTGAACATCTCCCTTGGCCTCAGAGAAAACCTTACCATTCTCTCTGGTCATTAATTTCGCTAGCCCATCCTTTCTCTTCTCAAGGATCAGGGAAGTTCTCAGGAGTATATCCGCCCTGTCAGGAGCCGGCGTATCCTTCCATGCGGGGAACGCGCTTTTAGCGGATTTCACCGCTTTCCTAACATCCTCCTTAGTCCCTGCCTGGAATCTAGCGATGAGTTCGCCTGTGGCAGGATTTACGTTATCGAACGTTTTCCCGGAAGAAGATTTGACCCATTTCCCGTCAATATAATTCAGATAAGTTTTCACCATACTCAATCACCCCAGATTTAAAAATATTATTTATAATGGGTTTTCTGTATTAAATAATTTCGAAATGCTTATAAAATTTAATGAATTACTACTACTTATGAGTCAAACGGATGAAAATATCAAGACGATGATAAATGTACTAAAGGGAAGCGGATGGGAAGAATTTCTGATAGGAACCTGTCATGCCGTTTATGATACAGAAACAGGGACTATATTCTACAGAGATCCTGTTGGTAACATGGAAAGACATTATTTGCGTCAATTTCTGGAGCAAAATCCTGAGTTAAAAACAAGAGAATTCAGCGGCATTCATTTGGAAGATTATCCAGGACCAAAAGAAAGGTACAGGGATCTAAGAAAATTGTTGATGCAAGAAGGATAATTTCATTTTAAACCATTTAAACCCCCTTTAAGAATAATTAAATATGATAATTGAAAAAACCAGGCTCTCCATGTACCTCATTCTCTCGTCAGGAATGATCCTACTTTTGTGGGGTGTCATACAACTGGGTTTTTCTAATTTCGTGGTGACCACCTACTTTCAGATGGGCAGCGAGCAATATGGTATAACCCTTATGGGCCTGGGTCTTGGTGGTCTGTCATCCCTTTTGATAGGGGTGTTCCTGATCTTTCTATCAAAGGATATTGGAAGGGCGAGCATGATCGCCAGGAGATCAGGAATTATAATGAGTGTCATTCTCTTCGTTCTGGCTGCGTGGGTTCTGGCGACAGGTCCACTGAACATCCCTACCATAGGAGTGGATCCTGCAATAAAAGCAATATGCGGTCTGCTCGTATTGGTTCCTTTGATTCTCTACAGGTATTACTTCAACTGGTAGTTAAAGGAAATATTTGTTTATGGCTATCAGGAGTAGCACAAAAACGAGAAGTACGAGTACAAAGGTGTAATCAAATGGTGCTTCCTCACCATCCCGAGGTTGCGAGGTTTCGTTCGGCCTTTCAGCAATAAGCTTTTCGCTCGCGTTATACGAGAGTCCAGCAAGGAAGACCGCTTCGGTATAGTTCCCCTGGTTGTAGTTATCGACCGCCTGGGAGAATACGTTCGAAGCGCTGGTGACATTCAGATCCATATCCAGGGCCTTCTGGAGGCTGTCCCTTGCCTTCGAAATCGCGTCATCAGCTTCCTTCTTCAGACCCTCTTCCACAATTACTTCGGGAGGCTTTTCTCCGTGGACAAAAGTGGAGATCAACTCTCGTACGTCCATTCCTGCAAGGGGCGAGAAAACGCGAAGGGTGACGTTGTAGTAGCCATAGGCTTCATCAGGAGGTTTTATGTTCAAATACACGATCTTGTCGACCTCCGGGTGCAGTATTTTTATGAGTTTGGAATTGGAATGCCAGCCCTCGGGCGTGACGAAGGTAACGTTAAGATTGGCAAGCGTTGTGTTCCCTGTATTGTTTATGTTGACCGGTACGTCGGTCAGTCTTCCCTGCGTTATATTTAAAAAATCCTTGGGGTATAGAATTTCTATTTTCCGGACAGGGGGGAACTGACCTGAAACGATTACAGGACTAAGGAGAATGAAAAAAATTGGCAAAAGGAAAATAATTTTTCTCATATTAAAAAATTAGTTGACCCTATATATATTATCCGAACATCTGTTTGAGCGACCCTCCGAGCGCCTCGGAAACGAATTCTATTTCCTTGCCCTTTCTTTTTGCCAGGTTCACAATCCCGCTTATTTCGGAATCCATGCCCTGCGAAAGGTAATCGAAAAAAACGAAAAGGTCTTTAGGATCAAACTCCTTCGGTCTTCCTATCAGCTGTATGGTAGACCCTTTCATGTCCCCGGAAAGTTTGAAGGAAAACATGCACATTGCCCTCCCGTCCGAATGTATGTGGGAAGATGATTTCTTTCCAGAACCTTCCAGAAGCTTTTTCAGGCCGAGGCCTATCGCGAATCCCGAATTCTCCAGCAGTTTGTCCTTCGTCCCCTTTGATTCTATAACCATGGAAAACGGCGAATGAACGGACAGGCCGTTCAGGATCTTATCCAGGAAAACATGTCCTGTCTTCGCTTGCTTTTCTTCCGAAGATTTCGAGATCTTAACCCTAACATTTCTTTTCCCTGCTTCAACACCATCCTTCGTTAATCTCGCCTTTCCGCTGAAACCGAACATGTTTTAGAATTCGGGTTGAGTTTTAAATTGGTATGTTAGCCAGTTACAGGTTTTACCTTCAAGCCTAAGCTCTCCAGCCTTTTCTTTAATTTCCCCAGGGCCTTGTGTATGTCCTCTATGCTCCTTCCACCTGTGCAGATTATTTTACCCGATCCGAACAGTAGGAAAACTATTCTCGGGTCCCTCATCCTGTATACAAGACCGGGAAATCTTTCAGGGTCGTACTCAACCTCTTTCATGTTTATTGCTATATCCTCCAGCATCAGCTTCGGTCTTACATCGATCTTTGTTGAGGAGACTATGTTTTCAATTATTATCCTGAATTTCCTAGGCATTGATATTCCCGCCTTTCTGATGTTGTCCACCACCTTCTTTGTCGCCTCCTTTGCCATTTCAATTGTTTTCGCTCCCGTGCAGACGATCTTTCCTGAGGAGAATATGAGAGCGGATGCTCTTGGTTCGTTTATCCTGTGAACCAAGCCCGGGAACTGTTCTGGTTCGTATTCCGTGTTATCCATCTTTTCAACAAGCTTGGTCAGTGAAATTTTTCTGTTAAGAACCGCAAATGCAACTACATTTTCTATCTTGACGTAAAATTTTACCATAATAATATATGGACTATGTCATATTAAACTTCGTTTGTTTTTAAAACTTGTTTAAATAAATAATAACATGATAAAAAACAAGTTTATCGCGGTCATACTTCTGATAATAATGATAGCAGGAGCGGTCCTTTTCACCGTCTTAAGGTCTCCCTGGGGACCTGTTATCACATTGATAGGAATCATTGGTTATTTCATTTTCAACAGGATGGACTGATGGCTAGGGTTATGTTCGTCAACGATACATCGGAATATTATGGGGACATTAAGGATCCAGAGGAAGGGATGGATGACGAGATCACTATTTCGCATATCCTCCGCTACAGAAACAGCTTCACGAGATACGGTCTGCCTTTTGGTTCTATCCTAGCGAAAAACCTCATGGAGAGGGACCTTCTGAAAGAAGGAGCGAGAGTTCTCGAGGTGGGACCTGGTCTGGGGGATCTTGCAGAACAGTTCTTCGAGGAAGCCTCTCCGAAGGAGTACGTGTTCATAGACGTTTCGCCCAAAATAATAGACTTCCTTAAGGCAAGGTTCAGGGGAAAGGCCTACGGGTTCATCCTAGGGAACTTCCTGGAAAACGATATCCACAAGAAGTTTGATCTAATCATATGCAATGAGGTCTTAAGCGACCTGCCCACCATTGTAAACTTTTCCCCGGCAATCGCGAAAAAGAGAGGTGTATACAAAGACGCGTTAAGGATGATAAAAAAATACAATCTCAAGATCAAGGAAATGTTCAACTTCAACTACGGAGCGATAAGATTTCTGGAAATCTGCAATAAAATCCTTGACAAAGGAGGTGTGTCTTTCATTTCCGAGCAGAGTGCAGAATGTAGGGGAGGATCGGGCTGGCCCGAAAGGATTCGTGTTTCCGGGCATAATGAATATACGATAAAAATGAGCTGGATCGAGCACGTCGCCAAAAAGCTGATGTTTGCCGTTGAGAGCGGTACCCTCACAGAGTTCCTGGGGATAAGAAAGAAGAAGTTCGTCAGCTTTTTCACCCAACCAGAGCTCAGAAATCTTTATGAATCACTCAAGAGCAAGGGAGTTCTCCCGGATCAAAGGGCATGGACTGTGGATGAGTTCTTCAAAAGCAACAGAAAGTTCATTTCCGTGAACGATCCGAGAAAATACATGGAATTCCTCGAAAAAAATTCCACGCTGCTTACCGATATCACCGATAAGTTTTCCTATCTGGTACTCAAAAAGTGATAGAAGAAAGTGTTCAAAATTATATATGTTCCGATTTGTTCTTTCCACTAACGAAATGTATATAAAGAGGGTAAACCAATACATATTCATTAATTGGTAGGTCGGGGTTGGGGTGTTTTCTTTATCCGGTTTTTGCCGGATATTCTTTTTATTTTTTGATCAATTTTCAGAATTTATTCTTCCCTAGATGCCTGTTTTAAGGGTTTGGACGTTTCGGTCAAAACCGAAAGAAATGGAAAGTATATTAAATTCCCAGGATAATGATTATTCATGACAGAAGAGAAGATCACGCTAGACAAAGAAGTATTCAGAACCCTCGCTTCAGGGACAAGGGTCGATATCCTGAAATCGCTCGACCGGAGGAGGAAGACCCTCACAGAACTCTCGAAACAGTTCGGTATGTCGGTTTCCACTGTCAAAGAGCACCTGGATAATCTTGTTAAGGTTGGGTTGATCGAGCAGAAGGACGAAGGCCACAAGTGGAAATACTACGAACTGACTGGGAAAGGGAAGGATATACTCCATCCGGAGAACAAGAAGATATGGATCCTGCTTTCGATTTCCGCTCTGGCGATGATAGGGATAGGTTATGATCTGTTCAGGAATTTTTATCGGCCAATATTCGCAATGGGCGCTGCTCCTTCCCAGGACGTTCTCACAGAGGGGGTAAAAAGAGGCGGAGAGGCAGCCTCCAGTATCATACCGGAGTTCCCTTACCTACACGCACTCGGTCTCGTGATTTTCGGGGTAATTCTGGCTGTTTCTCTGGGATATATAATAACGAGCAGGAGAAGGATCAAGTACAAGATTTAGCTGTCTATTCAAGAATTTTTGCCCTTTCTTTATAGAATTCGATTGACCTCTTCAGGATATTCTTACCTTTATCTGTTATGTTGTATACCTGTTTCCTGCCTTCCCTTTTCTTTTCAACATACCCTTTCTTCCGGAGGGAATAAAGGACGAGATAGGCGGTTACGTTCCCTGGTTTAAAGCCGAAACGCTTCTCAATCTCTTTCCTCAGAATGTAAGCGTGCGAAGGCCTGTCTTTCAATATCCTCAGTATGTACGGCCAGAGGCAATCGTACGTGTTGTTTTTCTCGAGTTTTTTAAGAGGCATGTTATCTATAATATTTTGTGGATATAAAACATTTAAATATCCAGAACCAAGTATTTTACAGACATAAAATATCGTTGGAGTGGTTCTATGGCTCAAAGAATGGAAATAAAGCCCGCAGAGGGTAAGCTTGGCGTTCTGTTGCCAGGATTGGGTGCGGTAAGCACGACATTTATAGCAGGTGCGATGAGGATAAGGAAAGGTTTGTCAAAGCCATACGGAAGCGTCAGCCAGATGCAGACCATAAGGCTTGGAGGAAGGGATGAAAAGAGATATCCGCTGATAAAGGATTTTGTTCCTCTCGCAGATGTAAAAGACATCGAATTCGCTGCATGGGATATCTTCAAGGACAACGCGTATGAAGCAGCGATGAAAGCAAAAGTCCTTGACAAGAGAGACCTTGAGGACGTTAGGAGAGAGATGGAAAACATAAAGCCGATGAAAGCGGTTTTTGATAAGAGCTTCGTAAAGAACCTTGACGGAACACATGTAAAGAAGGGTAAGACCAAGTGGAACCTTGCCGAACAGGTGAGGGAAGATATAAGGAAGTTCAGGGAAGAGAAGAAGCTCGCTAGAATCGTGACTGTCTGGTGCGGGAGTACGGAAATCCACACAGAGAAACAGCCCGTACACGATACCATAGAATCGTTTGAGAAGGGTCTCAAGGAGAACAGCAAACATATCTCACCTTCAATGATATATGCTTATGCCTCCATAATGGAGGGGGTTCCGTACGCAAACGGAGCTCCGCATTTGACAACAGACATACCCGCCCTTGAAGAGCTCGCGATCAAGAAGGGCGTCCCCATATCAGGTAAGGACTTCAAGACAGGACAAACCCTTATGAAGACTGTGATAGCACCGGGCCTTAAGGCAAGGATGCTTGGCGTAAAGGGGTGGTTCTCAACGAACATCCTCGGAAACAGGGACGGTCTTGTGCTTGACGACCCGGGTTCATTCAGGAGCAAGGAAATATCCAAGAAATCCGCTCTGGAGTTCATATTCCAGCCGGAGATGTATCCTGATCTCTACAAGAACGTATACCATAAAGTGAGGATAAACTACTATCCTCCAAAGGGGGACGACAAGGAAGGATGGGACAACATAGACATATTCGGATGGCTCGGTTACCCTATGCAGATAAAGATAAACTTCCTTTGCAAGGACAGCATACTGGCAGCGCCGATTGTTCTTGATCTCGCGTTGTTCATGGATCTCGCGCAGAGGGCCGGTTTGAAGGGAATACAGGAATGGCTTTCCTTCTACTACAAGGCCCCTATGCACTCGCCGGAGGTCTATCCGGAACACGATCTTTTCATCCAGCACACAAAGCTTAAGAACACGCTGAGGTACATGATGGGTGAGGAGTTTATAACACACTTAGGCCTCAAGTACTACGGGGTTAAAGAATGACACTTTACGCCAAAAGGCAGAAGTTGGGAGGAATTTCCTCCAAGATAGGGAAGACTTTTGCAAAGCTTGGCCTATCCCCCAATCAGTGGACCTTCCTTACGCTCATCCCCACGATCGTGTCATTCTATTTTCTTGTGCAGAGGGATTTCCTACTCGCTGCCCTGTTCTTTCTCTTATCCTCTTTCATGGACTGGATTGACGGATCAGTAGCGAGGGTAACAGGGAAAACAACGAATTTCGGAGCCTACTTGGACAGTATAATGGATCGCTACGTGGAGTTCATAATAGCGTTAGGATTCTTATTCGCGAATCTCCCTGGTTTTTACCTTCCAATAGAATTCTGGATCCTTCTCTACATATTCGGTAGCTTGATGACCACGTATTCGAAGGCCGCAGCAAAGGAAAAGGATCTGGTGGACAAAGAAGTAAAGGGCGGCTTGCTTGAGCGGGCAGAACGATTGATCCTCCTCTTCTTCGGGATGCTCTTAGCCTACCTGAGTCCTCTCTACCTGACGTACATAATCGTTATTCTGGGGATACTCACCAATATAACGGCATTCCAGAGAATGAGGATCGCAACCAGAAAATAAGGCACACGAATACTTTTTAAAATTTCATCTCATTTTAATCATATTAAGTGATATAATGGGTAAGGGGAGCCGGGGGAAAAAATTCTTTGATATACATAGAACAAAGCGGGTAAAAAGACTTAAGGAAAGATACGGTGAACAATGGAATCAACCACCACCCAACATTGTTCAGCCTTACAATATAGCGGGAGATACGGAAATTTTTCAAAATGATTATATAACACCTGAAAACACCAAAACCAAGAGGGGTCGTATACCGCATACTGTGAAGGAAGCTGATATACCTTCCTATCTTCTCAGTTACTGTAACAACCAAGCTAAAGATGGGAAGGATTCTGATTATTGTATAAACGAGTGTCCTCTAGGTGAAGATTGTGAAGGTTCTCCGGGAGATATACACTACCCAATGACGCATACCGTTAAAGGTTTTAAAGCGGTTTATCCGGACAGAGAGGTAAAGATGCCAACAATAGGATTAACTGTATGAAATCACCGAGAAGCCGAAAAATTCTAAATCTTCCTTATTTTCCCTGGACTTGGTTCATAGCATATTCCTTCATTCAGGAGCTCATCTATCGCGCTTTCGATTTCCGTCTCCTCTGCCTTGATATTTTTCATTAATTCGGAATAAACGATCCCGTCCTTTGAGTCTTCAATGATCTTGAGAATATCATTCTTAAGAACCTTTTTCCCCTTGACATCTTCCTTCTCTTTACCAAGGAAAAGCTCGATCCATTCCTTTTTCAAACCTTTCCCCATAAGTTCTTTCTTAAGCTCCTCGGGGTTTCTGTCCTTGTTTTTTTCGATCATTTCCTGCGTCTTCTTTATCCCTCTTGTCTTGTAGACAAGCTCAAGTCTCCTCAGAATTTCGAAATTCGGCTTTGCCTTTTTCACAACCTCGGGTATAACGTACGTCTCACCCTCATATTCCCTAACCTTTCCAATAACATCGACTATGTTCCCGAGTTTGAGGGAATCCAGGGGCTTTGTCGTCTTGAAAACCTTCAAACGAATCGTGTCCGTCCCGTCATCTATCGTAACGCTAGCGTAGTTCCCGTCTTCTGCGATGAACATAGAAACCACAGTTCCGAGCAGGCGGGCACGTGATATCTCCTCGCCCTGCTGTGTCTTAACGAAACTCGGCTCAAACCCCTCTTTTCTGACGAATTCGCCATTCATTATGTCCCAGATCTTCACCTTCTTCGCGGTCTGCCTCTCGATCATAGAAAACACTTTGTTAATTCTTGGACTTAAGTTTTATAAAATAAAGACCGATTAATCACTTTCCGAATTTCCTTTTCTGCTTGAAATACCACTTCATTATCTTTTCAAACTCCTTCTTTGAGAATTCAGGCCACATGGTTTTTGAGAAATAGATCTCTGCGTAGGCTGACTGATAAAGAAGGAAATTGGAGAGCCTTTGCTGATCTCCTGTTCTTATAATCAGATCCACAGGCTGGGAGACCCATAGATATTTGTCCAGCAGGCCTTCGGCTATCCTTGTTCTCTTTATCCCCTTTTCGGCGATCTTTTTGATGGCATTCACGATCTCGAACTTGCTCCCGTAGCTGAGGAGTATGTTTATGACCTTTCTTGAATACTGAGCAGTCAATTTCATTGTATCCCTCGCTGCCTGCCTTACATCCTCTCTCCAGATGTTCTCTGTTCCGAACACGTTGACCTTTATCTCGCGCTTCCTTATCTTTTCAGAGGAAAGCGATCGAAAAAGCTGGTTTTTGTAAATCTTCCAAAGATGCCCAAGCTCTTCCTTGGTTCTGTTAAGGTTCTCGGTGGAGAGGGCGAAAACAGAAACAGTTTTTATTTTATCATACTCGAGACACCAGTCCAGAAACTCCTCTATTTTCTTCGCCCCGGCATAGTGCCCATGCCATATGGGCTTTCCGAGTTTTCTCGCATATCTCCTGTTACCGTCCGGGATGAGGGCAATATGTATCAAATCGTCGTCCTTGGTAAAATCATCAGTCATGTAAAATAATTGATTTTAACTTTTAAAATTCTATCTCCCGAATCTTCTCTGCCTTTCCCCGAACTCTTTGATGGCCTCCACGAAATCGTCTTTTTCGAATTCGGGCCAGAACTTGTCAACGAAGACTATTTCAGAATAAACCGATTGGAACGGAAGGAAATTGGAAAGCCTCTTCTCGCCTCCTGTTCTTATTATCAGGTCAGGATCCTTGAAGCCGTTGGTCCAGAGGTATTCTCTGAACAGGCTTTCATTTATCTTACCTGTTCCCACAAGACCCCTCTTCACATCAATCGCGATCTTTCTGGAGGCATCAATTATCTCCTGGCGTCCGCCATAGGCTATCGCAAGGTTCACATGTTGATTGGAATAGTTCTTGGTTAACTTGGATACCTCTTTTATCATTTCCTGAATGTCTTTCGGGAGTAAATCAACCCTTCCTATGAATTTCAAATTTACCTTGTTCTTATGAATAATGTTTTCCTTGTTTTTGATTATATCCCCGAGTTCTTTTCTGGCGAGATTGAATAGATAATCCAATTCCATCTTCGGTCTGCTCTCAAGGTTTTCAATGGAAAGCGTATAGATTGTCATTAACTTTACTCCGAGGTCTTTCGACCACTGGATAATATTTTTTATTTTATTATAACCCCATTCATGTCCCTTCCAGGGTTTCTGGAGAAGTTTTCTGGCGAGCCTTCTATTACCATCGGGTATTATTCCGACATGTTCCGGCATGTTCATGATAAAGATCACCTAGCTGACTAACGAATTATCTTTCAAACTTAAAAGCTTTTTCCCAGATTGAATTATTCCTATTATCCCCTAATATTTATAAGGTTTTCAGTGAAGGGAATCTGGTAAATTTATATGTGTTTCGCAAATAATATAGATATGCTTTTCGAGCTGCATTGTCATTCATGGTATTCGAAGGGGACGAAGATTCCCTGGGAATGTCTTTCCAGCCCCAAGGAGATCATGAAGCAAGCGAAAAGGTTAGGATTATCAGGGGTAGCCCTTACAGATCACAAAACGACGAAGGGCTGGAAGGAGGCGGGGGAAGAAGCGAAGAAACTTCGTTTGCTCTTCATCCCGGGGGTTGAACTGCAGGCCAGAGAAGGACATATTATAGCATTGGGGATATCCGAAGGGATTGACAACCATCTCGGCCTGGAGGAAACCATCGAAAGAATCCATGAGCAGGGCGGATTAGCGATAGCTCCTCACCCCTTTGATCTGAAAGGGGATGGCATAAAGAACAACGGCATTGAAAAGGTGGATGCCATTGAGGTGTTTAATTCTATGAATCTCGACAAGCTGAGTAACTGGGTTGCTGAGAAAAAGGCAAAAGATCTGGGGAAACCCATGGTCGTCGGATCGGATGCCCACACACCCGAGATGATGGGATACGCTGTGAACATTTCAGGCGCAACCGATCTGGACTCACTTCTGAAGGAAATAAAGAAAAACAGGCTGATGTTCAGAACAAGGTATTTACACCTTAATAACCTTATCGACTGGTACAGGGAAAGATTTATCAGATCGTATGTGGATGTTCTCAACTACATAGGAGACAACTACGTTTACCCGAAGGCGATCGTGGCTCGTACGCTCCTGAACAAGTTCATAAAATCAAGGAACGTTTTCTGGGATGCTCTGGCGCACTTCGGTCTGGGCGTCTCAACAGTTTACAGCATGTTAAAATCGGTGAAGTATTAGTTTATTTAACGAAAAGAACAAGCTTCAGAGCCAGAATTATTATTATGAAGAGTGTTATTACGCCGAGAAGTATAATCTTTCCTGTTGTTTCTCCTCCGGTTATTAAACCTGTCGGAGGACCGCCCGTAACGCTCTCATTCGTCGTTGGTGGTATGGGTTCCTCTGTTCCTGTCACTTCCCCAACACCAAACTTAAAGCTCAGTTCCTTTTCGGCGTTATCAGAAACCGCTTTAACAACGGCTGTGTATACTCCGTCATCAACCCCGTAAGGCGGAGAGGCATAAATGTAAACATCCCCTTCCTCTCCTGTTTTCAGCGAGATTTCCTCTTCGCTGAGGTGAACCCAGTCAGGACCCTGCAGTTCAAGTTTGTATGTGTCTTCTCTTGACCCGGTGTTCTTCACCTTCATGGGAAGCGAAACACCAGTTCCTATCTCAATCATCTTCACCTCGTCTGCCTCTTCACTGGACAGTTCAACTGAATAACATTCTTCCTTTGATTTTATGATCAGTGTTGACACGCTCTCGAAGGTCTTTTGCTTAGACACTGCCTTGAACGTCAGGTCGTGCGTTTCTTGAAGAGGATACCTGACCGCAAGGGTTGTGTTCACCGTCTTTGATTCGTCCGGGGTTATGAATACAACTCCTATCGTCTCTCCGTCCACTTCCAGTGTGTATTCATCAGCGAATTTCCCTGTATTTTTAAGGGATATTGTGTATACCACTTCATCCCCTGTGCAGACCTCTTTTTCTTTCGGGGTCACCTCGAAATCAAGAGAATAACAATCCTCAACAACAAGATCAACAACATTCTGGTCTGAGATCTCTCCGCTCCTTGCAGTTACCGTGATGTAGTTCAATCCCATATCCAGTCCGCTTGAATCCACAGTAAGCTTGACTTTCTGGACCTCTCCTGCCTCAAGCGAGACCTTGTTGACTTCAAGCAAACCAACATCAGATACAAGATCAAAGGATTCTGTGATTGTCCCCGTGTTCTTTACGGTCACCTCGAATTCCTTCGTTAGTCCATGGCATACGCTCTCTTCCGAGGGCGAAACGACAACAGCGACGTCCTTGCATTCTATTGTGTTGACAGTGCCTGTCAGGGTCTTCTCAGTCTCCGGGTATGCCGAGGAAACCACCTTTATCTCGAACGTTCCCTTGCCCTCGACTTTTGGGTATGCAAACAGACCGACACTCCTCTCTGTCTTCGGAGATACCGTGATCAGATCCTGATTCAACATAACCCATTCCGGGGCATAAATGCTGTATTCATCCTCTTCCGAACCCAGGTTGTTTATCAGAAGAACGTATTTCCCTGAACCTCCCAGACACGTGAGGGTCTCCTTTGGCTGGAGATCAATCGAGAAGTCATAACAGTTCTCCACGTCCAGCTGAACCTTTTTCTCATCCTTCGCATAGGAATCCTTTGATTCGGCTGTGATCGTTATGTAATGGGTTCCGACATCAGACGGGGAAATAGAGATATCGAAGGTTTCGGTCTTCTGCGAACCGATGTTCAATGAGGCGCTCAGAAGCTCTTCGCCCCAGGAAGTCGTGACCCCTACCTCGAAGTTTTCAGAGACTTTCCCGAGATTCGTGACCCTTATTTCATAATCCACCGGGAAGCCCATACATGTCTTTTTCAATTCGTCTGTTTCAATCTTCACGTAATGGCATGTGAGGACCTCAACGCTCACATCTTCGGAGAACTCTCTCCCATCCGAGGTTTTCGCCTTTACCTTTACCGAATAATCGCCTGCCGCAGTGAAGCAGGGCGGGGTGATGTAGAAAGTCAGATCCTTGCTTTCACCGATCCCGAGCGTTTTCTCAGGGGGTATGAACCCTGACCATTCACCCGGCAGATCCAGCGAGAACGTGAACGTGTCTGTCGTATCACCTGTGTTGGTAACAGAAAGCGAATTGCTAAGGGCTGTACAGGGACAGCCGGAGATCTCTTCTGATTCCAGAACCATGTAGATATCAGAGGCAGCCTGAGCACCAGGTGTAAGTAAAACTAAGATCGCAATCAAGACTAACATATACTTGAGCATTTATCCACCTGGTTATGTATTATTTATTGGTGGTTAATTTTTTATACTTAACGTGTTCCCCCGTTAAAC
>CAYFWU010000004.1:0-68235 GCA_964347025.1 uncultured archaeon | reverse complement strand
TAGGTTTCGCCAAGAAACAATAACCTTTATAAAACTAGATTGTTCCAAAGACCACTTTTCCGTGAAACATTTTAAAAAAAGACATCCTGCGCTTAAGAATTGGGAATAATTTTCGGAAATTCATAAGAAATTGTTGTTCTTCAGTCTTGAACTTTTGTTGTTTGCGCCCATGGTTATTTCTCTCTCAAGTCTTTTAGTATCGAGCTTTTTGCTTATCCTGATGAAGATCTTCTTGAGGTTTTCCCTGTTGTCAGAGCTCAGGCCCCAGATCGAGCGCAAAAGCTTCGATCCCTTCTTCTTGAACTCCCGGACCTCGACAAGTTCGTAATCCTGGAGGATGTCCAAGTGATATAGAGCTGTTCGGTGTGAGATCCCGAGGCTCGAGGCAATCTTCTCTGCCTGCAGTTCGTTGTCCCGGGAATTCTTCAGAAGATAGAGTATACATAAGCGGTTGAAGTTGGAACATACCATAGAAGTCGTAAGATTGAGTTCGATCGAATCAACATCAATGATTGGCCTTTCCTCTTTCATAAAAAACCTCACGGGGTTGTAGTAAAAAGTTATTGTTAATCTGTTTGTGAAAAGTTTTTTATACCTATGCGGTAAAAAACGAAAGGTATTTAAAATTATCGACAGGTTGTTTTTTTAAAAGTGGTTTGTTCCACGCAAGATCCCGAGAATATTAATATTGATATACTATATTAATTAATTATGAGGCTAAAGGGGAGACCGACACTGAGAGAAAATAAGCGCTATGTTTTCTTTAAGGTTCACTCTTTCGAAAGGCTGGAATATAGGACGGTGAAGGACGCAATAATGAATTCACTTCTCAACTGGCTCGGAGACAAGGACCTCGCCCTTGCGAAGCCCTGGGTGATCAAGAACCTCTGGGACCAGAAAGGCCAGAGCGGGGTTTTATGCTGCTCACATAAGTACGTGGATGATGTTAAAGTCTCGCTTGGTCTGATCCACCAGATAGGAGATTCGAAGGTTATATTCCAGACCTCGCGCGTCTCCGGAACGATAAAATCAGGGAGGAAGAAGGCAGGGAGGAAAACAATTTAAATATAATTGAATAATAAAGAGAGATTATGGTCAAGCAAAAATTTCCAGAGACAGACGCCCGCGTGTTTCAAAGAGTGTTCATCTGCATGAAATGCGGGGCGAAGATTAAGGCCGACCTGCTCAAGGTCAGGGCAGGTAAAATCAAATGCAGGAAGTGCAGGAGAAAGAGCCTGAGACCGATCCACAAGGAGCACAAGGTTTAAGCTATTTTTTATTTATATTTCCTATGCGAAAGGTAATATTATGTTCGAGCTGTTCGAGATGATGAGACCTTTCAATTGCCTGATGGGGGTAATAGCCGGTTTTATCGGAGGGTTCCTAGTTGCAGGTCAGGGGATAGGCGGATTCTACATTCCAATGATCTACGCTCTTTTTGCAATATTCGTGATAACAGGGGCCGGGAATGTCTTCAATGATTACGCTGACATTGAAGCGGATAAAGTAAACAGACCGAAGAGGCCCATACCCTCGGGAAAGGTTTCAAAGGGTTCAGCCCTCGCATTCTCAATGATCCTGTTCTTTGTAGGGATAGTCGCCGCCGGCTTCATAAACTGGATAACGTTCTTCATAGCGGTCATTAACTCACTCTTACTGATAGCCTATTCCTACGTGCTTCAGCATAAACTTTTAATGGGAAACCTGGCGATAGGTTATCTTGTCGGGTCAACCTTCCTCTTTGGCGGAGCCGCGATCGGGAACTTATCACTGTTAGTTATACCCCTGATCCTGATGATTCTCGCGATGTTAACGACCATAACCAGAGAGATAGTGAAGGATCTTGAGGATATGGAAGGGGATCGAAAGAGCTTCCTCAAAAGAATCGCCATGAAAGTGACTGAATCCATAGGGGAGAGGTTCGGTCTTACCAAGACAGGTGTGAAGATCAAACACGGGGAAAAGGCAATGGTTGTAATCGCTGTCGCCTGCCTGATGTTAGCGATAATTTTTTCCTACCTTCCCTACCATTACGGGTTCATGGGAACTGGTTATCTTTTCATCGTGAGTCTGGCAGATCTCGTCTTTCTCTGGTGTATTTATTCTCTCGTGAGGGAGAGGAAGAGAAGGAGGGGTTACAAAAGGATAAGCAAACGCCTGAAAATCGGGATGTTTATTGCTCTGATCGCGTTCATTATAGGAGTGTTTATTTAAATAGAAATTTAACGAAGTGATACTATGGAAAGGAAATACAAGTTCGTGAGCAACCGAACGCTGAGGAACTCAAGAGAGGAAGAGAGAGGAAGGATGAGGGTCCTCGTGAAGGTGGATTCGGACACAGCGGAAACGGACTACGAATGCCCTGAATGCGGTTTCAAGGGGCATGTTGATGCCGAATGGAGGCGTCCGTTCGCTGTGAAATGCTCTAAATGCGGTTTCGTAATGCGCCTCCCCAGACTGAAGGATGAAATGAAGAGGGAGAAGAAGAAACTCAAGAAATAAATTCTCTGAAAAATTTCATAAAAAGCCTTTTTAAAACCTTCTTCTAAATTTTAATATGAGCGTAGACAAAGAGCTTTTGAAGATACTGGCATGTCCCAAATGTAAAGGAGATATCAAGGAAAATAAGATGTTCTTGACCTGTAAAAAATGCAGGCTTGCGTATCCTATTCTTGACGGAAACGTCCCAAACATGCTGATCGAAGAGGCATGGCCCCTGGGCAAAGCGGAAAAGAAAAAATTCAAGCATGATCTGAGGTTGTGAATTCAATTCTGGATGCTATTTATAAATATACATCAATAGAATTCTATAGACACACGCTGGGATGGCGGAACCAGGCTAACGCGCCGGACTTGAGCACTGGATCTTATGAGCGACCTTGCGTTGCGGTGATTTGATGGCTTGACTCGGATACGGCGGAGATGAAGATCAACCAAAACCAGTATCTTACATCAGCAAGTCCTCGGACGAGCTATGTCAAGAGATCCGGTGGGCTTTTTGCCCGTGCAGGTTCGAATGGCGTATGAAGCAGGTGAAACCTGCTTCGCTCGAATTTCCTGCTCCCAGCGTGATCTCCTTTTTTTCAGATCATCGGCAAAAACTATAAATATCAGGATTCCAATAAATAGACATTCGGTTATTTTCCCAGGGTGGTCTCATGGCTCGAAAAAGAAAGGATCCTATTGAATCGACTGAGAAAAGACTGGAAAGAGCGATATCTGTTCTGGAGAGACGAAATAAAGGCAAATGGAAATTAAAGATTGATCCTGACAAGAAAACCTGGATCGAGAGATTCGTTAAGAGGGGTTTAAAGAGAGGGCATTTCTGGATCTGGAAAGAGAATCGCGAAGTTCTGAATGACAAGAATTTCATAGAGGTAAAGGATTTTGAAAATCCGGGAGGAAAGGTGGGTCTTGATATCCGTTCGAAAAAACTAAAACTGAAATGGCACTGGAAGACCCCCAGAAAGCCTATAAAGATGCACGAGGAGAGCTTTGAAGACTGGATTCTGAACAAGTGCAGAGAAAAGAAACTGAAGAAGGGAGAAAGACTGGAGCGTCTGCATCTGGTGGGAGACTACGACACACATCAAAAGAAGTGGATTGACAGGTTCGTTAAGAAAGGTCTGAAAAGAGGGCACCTAAGGATATGGTGGGATAATTATCAAATAAAAAACAACAAGAATTTCTTTGAAGTTAAGGATTTCGAAAATCCTAAGGGGAAGGTTGGTTTTAACATCCGGTCGAAAAATGTCAAACTTAAATGGCACTGGAAGACCCTGAAAGAACCCATAAAGATCCACAAGGAAAGTTATGATGAGTGGCTTCTGAAGAAAGCGATCCATCACGGTGAAAAAATATTGAAAGAGGTGGGGTAATTAAATATTCTCTATGCATTCCCCTTCCAGACATTCGTATCCTTCTGAACAGTTCACTGTCTCTGCCTTTATCTCATTGTTCTCGCAGTACTTCTCGGTGAGCGTTCCGTCCTGGTTGCAGTGATCTGAGGCAGAGGTTGAACCTTTTGTTACAGT
Organism: uncultured archaeon; assembly: GCA_964347025.1. Taxonomy (GTDB): domain Archaea; phylum Aenigmatarchaeota; class Aenigmatarchaeia; order QMZP01; family QMZT01; genus CS3-C152. The sequence goes on along the minus strand of CAYFWU010000004.1, from coordinate 64,201 downwards.
CCCCCAATCATGGTAGTTCTTTCCTTCATCGGAGTCTATGCATACATCGCCGCAATCTTCTGGGCACGTGCATCCATCCTCGTTTTCATCACATACTCCATTTCCACATGGCCTGCATACCCATCCGCAGGTCGCTGCAATACATGTGCTGATATTAGGATCGTAGCCACCAAAAGGAACCTCGACCAGTCCTTCACAGCAAGGCTTCTCACCGAAGTAACATTCATGTTCTTCGTCTCTACACCCTTCTATGCACGCTCCTTCAAAACACCCGTATTCGCATGCCTGTTTCTTGTCTTCCTTGTTACCGCATGAATTGTACCAGTACACATGACCTTCATAGCATTTAAATTCGTGGTGTGACTGGCAATATCCTTTACATTGCCTGTTCTCACATCCGTGTTCGCAGGCATATTTCTTCTCCTCTTTGTTTCCGCAGGAGTCGTACCAGTAAACATGCCCCTCATAGCATTTGTACGTGTGGTGGGATTCGCACTCCTTCTTCCACCTGCATTCGCCCTCGACGCATTTGCAAACCATGTCATACTCGGCAGCATTGTAGCAATCCTTATATATACACGTTGTTGAAACCGGATCTTCGTTTACACTCTGGCAGACCTGACTGGAACATCCCCCGGTTGTGCAGTTGTCATCTGTTTCGCAGGGACCTTCTGTTGATGTTCCACAGAAAGCCTCGGGAGCGGCCTTGCATTTCCCTTCAAAGCATCCATGGTAGCAGTATTCTTTCTTCTCCTGCCTGTGACCGCAGGAATTATACCAGAATACATGTCCTTCGTAACATTTAAGTTCTGCGTGTGATTCGCACTTGGGAAGACAGCATACCTTACCTTCGAGGCAGTCGATCTCTTCCTTCAATACATAATCTTCCTTACAACCTGCCACATCGGTTTTTGAAATGCAGTATCCGCCCTCCCTTTCACAATGGCTTTTTTCCTTGCAGAAGCCGAGTTCACATCCCTGTTGGCAATACTCCTTCTTTTCCTGTTTGTGGCCGCAGGAATCAAACCAGTATACGTGATCTCCGTAACATTTCGCTTCCGCATGTGATGTACAGGTCTGGATAGGTGTTTCGGGTTTCGAGATTGTTTTTTCCTCTCCCATTCCGTATTTAACAGCGCACTCCAGTCTTTTGTTTTCCCAGTCTATCCAGGCAATTACGTTCAATCCGCTGTCAGGATCATCTATCGTGATCCTGTAGAAGTCCTTGGGCGTCACATTCTTACCGCAATCTATGCTTATGTTTTCAACCAGCCTTATACTCTGGAGAGCAGTGAAATGTGTAATCTGGATCTGGGCATTTGGATATTGCTCCATAAACTGCTCCACGAGAGGATTCGCATAAGCCAGGGCTTCGGGGGTTAGACCTTCCAAACAACCGGAAAGAAAAATAACAAGAGTTAGAGAGAGACCGAAAACAAGATATTTTTTCAACATAGTTAATATTAAAATCGAGTCTCTAATAAATGTTTTTTAATCAGGTAATCAATATAAAACTGAACGCGCCGATAGTCTAGCCTGGCGCCTTCACTTCGCAAGAAGGACTTGCGGGCACTAGGACACGGGCTTCCCAAGCCTGTAACCCGGGTTCAAATGACCCTTTTCAGAAAAGCGTCAACGGAAAACGGTCTGAATGTCCCGGTCGGCGCATCATATCATTGATTACGCCCCTATGAATAACAGCAATCCGTAAACAAGGAAAGCTGGCCAGAAGATCGCCTTGAAGAACCCCACAACAGCACCCCATAGGTCTGGGGCAGTAGTTACGTAATATATCAGTGAAGCAATGAATCCCAAAAAATAAATGCAACCTCCGGTTCCGCTACACTGGATCTTCTCTTTAGTCCAAGACTTACAATCAAATTTGCCCTCTTTTGAAGCTTTTTCAATTTTTTTTCCAACAAGTTCTCCAATCTCATCCCAAGTGGGCTCTTTCTCCTTTTTCTTAACCGCCTTTTTCTTAACAGTTTTTTTCTCAGCCATTTGATCAACCCCTCCTCAGCAATAGTTCAATTTATTTTTTGATATATATATAAGTCTTGCATACAATATCCCGGTCGGTACATTATATTATTTAAAACATTCACAACATTTGGACATCTCTTTCATGTCGTAGAACATCTTGCAGAAAAATTTGCACGCGTCTTCTAGCTCCTTTTGTCCTTTTTTGGTTAAAGAATAAACCTTCTTCTTGTCTGCCTTTATGAAGCCCTTTTCTTTCAGTTCCTTTAAGGCGGGATATATGGTCCCCGGGCTGGGTTTTGTTCCTTTCCTTTTTTCCAGTTCCTTCGCTAGCTCTGCTCCAGTCATCTTCTTCTTACTGAGATTCCATAATACAAGATAGGAGAGGAATCCTTTCATGTCGCAGCATTCCATAATTATAGTATCGGATGTCCTATATAAAAGGTTCATCTCTTCCTAAATATATATCGGATAACCGATAACTTTATATATCAGTGGTGTTTTATATAATATCGGGTGACCGATATTAAGGAGGTGGGTAAAATGGAATGCAAAGAATGCAAAATCGTATGTGACGGAAAGGAAGTTGCAATAATTAAGTGCGGAGAAAGGGGATTCAGCGTGGAATGCACGGAAGAAGGTAAGGAGATGTGCGGAGGGTTCATGAAGGGATGCTGTAAGTAACGGCATCTTTTATTATACATTAAATCTACTATCAAGATTAATTAAGGGGTGGATGAATGGTAACTCCGAAAGAAAGGGATGACGCGATCTTCTGGGGTGTGATTGCCTTTGTTGTTTTGGTTGGTGCGATTGTCTGGCTCGGGAACGACGCCGGGTGGTGGACATTTAATTTCCCATTCTGGCCGATTATAATTGCTTGGGTGGCATTCGCGATCCTGGTTTCGGCGATCAGGAAGATCAGAAGTCGTGAAGCAAAAGTGTAAAGTTTCTGGATTTCATAATTATAAGGTAGGGAGGTGAAAAAAATGATAGTTATGGGAACAAACACTTGGGAAAGAGATATTCCAAAAGAGTTTTTGATCACGCAGGCCTTAAAATTTGCAGAAGATGTGAAATCTAAGGGAGTTGCAAAACTACTTGGAGCCTGGATTGAAAACGATAAGAAGTTGATGTGGTGTTCTTGGAAGACCGAAAATCTTGAGGGATTGCAGGCAGCGTTTGACGAAATGAACAAGAGGTCAGGTCTAAAATCTGAGCTACATATAGTTGAAGATATGTGCTCAAGGTAATATTCCTTCTTTACGAACGGTCGGCGCATTTTTTAAATTAATTTAAATCCCAGAGGGCAATTATTGGTTTATGGGTCCTGAAACTTTTTTGTTCATACTGTTGGCGACCGTGGTAAACAGCTTCATAGGCCTTATAGGTGTTTTAACGCTGTGGATGAGGGAAAAATCCCTGGAAAGTATACTGATAATACTCGTTGCTTTTTCCGCGGGCGCTCTGCTGAGCGGAGCTTTCTTTCATTTGATAGCGGAATCGCTTGTTGAAATGGAAGTTATGACGTCCTTCATCTATCTTCTCATAGGTTTTATAATATTCTTCTTGATGGAAAGGGTTCTTCACTGGAGACACTGTCACGAGGGAAAGTGTGATGTCCATCCCTTTACGCACCTCGTACTGATCGGAGATGGGATACACAACTTCATTGATGGAGTCGTGATTGCGGCAAGCTTCATGGTGAGTGTTGCATTCGGCTGGATCACCACTCTGGTAATAATACTTCACGAGATACCCCAGGAACTCGGAGATTTCGGGGTTTTGGTTTATGGGGGGTTTGAGAAGGTTCGAGCCCTCGGTTTCAACTTCCTTGCCCAGATCACATGCATAATCGGAGGGTTCGTGGGATTCTTCCTTTTGTACACCCCGGAATCGATTGCATTCCTTTTGCCGTTCGCTGCAGGCGGCTTCATCTACATCGCTTCCTCTGATTTAATACCCGAGCTTCATAAGGAAGAGAACATGAAGAGATCGTTTTTATCTTTTGTTTTCTTTATAATAGGTATAGTGTTCCTGTTGGTGATTAAGATCTTACTTGGAGGATAGAGAGAATGAATAAAAATAAAATTGTCAAGCTCATAGCTGCCATCATTATATGCCAGATTGCCGCAGTGATAGGATCGGTCTTTACCACCCCCTCCATAGCTACATGGTACGCTTCGATACAGAAACCTGATTTCACGCCTCCCAACTGGGTTTTCGCCCCTGTCTGGACAACCCTGTTCCTGCTCATGGGTATTTCCTTGTATCTTATTTGGGACAGGGGTCCTGAGAAGAAAGATGTAAAACTAGCGATATCTGTTTTTGGCATTCAATTGGTATTGAACGTTATGTGGTCTGTCCTTTTCTTCGGGCTGCAAAATCCCTTTTTCGCTTTTATTGAGATCATTTTCCTGTGGATAGCAATTCTTGTAAACATCATATTATTTTACAGGATATCGAGAAAGGCGGGTCTCCTTCTCGTTCCCTACATATTGTGGGTGAGTGTGGCGGCTTTGCTTAATTACAGTATTTGGGTGCTGAACATCTAGACCCTGCAGCCGCATTTTTTATTACTAAGGATTTTAATCTGTTCTCCGGCAGAATTGATAAACCTTTCCTGTTTTCCCTTTCCCCTTGCCAGGGATTGGTCAAGACAGCTTCTATGCTCATACCCCCGCTTGCACATCTCCCTCGCCAGTTTTTCATGCCTTGCATACAGTGCTTTCAGTTTCCCTATCCACCTAAGGGTCTCCGGGTGCCTGGAATATCCCTTCTTACTCTTGGTAAGTATGGACCAGATTGCATGTATTTCCCTGTGCTCGCCAAGCAGATGATTTCTGCACAGCTTATCCGGAGGTATGTCCCAAACCCTCATAGAAATCACAAATAAATTATGCTTTACCACAATATAAAATATGTTCTGGACCTCTCCCATAGCCCCGTTCTTGATCGTCCTATTAATTCCCCTTGCATATAGCCTGAAGAACAGGAGGAAAAACCTGAAACCGATCCTGGCGATAATAATATGCTCGCTGACGATGGTTGTTTTCTATCCACTCATCTACTATCTAAGCCAGGCTATTCCTCTCTTCGGATATACCATAGGGAAGTTTATTCTATTCGTCTTCCTGCCGATAATCATTATTTTCTACGTGGAAAGGTGGAAGTTGAAAGCGATATTGTCGAACCTGGGCATAAGGAAAGAAAATCTTAGGAAGAGTATGGTTTATGGCGTGCTCGCTGGAGTGATCACTATAATCATTACAGTCTTTCTAATATCCACAACATCCATCGATCTTCCCTACAGGATCATCATGTTCTTTGAAGCATTTACAGAAGAGTTCTTCTTCAGGGGATTTCTGTTTATTTATTTGCTTGCAAAGACCGAACGGAAGATAGCGTATGTTACATCGATCCTCGGTTTCGTGCTCATACACCCTCAACATTTCCTTTCGCCTTTTTTGATCTCCACAATAACGCAGGGAATCCTTCTAACAATGGTCACGGACAAAACGAAAAACATAATCGGGGCATGGGTAGGGCATGGACTGAACAGGGTTTTCCCTGTGCTGATAAGAAGTTTTATTTAATTTACACAGAGATCCTCAACCAGGCTTTGTCGCTTATGTCCAATTTTTTCAATACTTTTGTGACAAGCACGGGTGGACCTTACAGAATGATGCACGGTGTTGGAAAAGGAAGAAAGTTTAGGTAAAAGGATTTATTTAACGGAGACAATTATTAATATCCGGGGTGTTCTATGGAAAATCCTGAAGTTCTCGCAAATGAAGGAAAAAGGGTTGTTCTTCTCGGGAATGAGGCGATCGCGAGGGGGGCTATGGAAGCCGGAGTGGGGATTGTTGCATGCTATCCGGGAACTCCGAGCTCTGAAGTTCCCATGACGTTGTCTGATGCCGCGCAGGAGACCAAGAGTTTCTATTTTGAATGGAGCACTAATGAGAAGGTCGCGCTGGAGGTATGTGCTGGAGCTGCCTGGTCAGGTGTGAGGTCGCTAACGGCGATGAAGCACTTCGGTCTTAACGTGGCCAGCGATTCTTTCTTCCCTGTGATATTTACTGGTGTGCGAGCGGGGTTCGTCATCATGGTCGCGGACGATCCGCTGGGACACAGCAGCGCACAATCAGAGCAGGACACTCGTTTCTATTACAGGATGGGGAAGATCCCTTGTTTAGAGCCTTCTGATACACAGGAGGCAAAGGATTTCACGAAACTTGCATTCGAGATCTCGGAGAAATACGAAGTTCCCGTTGTCCTCCGGACGACCACGATGGTCTCGCATTCAGCAGGGACTGTTAAGCTGGGGAAAATAAAAAAGCCAAAGACAACAGGAAAGTTTGTCAAGGATCTGAAGAGATATTACAACATCCGGCCGAATTTGCAAGTGCTGCATTCGAAACTAAACAAAAAACTCGAAAAAATTGAGAAGGAATTCGGAATGAAACTCAATAAAATTGAAGGGAAAGGTAGCATGGGAATAATAGCAAACGGCGTATCCTATCAATACGTCAAAGAGCTCGGGAAGCTTCCGAATGTCAAGATTGCGAACTTGAACCTTACTCATCCCATTTCGAAGGCGTTTGTTTCAAAGTTCCTGAAGGGTCTGAAGACAGTGGTAGTTGTGGAAGAACTAGAGCCTGTGGTGGAGAACTTTGTCCGTGGGGTCGCGAAGGATGTTAATCCAAACGTTCGAATATATGGCAAGGACATTCTCCCTAGGGTTGGAGAATACACACCCGATATTGTCTATGATGCCCTTGCTCCCATCCTAAAATTGAAAAAGCATGAATTCAAGAAACATGAACAGCTTTTGAAAAAAATCAAGCTACCTGTTAGAAAACCTGTTTTTTGTCCAGGTTGTCCCCACAGATCGACCTTTTACGCGGTGAAGAAGGTTTTGGGTGAAGATGTTGTCTGGGCCGGAGATGTTGGTTGTTATGTTCTCGGAATATTCGAGCCCTTCGAGATGCAGGATTTCATGATATCCATGGGAGCGAGTCTTGGCCTGACCCATGGAATAAAGAAGGTAAGCAAACAGAAGGCTGTTGTGTTCATAGGGGATTCCACGTTCTTCCATAACGGTATGCAGGGTCTCGTGAACATGGCGAGGCACGGGACGAAACCGCTGGTTATGATCATGGATAATGAGATAACCGCGATGACAGGTCACCAACCGCATCCAGGGACAGAAATTGACGGGATGGGCATTCGAAGGAAACCTGTTCTTATAGAAGACGTTGCCCGCTCCTTCGGGATAAAGAACGTGCGGGTAGTCAATGCCTTTGATCAGAAAAACCTGCAGGCCACGATCAGGGAGTTCTCCAAGAAGAATGAACTTTGCGTTATAGTTTCAAGAGCTCCTTGCAGGCTCGTTATGAAGAGGGAGGTTCGAGCGAAAGGCGGGACGCTCACGAAGTTCCGGGTGGTTAATCAAAAATCAGTTAACTGTAAAGAACTGGTCAAGAAATTCGCATGCCCTGCAATGGTGAGGAGAGGTAACAGGGTCTTCATTAGGGAAGATGTCTGCTTGGGGTGTGGGGTATGCATGCAGATCTCAGGTAAAGGAGACATTGCTCCGATTGTAAAGAGCAAAAAGGAGAAGAAATGACGTACAATATATTGCTAACGGGCGTGGGAGGAGAAGGAGTTCTCGTTACTTCAGTTATTGTCGCAAGGGCGGCGAACATGGATGGCTACGAGGTGAGGGGAACCCAGCTTCATGGTCTTGCTCAGAGGGGAGGATCAATTCCGACTCATTTGAGGTTGGGAAAGAAGGTTTATTCTCCCATTATACCCAGAGCATCCGCGGATTTGATACTTGGACTCGAGCCCATTGAGGCGGCGAGAGCATGTTTTCACGGGGGCAAGGATAGAACGAATTTCATAGTAGACACGTATCCCCTGAAGCCTGTTTATGCCAACCTTCTCGGACAGACCTATCCTTCGAATGAGAAAGTAAGGAAGATGATCGAGCCCTTTGCCAAAAAGATCATAATGGTTGACGCCTCTAACATTTGTTATGAAAAGTTAGGAAACCCGATATTTGGAAACGTGATGTGCATAGGAGTCGCGCTGGCGAACGACATGCTCCCTATAAGCAAAAAACATATTCTGAAATCTTTAAAGGAAGTGGTCCCGAGAGGGCTGGAAAAGAATCTCAAAGCGTTTAAAATGGGTCTGGATTTCAAGGGATAAAAAATAAGAAAAATGAAAAATAAAGGATTTACTGATAATCATAAGTCTTCTTCTTCATCTTCTTCATAGTCTTCATCCTCTTCTAGCCTGAACATACACAACCTCCCTTTTGCATATTCCGGATTCCCAACCATGCGTTTTCAAAAACAAACAAAGAAACGGTTTTCCATTTGCCGACTAATTTAAACCTTTAAATTATTTCTTCTTTTTTGCTTTCTTCTTCTTGGCCATGTAGACCTCCCTCCTTTCAAAGGGTTTTAAGATGGCAAAAATCTGTATTCGATTGTATAATGTACGAACGTGCTTAAATACTTTATTTTTGGGTTTCAGCATATCGGTTTATTGCCGGAAAATGGCCAAAAATTGTTGAAAATTCAAAGTTTTACCGGTTCTGAAAATTAATAAATACATTGAAACAAATTAGAATAAGCCGGGCCGGTGGTCTAGTGGTATGACGTCGCGCTTACAACGCGAAGGTCGCAGGTTCAATGCGAACCTTTTCCAGACGCTTCCGCGAGTCAAAAAAGGCTCGCCACCCAAAAGGTCGTTGGGAATCCTGCCCGGCCCATTTGTTTTTTAAATTAAATTAAAAATTATAGGTATGAAGCATCCGAAAATACTGGTTGGCGCCCCTGTAACGGATCTGATGGAATACTGTTTTGATCGCTTCATTGAAAGTATTCGTAACCTAACGTATCCGAGCTATGATATCTTCCTGGTGGACAATTCAAAGGAGGATAGGTTTTTTAATAAAGTCAAGGGAATGGGGATTCCCGTGGAGAGGATCGAGTTCATTGATGATCCCAGGGTCAGGCTCGTTAAATGCAGGAACATGATAAGGGAGAAAGTTATCAAGGGATGTTACGATTACATGTATTGCGCGGATCAGGATGTAATTCCTCCTAAAACCGTGCTTGAAGACCTTCTCAAACACCAAAAGAAGGTGGTATCGGGTGTTTACTACAACATCACTCCCGAAGGGAAACCTATCTCTGTCATAAGGGTCCCTGCGAACGAGGATACCTTTGAAGAGGATAATCTGGTCAGGCCACTGACAGAGGAGGAAATGAAAACCCCAAGATTGGTGAGAGTCGGTCTGAACGGGACAGGGTGTTTGTTAATCCACAGGAGTGTCCTGCAAAGGATAAAATTCAGGAACGAGCTGAATGCCCCTATCTGGGATGACACAACATTCGCTATGGACTGCATCAGGAACAAAATCCCTATGTTTGCTGACATCGGCATAAAGTGCGATCATCTTCTGAAAGAAAAGCCATGGAACTGGAAGATAAAGGCTGAAAGAACTGATGATGGCGGTCTATCGGTCAAGAAGATCGTAATAAGCCCTAAATCGGACAAGGATCAGATGTATTATTACTGATCATCTTAAACCAAAAAGAATTTTAAGCTTGGTTCCAATTTTTTATTACTCGCTTTTTAAATCTAAAGGTTGGAAGGGAAAGTATGGCGAAAAAGCATAAGCATGAGGAGTTGGTGGCGAAATTCAATGAATTCCTGGAGAAGGTGTATAAGAAAGAGCTCATGAAGGCCTCCAATGAGGGGAGACCCTTGGTGATTGAATTCTCAAAACTTTATGATCCTGATCTGTCCGATCTTCTCTTGAAGGACCCTGAAAGGTTTTTTGGCATAGCGTATGAGTCGTTGGATCAGATCGAGCTCCCGAATCCCGTGAAACTGAAGGTTAAGGGGATTGACCTGACCAACATAAGGGATCTGAGATCGAGGCATATCGGAAAATTCAGCTGTGTGGAAGGGGTTGTAAGGAGGGCCAGTGAGATACGCCCGGAAATTATAGAAACCATATGGGAATGTCCTGATTGCAACGAGAAGATAGTGCAGCCAAGGAAAACCAATGTTATTTTTAAGCCAATGCAGTGTACGAATTGCGGGAATAAGCAGGGACTGAAGCAGGTTGACAGGAAAATGATTGATACAAGGTGGATAACGATAGATGAACCGTTCGAACTGACAGAGGGAGAGAGACCTTCCCAGCTGAACATCCTGCTTACAGAGGATCTGGTTTCGCCTGAAGGAAGGAGATTAACGGATCCAGGGAACAGGATAAAGATCACGGGAATTCTGAGGGAGATCCCAAAAGGAAAATATTTTTCAGTCAAACTGGATTTTTATCTTGACTCAAATTTTGTTGAACCTGTGGAGATAGGTTTGCAACACCTGGAAATAACCAAAGAGGACGAGAAGGAGATAAAAAAGATGACGAAAGATCCGTTAATTTATGATAAACTTGTTGATTCCCTCGCTCCATCGCTCTACGGGATGAAGGAAATAAAGGAATCCATAATCCTCCAGTTGTTCGGAGGCGTTCATAGGACGTTGAAGGACGGGACGCACTTCCGAGGAGATGTACACATACTATTGATAGGGGATCCCTCTTCGGGGAAATCCCAGCTCATGAAACTCGTTCCGCAGATCGTTCCTAGAGGGAAGTACGTGAGCGGGAAGGGAGTGACAGGAGCAGGATTGACGGCAACCGTTACGAAGGATGAGCAGTTCATGGGAGGATGGGTTCTGGAAGCAGGAGCGTTGGTGTTAACGAACAAGGGGTTGCTCGCAATAGACGAGTTTGAGAAGATGACATCGGACGATCAGATAGCAATGCACGAGGCGCTCGAGCAGGGGAGTATTTCTATCGCAAAGGCCTCTATCGTTGCGACCTTGCCTGCTCAGACCTCTGTTCTCGCAGGAGGTAACCCGAAGTTTTCAAGGTTCGATCCTTACATGCCAATAGCGAAGCAGATAACCATCCCCGATACCCTGCTCACGAGGTTTGATTTGAAGTTCGCTCTGAGGGACGTCCCCCAGGCGGAGATGGACAAGAAAATAGTTGATCACGTTCTGAAGACAAGGGAAGAAGATTTCGAAGGGTCAAAACCAAAGATAAATCAGGAACTGATAAGGAAGTACATAGCTTACACCAAACAGAATTGCGAGCCAACCCTAACGCCTGAGGCGGGGAAGATTATGAGAAGGTTCTACATAAACATGAGAAAACGAGCAGAGGGTGGAGCCGGTCCGATCCCTATCACGCTCCGTCAGTTCGAGGCGCTCATCCGTCTGGCAGAGGCCTCCGCCCGAATACAGTTAAACAATGAGATAAGGAAGGAGGACGCGCAGCGAGCGATCAGGTTGATGAGGTTCTCACTTACACAGCTGGGATTCGATACAGAAACTGGTCAGATAGACATAGACAGAGCGGAAGGGGCATCGGTGAGCTCCAGCGAGAGGTCGAGAATCCGGATGGTAATGGACATAATAAACGACCTGTCTGAGAAGACCAAGGAGATTTCTATCTCCGAGATCCAGAAACTCGCTAGGAAAGAAGGGGTGGAGGAGGTTGATGATATAATAGAGAAACTAAAGAGAGAAGGCCTTCTTTTCGAGCCGAATCCGGGTTACGTGCAAAAGGTTTAAAAGATTTTGCTTCTATTTATTTCCTATGAGTGGAGTACAACCAATGTTCGGATATTCCGGGGGGAGAAGTACATCAGAATACTTAGAAAAATATTATTCAGAATGGATGAAACATGTAGGAAGTATGCATAAAACTGCCTACAAAATCCTTGCTCCATTAGAGGAGATGAATCTACCAAAAATTTTAAGAATGGGTAAAGCCGCACTGGGAATAGTGTATGAAAACAAGAAAATAGAAGCCTGCAGGGCCGCATCCGACGGCGACAGGGAAGAAATGAGAAGGGAAATTGGTAAGTTAAACATATACCATTTTCTTCTTGAAGGCAAATGCCTTCCATGGGGTGTAAAACGGGAAATTTTAGGGAATCTAATTGAGGAATAAATCATTTTTTAAAACTTTCCTTTAAGAATAAAGAGCGGTATGATTAATTACAGGAAGTTAGCGAGAGAGGTATTCAAGGTTCTCTGCGAGACTGAGTACGAATCAGAGGTGTTTTTAAAAAGGAACAGGGTGTATGAGGACATAAAAGGTAGGTTCAAGATAGGTGAAGATAAACTCGGCGAGTTTTTGAAAACGTATGAAATTGAAAAAAACGGGGAAGTATGTTACAGGAATCCGTTCAAGTACGATCAATTTATCCTTTCAATGATCGAACATCTTATAACTGGCGGCGGTATCTCGCAGCCTATTGGGATAGACGACAGGCCAGAGGTTCAGGTGAAGGAGGGCGAGACAGCTGATAATCTCTCGTTGGAGTTTCAAAGAAGATATAATATAAAGATAACTCCTGGAAAAATTCGTTCTTTGGTCAGGAAGTCGCATTCAAAGGTAAAGGAAGGTCACGATGATCATATCTATGTGAGCTCCCGTTAAATCTAACAAATTTATACGTGCTTCGCCAATATTTTCTTATGAACTGCCCGAAGTGTAGTGGGGGATCGTACGTTTCGGATGAGGAAGTAGTTAAGGTTCTGGAAAACACAACGCCGATAAAGGTTATTCTTAAAGTCACGTATGTTTGCAGATCGTGCGGAGAGAGATTTTCAAGAGTTTTTTCCGAGGATGTCGAGGCAAAGAGAAAGGAGGAATGGGTTCCTGCTCCAGGGATGCCTACCTCAGAGCATGCGGTAAGGTCAAGTCATGCACCAGAACCAGCGGACAGACTGAGATTCCTGGATAAGATCTAACGAATCTCAATATCCATGCATATTTTCCAGACTTTAGGCTTGTAGGGAAGGATCTTGCGTATCTCGATTTTCTTTACCTTCCTTCCTAAATTTCGAACAGTTCCTTTTACCATTTCTTCAGCTTCTTTAAAACCGTCTTCAGGTGCCCAGTAGTAAAAATGAATCCATCCCTTTCCTTTTTTTAAGCAATTTATCGCTAGAGAGAGAAATTCATGAGATCCTTTTGGCAGAGGCATCAGAATTCGATCACATTTTCCGAAATATTCCGGGCATTTTTCATCAACGCTTCCTAAAATTGGAATAACTTTATCTCCAACTTTATTTATTCTGATATTTTCTTTCATGTATTCAAAGGCTTTTGAATTCATCTCAATTGCATAGATTTTTTTCACATTTTTATTTTTCTTTGCTATGATTATCGGATAAGGACCTATCCCTGCAAACATTACCATTACAATTTCTCCGGATTTTATTTTTTCAGCAGTCTTTTGTCTTTCCTGGGATTCCCTCGGAGAGAAATAAACTTTAGATATGTCCATTTTGAATTTACAGCCATGTTCTTTATGGATGGTTTCGGTTTTTGAACCTAAAATTATCTTAAATTTTCTTAATCTGTATTTTCCTTCCCTCTTACTCATCTTCCTGCAAACGGTTTTTATATGTTTGTGTACCTTCTTTAAGGCTTTCGCTATCTCCTTCTCCTTTTTCTCAAGTTCCTCCGGGATTTCTATGATAGCGACATCACCAACTATATCGAAGGAAGTCTTAAGGAATTCTTTTTCCTTACCTGAGATCTTGCCCTTGAGAAGGTCGCGAATCTTCATAATTTATATATTTGTACTATTATATTTATATAAAAAATTAGGTCAATTTTTGGCCATTCCAGGAAACAGTTCAAGCACCTTTACGAAGAAATAGGGCATTTAAGGCTTTTTAAGATAGTATAGAAGTATAAAAAATAGGGCATAAAGAGAAGGGGTGAGAATGAACACTAAGGAAATAGATTCTTTGCTGGAGGAGATCGAGGAGATAGGGGAGATAATAAAGGATCTGAAATTCGAAATCCCGAGCGAGTATGAGGAAGAGGACAGGGAAGAAGAGGATGAGGAGTATTCGGAATCCATTGATGATCTGAAAGAGTATCAGGAAAAGTTCAGGAAATACGCAGAGAGTATAAAAAAGGAGCTGCGAAACCTCTACGAGCCCAAAGAGACTGCCAGGAGCAAGGATATGTATGCTGAAAGAAGTAGAGAAGAGGAAAAAATCAAGACGCCCTGGGAGAGGGGACACAAAATCGGGTGTGGCTGCCCCGGCTGCACGAAGTACAGGGAATTTTACGGGATAAATCTGGACATGCCCAATCAGAATTCTGATCTGAAATTTCCCGATCTCAGATTTGCCTCCGGAAAAAATAAGAAAATGAAGAAATATGAAGAAAACGAGATCAGACCCTGTGGTGGAAAGCTTTACAATTTCTTTCATGGGGAACGAGCAGAGTTCAAAAGACTTTTGGGAAATTATTCCAAAAAATTCAATTTAAATCTGGCAGGATATTAGATATTTAAGATTTAGGTTATTACTAATTAGATATGAAAACGATTTATACTATAAATGATTTTGATAAAGAAATAGAAGTCGAAATAGTTTCTCCTTTTTTACGAAAAATAATATACCTCAGATCCCCCAAATCCAGTTACTATATTTTGAATGTTAATTACGGAGAGGGTAAATCAAAAACTAACAGGAAATTTCCTAAATTTCCAAAGGTGATAAAACATGAAGATCTTATTGGTTTTCTAGAGGGAGAGGCTGTAGGTTTGCCCAGGGATATTACAGAAGAAATCAAAAGTGTGCATCCGTATTTTTCTGCTGAGAAATCAAAGATTTTGAAAAAATTAAAGGATAAAGATGACCTCATAAAATACCAAGAAAGACAGTTACAATATAATAATTCAATACAAGAGCTCAAGGATAAAATTCTCGGATTAGAAAAAAGTTTGCAAAAATCGGAAAAGGCTTTTAGGGGCATGAAAATAAGGAAGAGTAATCTTGAAAAGGAGATCAGAAATTTAAAAAGAGACCTACAGGGTCTGAAAAAATATAGGGATGATCAGGATTTGAATAAAAAATACCAACAACTCTGCTGCAAATACAAAAAATTAATTATGACATTGATAGAGCCTTCAAAGAAAAGTCAGAAAGAAAAAATATGCGGAGGTTCTGTGAATCATCATTTGCCCAGAGGTTCGGATAAATTCATGAAATATTTGGCTGGGATTGAAGTCATTGATTCTATCTGGACTTCGCGTCTGGAAAGAGAACTCTTGAGTGGATTTAAATGTAACGGCAAAAAGGTTCAGTTCTACTACAACGATGGGAAGAAAACAGTGGTAATAGACGGCGTCACTGTTGCGAGGGATGAATTCGAGGCCGATGCGGTAGAGGAAATAATAAAACAGGAACTTGAAGGGTTTTTTTAATTTTATATATTCCGTTGGTAAAGGTATTACTATGCTTGAGCTGAAATTCGATCCTAGGAAGGGGATATGGGCGGAAGAGGCAGAGATAGTTGGAAAACTAACGAATGATTTCTTCGGAAATCAGAAAGGGGGGAAGATCTCGCTACTTCCCGAAGAAGCAATGTATTTGATAATGTTCAGGAATGCGGTAGTTCTGGACAAGAGGGGGAAGGAGATCGACTTCAATTCGCTGGCCAAACATTTCATTGGTAAAGAACCGAGACTGTTCATAAGGTATAACGCTTACAGGGACTGGAGGGATCGCGGTCTCGTGGTAAGAAGGTTCAATGAAAACGTCCAGGGTAAGCATTCGAAGAAAACGTACAAGAAATACCCTTCCCAGAAATTAAAACCTGAG
Organism: uncultured archaeon; assembly: GCA_964347025.1. GTDB lineage: Archaea > Aenigmatarchaeota > Aenigmatarchaeia > QMZP01 > QMZT01 > CS3-C152. Next base: position 48,484 of record CAYFWU010000004.1, on the reverse strand, counting down.
AAACTTAAGGCAAAGGCCTACTGGTACCCTGATTCCCTGTTTTCGATACTGGACAACGACAAGGTTGGGAAAGAACTTTTTGATAAATACTGGATAGGGCAATACGGAGTGTACAAGCAGGAAAGAGGGAAGCAATCGAAACTGAATTTCTTCGAGACCATTTTCCTTGCGAAACACTTCGGCTTGGAGGTTATAAGCAACGAGACCGGGAAGAAGATGAAACCAGAGGGAATCTTAAAAGAAGTTGTTAAAAAAAGGGAGTATGCCAAACAGTTGTATGAGATATACGAGGACTGGAGATTGAAAGGTTACGTTGTGAAAACAGGGTTTAAATTCGGTTCTCATTTTCGTATTTACTTCCCCGGAGCTTCTCCTGTGAGGGGAGGGGAATGGGTTCACTCCAAGCACGTTCTCCATGTTTTTCCCAAAGAGCAGAAACTGTTGATCTCTGAGTGGTCGAGAGCGGTTCGCGTTGCGCACGGGGTGAAGAAAACGTTTATCTTAGGGATCCCTGAATTGAAAAAGAAGGATTACATTGATTATCAGGGAGACTTCATGACTTACAGGAGGAAGAAAGGAAAAGGGGTGTGGGTGAGAGAGACCCCTAAGGATAAACCAAGATACGTGTTAGTATCGGTATCTGAAGACGAGCACATTGGAGGGGTTGAGCTCGCCTCAATGTTGAAGAAGGCGAAGGATACAGGCCTTAATCTTTTGCTCTCGATAACAGATCGTGAAACCTCAATAACGTACTACGAACTGAAAAAGATCGTTCTTCCAAAATCCAAGTATGAATACTATGAAATAGAATGGTTTAAACCGTAGGTTAAATAAAATTATTTCTTGGGGATCGGCCTGCTGAAAAACTCGGACCAGTATTTATCAGGCTCCAGAATAGTCTTTAACAGGGCCATCCTTACATACTGTCCGTTCTCGGCCTGTCTGAAGTAGGCTGCTCTTGAATGTTCATCAACTTCGGTTAAGATTTCATCAACTCTTGGTAGCGGATGCATGATTATTGAATCTTTTTTCATTGAATCCGCCATTTCCCCATCAACCACGTAAACTCCCTTAACCTTTTCGTAATCTTCAGGTCTGAGACGTTCCTTCTGAATTCTTGTGACGTAAAGAACATCAACCCTCTTTGCAACTTTTTTGAGATCTGCCGTTTCCTCCACAGGGATGTTTTTTCTTTCAAGGTATTTAATAATGTCTGGGGGCATTCTTATCATTCCCGGGGAAACAAAATACAATTTTATGTTCTTCTGGTGTGCAAGTAGATAAGCAAGGGAATGTACTGTTCTCCCTTTAAGTAAATCTCCGACCATGCCCACCTCCAGATCATCAATTCTTCCCAGTTCCTCATTGATTGTATATATGTCCAGAAGTGTCTGTGTGGGGTGCTGACCGTCACCGTCACCGGCATTAATAATAGGGACAGGTGAATGTTCTGCTGCCAGTCTTGCGTTGCCCCTCTTGGGATGCCTCATAACAATCGCATCTACATAATTTCCGATAACTGTGATTGCATCAGGAATCGATTCACCCTTTGCTGCGGAAGAGAAATGCCCTGCAGATTCTGTGTTTATGAAATCGCCTCCTATCAACTTCATTGCGGATTCAAATGAAAATCTTGTTCTTGTGCTAGGCTCGTAGAACAGCGTACACAGAATTTTCTTTCTTGGTTCACTGGAGAGGAGAAGTTTTTCGTACTGGCCCCCTTCAAGTTCAAAGTACTTGTAGGCTTTCATGTCATCCGATAGTTCAAAAAGCCTTTCTAGAACCTCTCTTTCCTTGAACTGTCTAGAATCAATAATATGTCTGTTAGTTCTCATTCAAAATTATTTTTTCGTTTTAAGATTTTTAAGTGTTTATTGTGCCAACAATTTTTTCAATCCCTTTTCGTGCCCGGCTCCTATCACGCAGACAATCTTATCGAATTTCTTAGCGAGGGCTTTCAGGTTTCTTGCCATGACAGCGTTTCTTTCCTCCACCAGGACATTATAGAAACCCGGGAGATCTTTCCTGAATTGTTTCATGGCCTCTTCTATCAGTTTTTTTGGCGGAACCTTGGAGAGATCAATCTCCACCTTCTTCCCGAACGGGTAAGCGAGACCGAATACCGCTTTTATCAAAAGCCAGAACAGACTGAGCTTCTCTGAAAGAGGGATTTTCTTTATATTGAAAAACGTCCTTTCGACCGGCTGGTCTATGAAGGCGAAGGGGAGTTTTAGTTCCTCCGCGATTTCAACCCCCTTCAGCATCTCGGATCCTGGCAGAACCCCGGTTTTTCCTCCAAAGTACCCCTGGAATTTCTTAAGTATCCAGTATATCAGGGACGTGAAGATTCCGAAGGATTTTATCATTCCCCAGAAACCTGACCTTTCCTTCTCCTCTGCCTTCAGGGCGTAATACCTGTTAAGATCCAGTTCCAGGGCGATGCATTCCGGCTTCTCTTTCGTGATGATTTTTCTTACGTTCTCCAGGCTTTCCCTAGCGATGTGCGAGGTGGGGATGAGGATTATTTTAGGCATAATATATAAGACCCGTTTCTAAATAAAAATTAAAATTAAGGAGGGTTGTATATGATGACTGTTTTTGAGGAGATCAAAAAGCAGACGCTTACACTGATGACAGCTGCCCTCGGTTTTGTGGCTGCACTGGTATGGAAAGACGCGATCTCTGCATGGCTTAAACCCTTGTACGAAAGCGCGGAAGGGGCTACGAGTTTGACAATGGCGGCTTTCGTGGTGACTGTAGTTGTTGTGATCGTAACAATCATACTGGCGAAGGTGCTCGCACCGAAGGAAGCGAAGGAAGAGAAATCCAAATGAAATCTTAATAGTGTATCCGCCCAAGAATAATCTATGGGTAGGCTTACCTGGGCACTTATACTGGCGAACGTGATAATTTTTGAACTAGTTTTCTCCATGCCCGAGAATCTGATGCAAACGACATTCGACCTTTTCGCGTTTTCCTCTCCCCTAATACTTCAGGTATGGAGATTGTTTACATCTCTTTTCCTCCATGCTAGCGCCTCTCACCTGTTCTTCAACATGCTTGGTCTGTATTTTTTCGGGAAGGTTCTGGAAGAGGAGCTCACCCCCAAGAGATTTCTATTGATCTATTTCGTATCAGGGATTGTCGGGAGTCTCGCGTACGGAATCACATCAGTGAATCCTGTTGTAGGAGCGTCAGGATGTGTGTTCGGTCTGATGGGCTACGCGATGCTCACGAAACCTAAAAAAATGATAAACCTTTACATATTCCCTCTTCCCCTTGGCCTGATAGCGATAATATATGCGATCATCGAGACCATGCTCGTTTACTATGGAGAAATTGTTTCTGGGGTCGCTCACATCGCGCATGTCGCGGGCATGGTTGTTGGCGTGCTCTTCGCCTTCCGGGCAGATCCGAGGAGGGCCGGAAAGGGTTTGCTGTGGCTGATATTGTTCGTGGCAATAATCATACTTCTGGGTCCCATATTCAGTTTCATAATAGGGATCGGGAATTTGTTCTTGGGGGCAATAGATTTCGTCCTGGGGATATTCCTGTACGGGATAGCGAAGGTTTTGGGAATTATTCTGTGGTAGAAAGCTTAAATAATTTACTACTGATAAATAAATCTAAAGTGATTATTATGAAAGAATCTGTGATGCGTGATTTGAGAGGGGCCCGCAATCTGCTTAGGGCCTACGTTAGAAATAAAGATTACTTGAATGTGAAACGGACTATAAAGGATATAGAGAATTACATTGGAGGTTTTGAGGGCAGAGAAAAAAGTATGGTGATGGACAAGTTCGCTACAATGATGGATGAATTTCTTACTCCAGGAGAAGTGATGTTCAAAAGCATGAAAGAATATGCGCTCATAGGAAATGAACAGAATGAGAAACTGGTAAAAAAGCGTCTCAATAATTATCTAGATCTGAACCCTGCGGAGGCTGAATTTCTTGTCTTCAAGGAATCGATTAGGGTGTTAAAGCCTGCGGAAGAATTCCGATTCGAAGAGGCACGAGAGCACGTGAGAAACGCTTCTTTCTACATTAACTCCGGCAGGGAAAGATCATCGGGTGAGGGCTATGAAAGGCTTATAGAGAGTATAGGACTTGGGGGAATAATAGCATGCATAAACAACTTGGAAAAAATGGAAGCCTTGCATAACGATTTAAAAAATCCGACTGATCATTCATATGTTAATTAATAAATTCTGACAAATATTAAACATGCCACGGATAAAGAGCAGGTTTCTTGCGGAGGATGTTCCTCCGGGTAAGGTTATTGATACTCTGGCGAAAAGAATTCTTGTTGATGGTTTTCACATTGTTGTGGATCTCGAGCGCTCGAAGGGTTCGTACATGGTGGATGCGAGGACAGGGAGGAAATACCTGGATATGTATTCCTACTTCTCAACCCTTCCTATCGGGCACAACCACCCGAAAATGAGGGATAGGGATTTCCTCCGGGAGCTGAGATCTGCTGCTCTCGAGAACCCTGCGAATTCGGATGTTTACACAGAGGAATATGCTCACTTCGTTAGGGTCTTCAGCAGGCTTGCCATGCCAAAATTCATGAAACATCTGTTCCTCATAGCCGGAGGGGCGTTAGCGGTTGAGAACGCTCTGAAGGCAGCGATTGACTGGAAGATACGAAAGAACTTCAATCGCGGCGCGAAGCGAGAACTAGGGAGAAAAGTAATACATTTCAAGGAAGCCTTCCATGGGCGTTCGGGGTATACGCTCTCGTTAACAAACACTGCGGATACGAAAATTAAATACTTCCCGAAGTTCAAATGGCCAAGGGTTCTTAACCCGAAATTACGTTTCCCTGTTACTGAAGGGGTGATAAAGGAAGTGGAAAAGAACGAGAAGAAATCGCTATCTCAGATAAATTCAGCCCTCAGGAAGTATCCCAAACGTATTGCATGCCTTATAATAGAGCCAATACAGGGAGAGGGAGGAGACAATCATTTCCGTCCGGAATTTTTGCAATCGCTCGAAAGGGTTTGCAGGGAAAATGATATAATGTTCGTACTTGACGAGATACAGACAGGGTTTGGAGCAACAGGGAAGATGTGGGGTTTCGAGCACTTCGGAATAAAACCGGATATTATCGCGTTTGGGAAAAAATCCCAGATATGCGGGATCATGGCTTCCAAGAAAGTGGACGAGGTGAAAGACAATGTGTTTTATGTATCTAGCAGGATCAATTCCACATGGGGCGGGAACCTCGTGGATATGGTCAGGGGCAGGAGATATCTGGAGATCATAGTGCAGGATAAACTTTTGGATAACGCAACTAAGATGGGTGATTATTTTGTGAAAAGGCTGTGGGAACTCGCTGAGAGAAACGAAAAGGTCTCGAACGTCCGCGGTCGTGGGTGTTTCCTAGCGTTAGAAATGCCGAGCAGGAAGCAGAGAGATTCATTCCGTATGCGTTGTTGGAAGAACGGTTTAGCGGTTCTGGCCTCCTGGCCGAAATCCATTCGCTTCCGTCCTCCGCTCAATGTTAATAAAGAGGAAATAGATGAGTGTATAGAAAAATTGGAAAAATCATTCAGAAAATAAATTCTATCCGACTGCCTGTTCCGCCTCTTCTAAGAATTTTTCTTCCCTTGGTTTTTCTGGCTCTTTCGGTTGTTTTGGTTCCTCCGGCTCTTTCGGTTTTGGAGGTTTCTCCTCCTTTCCCATGTCCTGAACATACCTGGTGCTCATTATTCCAGCGACTACTGTTGAGAAGAGTACCGAGAACAGGATCACAAGGAATATTATGTTAACCATCTGGGTCCCCACTTCAGGAGATCCTATCCCTGTCAGGACGGTCGCGATTATTGGGGCCATTGCAGCTGCTGCGAGACCTCTGGGGGCGACGAAGCTCATTAGCACGAGATCTTTCCTGTCGAATTTCTTCCTCTGCTTGCCCAGGGTCGGTATCAAAAAGATCGGCCGCGAGAAAAACACAATGAGGAAGAATATGAATGCTATCAGCAACTGGTTAAAATCAAATGGTAGCATGACCTGGGCCCCCAAGAGGGTGAAAACGGAAATCCTCAGCATTTCCGAAAGCTGGTCCTCGAACCTTTTAACCTCTTCCTTTTCCCTTTCTGATAGGACAAGGTTTCCGGATATCAGACCGCAGATAGCAACTGCAAGCATGCCTGATCCGCCGACGTTCTCCGCGAGGGCGTAGGTTATTAGGGCGATTGAGAAAAGGATCAGTGAAGAATATTCTTTCAGCATTCCTCTCATTATTTTTGAGACCGCAAACCCTATTATTATCCCTGTCCCAACCCCAGCGACAATCATCTGCCAGAAGAGCGCGAGGTATTTCATGGGCTCGAATAGAGCGCCTGGCTCCATCAGAACAAGATCGAGGAAGATGATTGGTAAAAGAACTGTGAGGGGCGAGTTGAAGATGGATTCCACCTTTATGATCGCCAGCGCTCTCCTTGATCTCGAGAGCGAGTGTTCAAAGGCGTATAAAACTCCTGTACCTGTCCCGCTTATAACCGCTCCCAGCAGGAGAGCGTATACGGGATTGAAACCGAATATCAGGTGGGCGATCAGACCAAGGAATGCCGTGCTGAAGACAACCCCGACAAAGGCGAGGTTAACGGAAACGTCTGAAAAGCGTTTGAAGACCTTCCAGCTCAGATTAAACGTCCCGGTGAACACGACAAGGATTAGCGCTAGTATACGCAGGAAATCCGGGACAGCTCCCATTGCGCTTACATCAACCAGCACGACGTTGACGTACTGCATAACAAAGGGGTGCATGAAGACCGTTGGTCCCAATATAAGGCCCAGCAGGAGGAGAAAAAAGGTGTCGGGAATTCTCGCTTTTTTGAGAAGATTCGCTATGATCACACCGAAACCGAGTAAGAAAGCGAAGTAAGTCATTGTCAAAGTGATGTCGAAAGCCATGAATAATATTAAATCGGGTTATTTAAAAAACTTGAGAGAGAATTATTAGGACAAGGATTCAAATTATTATTTCTGAGAGGTGGTTAAAGTTAAAAAATTTACTGTCAAGAATAAAACATGTGCCTTCGAAGGGAAGATAATTTTAGAACCAAAATGGAAGACAAAGTAAAGGAACTTTGTCGTTATCACCTAAAGAACGAATATACTGATAAAGAGATTAAGAAAATTTTTAAACAGCTGAGTTACAACATTGGTGCTATCACATCCTCACTTGCTACTGATTACTTTAGAGGAACAGAAGACCCGCCTCCTCAAGCTACTATTTTGACGAAACTCCCTGCAATCAATGTTCACCCCGATGAACATCCTCTTCCTGATGATTATGCGGTTCTGAAAACAGTTATGGAAGAAAAGAAACTTATAGATGAAGGGAAGTTGACCCAGGAAGAAAGAACAATTAAGCCTACTAATATTCCTGCTGCAGCATTGATTTACGATAGAATGGGTTACCTAGGAATCGAAGTTGAAAGAAATAAGTTACAGATAAAAAATCCATTGAAATGCAATAAAAATATAGTAAGAATGTTTAAGTTTTTGGAGAGTCAAATGGATTTCGAATATGGTAGCGATATGGAAAATTTCGGTTTTAAAGAACTTGCGCTAACACCCAACCAGGCCTATGTTGTTAAGCACGGTAGAGACTTTGAAGGCGTTGAGATGGACTGTGAGGATATGCATACATTCGGAGCGACTTTGTTCAAGACCGCGGGAATGATTGATAGGTATAGGTTGCTCAAGTTAGAGAAGCATCTGGGACTTTGCGTTCTTGATGACTCCTTTGAGAGGTTTGTAATAATTGAGCTCACACAGGAGAAACCGGATCTAGGGAGGTTTTCTTCAGTAAAAGATCTTCCTACCTATGGAGGGGATCACAACTTGCCAACCAGGCCTGAAGACGTTGTTCTTACTTATGATCACAGTGGGTATTACGGAAGTCTGAAGCTTTTCAATGATAGAACTCCTAAGGCAGAGGACTGGATGGAAAACACGATTAAACCAGAATTGATAATATTTAAAGACGGTAAGTTCCAGCGTGTGAGCCTGTGAAAAGTTCTTTTTGCTCTATTTTTATATCCGTTAGGACAAATTTTCTCTATTATGAAAACAATCATCTTTACTCATTCCGATTGTGACGGGATATGTGCAGGAGCGATCGCTCTCTCGAAGTTCCCGGAAGCGGAATTGTTCTTCACGAAACCTGTTTCTTTCTATGAGGATCTGGAGAAATTCGATGCTGACCGGATAATAATCACCGACATAGCGATTACAAGGAAGGATATATCTAGAGTAGTGAAACTTCTTGAGGAGAGGGCGAAGGGGAGTGAAATCTACTACTTCGATCATCACTTTCTTCCAGAGAAGGTGAAGGCGAAACTAGCGAAGAACCTGAAGGCCTATGTGAATGAAGAGGCGAGCGCGTCCGAGCTCGTATACAGATACTTCCAGAAAGAAATCCCAAGAGAAAGGGTATGGATCGCGATCTACGGAGCGATAGGAGATTACTCCCAGCATACGGAGTTTGTTGAGGAGAGGATAAAGAACTGGGATGCGCGGGCCCTCTACTTCGAGGCGAGCACGATCGTTCTGGGCATAAAGGACGAGAAGTTCGAGAGGTATGACTCGAAAAGGATGATTGCGAGAACGTTAGCCGAAGGCAACAACCCTTCAGATGTTCCTGGTCTGGTAAAGGTTGCGAAAAAGGTTGTTAACGAGGAATTCGATCTTTACGAGATCGTGAAGAAGCAGGCGAAGAGCATAGGGGATGTGGGATTCGTGAAAGACATAGCCTTCTTCGGTTTCCGGGGCCCTTCAGCCCTGTTCGCTTCCACTGTAACGAAAACAAGGATCGGTCTGGCTATACATACCAGGAGAAGTTACCTGGACATAACCATGCGTTCAAGAGATTATTCAATCCCTCTGAACGTACTCGCAGAGGACGCGGCGGAAGCGGTTGATGGGTCTGGAGGAGGTCATCCGCAGGCGTCGGGAGCGCGTATACCTCTGAACAGGTTTAAAGATTTTGTAAAGGAATTGAACAAGCTTCTTGGTAAATACCAAAAGGTGAAATCATGAATATTAAGGATGGAGAATTCGCGGTTAAGTTTGCCCGAGAAACAATCGAAAAGTGGGTGAATGAAAGGAAGAGTATGAAGAAACCGAGAAACCTTTCGAAGGATTTTTATGATAACAGAGGGGTTTTCACCACCCTTCACACCTATCCCGGAAAGGAATTGCGTGGGTGCATAGGCATTCCGTATCCTGTCAAGCCGCTGATAGAGTCGATTATAGAGAGCGCGATGAGTGTCACGCAGGATCCGAGATTCCCTGAGCTGCGGCCCAGTGAAATTGATAACATAATTGTTGAGGTCTCGGTTCTTACCAAACCGGAAAGGATCAGGGTCAGGAAACCGGAGGAGTATCCCGAAAAGATAAAGATCGGGAAGGATGGTCTGATCATAAAGAACGGAATGCAGTCAGGTCTCCTCCTTCCTCAGGTCCCGAAAGAACAAGGATGGGATGTGAAAACGTTTCTGGAACAACTGTGTATGAAAGCGTTTCTATCCCAGGATGCCTGGACGTACGAGGGGACGGAGATCTTCCGTTTCCATTCGGAGATTTTTTCTGAGAAAACACCAAATGGAGAGGTGGAAAAGGTCTGAAACAAGCGTATGTTTAAACGAAAAACTTTTTTATACCCTGATTCGAAATATTTAAATTAAATTCGGGGGACTTGGGGTAAAATGAAAAATAAGATAATATATGGTTCAGCCTTTGGATTGGTTCTACTTGCTTTGCTGGCAGTACCGCTGGCGTTTGGCGAAGATATCACCTCAAGCGTAGCTGTAGGAACTGCAGCACCTGTGGTTGGGAACATATACTTTACACCTTCTCCGATTGATCTTTCCTCGTGCGGAACTGTTACGATCTGGTGCAATGCGACAGTAACGGATGCGAACGGTTACAATGATGTGCAGGCTGCGAATGTAACTTTCTGGGATGAAGCAGCGACCAACGAGGGAAACTCGGATGACAACTCGAATCACTATACGAATGTGAGTTGCACGCTGAACAGCGGTTCGGGTTCGACTGTGCAGGCGAACTGTTCGCTCACTCTTCAATATTATGCGAACCCGGCGAACTGGACGTGTAAGGTTTATGCGAACGACACTGGTGGGGAATCTGATAGCAATTCTTCAAATGTAACTGTTAATTCGCTCATAGCATTGGATGCAGATAACACGATTGACTTCCTGACATTGAGCCCCGGAGCGACGAGCTCGGATGATGTCAACAACACGGTAACCAACTGTGGGAATGTGATAATGGACCTTAACCTGAGCGGGACTAATTTGACCAACACAACAGCGACCGTAGCTAATATAACAGTTGGAAACGTGCACTACAACGTGACTGATTATTATCAGGACTACGCAACGTTGATGACTGCACTCACCAACACTTCAACATGGGCAGACTTCAGTCTTGCGAAACGAACGAATGGTGTGAGCACGAACAAAACCTACTGGAAGATAAGCATACCAGGAAGCATTGAGAACCTCATTTACACGGGAACCATAACGTTCACGGCTGTAACTGACAGTTAAGCAAGAGATTGACATTAAGGAGCGGAAGGTATCTTTTTTATTTCCCTTTATTTTATATTACTCTATCAAGTGCTTGGGCGGGGTGGAATGAGGTTTTTAATTGTTTCAATAGTGGGGGTTTGCATGGCGTTTTTACTTGCAGGAATAGTTGTGTTGGCAGGGCCGGCAGTTCCGAGTGTTTCGAATATGACTTTGACTGACCCGGTTGACTTGAACGCGTGCTCCACTGTTGTGATATGGTGTAATGCCACAATAACTGATGACGATGGATGGTACAATGAGGTGGATACAGTTAACGCGACCCTGTGGGATGAGGCAGCGGTGAACGAGGGGGATTCGGATGACAACTCGAATCACTACACGAACCTGAGTTGTGCACTTGGGGAAAACATTTCGGCTACGGATGTTTTTGTAAACTGTTCGTTCACTCTTCAATATTACGCGAACCCGGCGAACTGGACGTGTAAGATACGAGTGAACGATTCGTCCTCGAATGTCGGAAGCAATTCGACTAATTTAACCGTGAACACGCTCATCGCGCTGGACGCAGAGGATACGATGAATTTCGGCAGCCTTGATCCAGGAGTGACAAGCCCGGATGACGTAAACAATACAGTAACGAACTGCGGGAATGTGGCGATTGATCTCAACCTGAGCGGAACTGATTTGACGAATACCTCGGCCACTGTAACTAATATAACAGTTGGAAGCATAAAGTATAACGTGACGAATTACAGTCAGGATTACGCGACTGGTATGACCTCGCTGTCAGCGACCTCGACGCGCGCGGATTTCAACCTGGGGAAGAGAACGAACGGGGCAATGACGAACAAAACCTACTGGAAGATAAGCATACCTTCGGTTATTGAGAACCTGATTTACACGGGAACCGTAACTTTCACTGCTGTGACGGATAGCTAATGGAGGGGGATATATGAAAATTGATGTTAAATTCATGGTCTGCATGGTTTTGTTTTTGTTATTTCTGGGTTTATCATCAAATTCTGTTTACGCTGTGAGCATAGGCATAAGTCCTGCCGACCTGTATTTCAGCAACGTTCTCAAGAACGGGTATGCAGAAAAAACTATCGCTGTTAGCACGTCAAGTGAAACCCCGGTTAAGTTCACTGTTGCAGCGAGCGGTTCTATAAAGGACTGGATAGAGTTCGATCCTTCCGAAGATTTGGAGGTCAGCAAAAACAGCATGAAAAGAATAACAGTCATTGTTAAGCCCCCTGGAAACGTAGCCAACGGGGTTTACGGCGGGAGCATCGTGGTAAGCACAGAGCCCTCGGAGCCGGAGGGGGGAATAGGTGTAGGTGTGACCACAGGAGCGGCCTCGGGAATATCCGTGGAAATCACGGGTGAGGAAATAAAGAGGGCCAGGGTGGAGAACGTGAAGGTTAAAGATACCGAGGAGGATTATCCTGTTGAATTCTCGGTTTCGATACTCAATGACGGCAATGTTATAATAACGCCGCTGATACAGATAGAGATAACCGGGAAGGGAGAAACCAATGTTTTGAAATCAACAAGCCACAGCCAGACCGACATACTTCCCACCAAGATGAAGATAATAAGGATAAAGATGGATACGGATGACCTGGATATAGGGGAGTACGCGGGGGATGTTAAGGTTTTTCTTGATGATGAGAAACTGTATGAACAGACCCTTTCTTTCCATGTGTTTGAGAAGGGGACCCTGAGCAAGATGGGTGTTCTGCAAAGTGTATGGAATGAGCCGTGGGTAAGGGAAGGGGATGTCGTGAAGATAGATGCGTACTTTGAGAATACAGGAGAAGTTGTGGTGAGCGGGAAGTTTAAGGGAGAGGTTTATCTTGGTAACAGACTAGTTGAGGTCATCGAGAGCGATGAGCTCGAAGTCCCTGTGGGCAAAACCGTCGTGATGTCCTCTTACTTCAATCCGGAAACCCAGGGGCGTTACGTGGTGAAAGGTTACGTTGTGTATGAAGGGAAAACCACGGGAACAAAAGAATCCGTAATTAATGTCACCCCCAAAGAGGCGATCCTCCCCCCGCAAGATATGAATAATATTGCTCTTTTGGTTTCAGCGATAGTGGTGGTTTTGATAATAGTGATCCTGCTAAAAAGGAGACTCAAAAGGGGTTCCAGATGAAGAGAAAGTTTTTTCTTACACTGGTTATTCTTTTCTCGGTTCAGTTTGTTTTGTCCACGCCCGCATATGCGGTAACCACGATCGTGGATGTGAGTAAAGTGATGAGCTGGAATGTTGTGGGTTTAACAGCCACGGATGTTACATATCCCAATACAGTTGATTTTATCCTTGAATTCAACAACAACGGGACAGTGGATCTGAATGTCAGCGGGAACCTTAGCATAAAGAAGGACGGGTCCGTTATCCATAACCAGAAAGTTTTCAATGACAGCGTATCTGCGCAGCAGTTCAATAATTTTACCTTCAACTGGACACCAACGGACACCGGAGATTTTCTGGCGAACGTTACAATCAACATGACAAGCAATGAGTTCAACCAGAGCAATTTTACCTTCATTACAACATCCTTCACCGTTTATTCCCAACCTTCCCAGCCTCCTCCTGACGGAGGTGGTGCAGGCCCTTCCAGACCGCCTGTACTGAACATAACCAAGACATGGAATAAAATTCTTCCCGGTGCTTCTGTTACGATCGAGATAGAGAGCGAGATGTTCGCTTTCACAGAGATCACTATAGAGGTTGAGAAAGAATCGAATGATGTCAAGGTCGAGGTGAACAGGTTTCATGACAAACCTAGCTTCGTTAGCAAAGAACCTGCAGGAAGAACCTACCAGTACATAGAAATAAAACATGACAATCTTGAAGGGAAAGTCCGGAATGTGGTGATAATGTTCAGGGTTGAAAATGAATGGTTATCGAGCAACAGCATTGATAAATACTCCGTGACTCTCAACAGATATTCTGATGACCTGGGGTGGGAGAGCTTCACCACAGGACTGATAGATGAGGATTCGGATTACGCTTACTACGGAGCGGAGATCCCGGACTTGTCTGTCTTTTCCATCACAGGGAGGGGAATAACCTTATGCAGACCCGGAGAAAAGAGGTGTTACGGAGACTACCTCCAGGAATGTTCCTCCCAGGGATCTTGGGATACTCTTGGTAAATGTGATCACGGATGTTACGAAGGGGGGTGTATAACAGAGGTTCCTCCTTTCTGCAGTCCGGGTGAAAGGAGATGTTCAGGGAACGTATTGCAGAGATGTAAGATGGACGGGACTGCTTGGAAAGACATCGAAACGTGCAAATACGGATGCTGGGACAACGAGTGTAAGGGGATGTACGTTTCGTATATAACCAGAATGGCTGTCTTCGTTCTTTTCGCGATCCTCGTTGCGATCGTGGTAATAATGATGGTCCTGGTTTACATGAATGTTAAAATGTTTGTTGGAAGAAAAAGATAGGATTACTTCTTAAGATTTTCCAGCTGCTTTTTTCGTTTCTTTATCATATCATCAAGATATTTCTTTCTCTCATTGTAGGTCTTTGCATCCAGCGCCCCGTCCTTGAAAACGATCTTCAGGGCTCCGAGATCCCTGTAATATCTTTGCATATCCTCTCGTATTTCCTTCTCGCTTCTCGCCCTCTTCGCTTTCTCCTCGGGTCTTGATCTTTCCAGTTCTTCGAAGTTCTTCTGCCTGAGCAGAATATAGGTTATGAGTATGAGAACTATTATGATTATGCCTATTATAACTAGCCTCTCGAATACCATCCAAGAGAGATAGGATTCCGGGATACCGACAAGCATGGGATCCGATCCTATCAGAGAAAGGGTTGTTATGAAATAGACTATGCTTATTATACCAATAATAAACGTTAACAGGATCACCCCGTCAGTTTTCGAATAAGACATATGTATAATTTTGGACCGGGTTTTATAAAAGAATTTTGCAGCGGGGTTTAAACATAATTTTATATGCCCTTGATTCAATCTTCAATTACTTAAAATGGGGGTGTTTATTACGAAGGTTGTGAAAAAGGACGATAGAAAAGAGGATTTCAAAGCCGACAAAATCAGAAGAGGAATTGAAAGAGCGGCGGAAAGAGTCGATGTCGATAAAGACAGAGCGAGGAAAATGGCAGACAGGGTTGCAAGGGATGTTGAAAACAATTTCAGAGACAGGGATGAGATTAGGAGCAGAGATATCAGAGACAGGGTTTTGGAAGCATTGGACAGAGAAGAAAGAAGAGTAGCGGATGCATTCAGGGCATTCAGAAAATAGCAAATTGGAAGTTTATTTTTTCTTGAAGTGGGTGTGTTTAGATATATTTCTAGATAGAAATGTGAGCGCTGGGGACAGGATTCGAACCTGCGCGGGCCGAAGCCCACAGGGTTAGCAACCTTGCGCAACCATTGATTTCTCAAAAGGCTACTGCGCCTTAACCACTCGGCCACCCCAGCAAGAACCTTACTCAGCGTTTTATTTTACATAATCTTTATAAATATTAGTTTTATATATCAATTAATTAAATTAATACTGAGGTGGGTAAATGGCTATCAAGGTTGCTAGTGTTTCTGAAACATATGGTAAGGATGTATTTACAAGTAGAGGAATGTTCTGTGGGAAAGTAGAGGATGTGGAATGCGATCTCAGGAGATTCAAAATACGTTCGCTGGTTGTCAAGGCTGCCAAGGAATCATACATCTCAAAAATGCTGGGGAGTAAGAAAGGGGTGATTATACCATTCCCTATGGTCGAGTCAATCGGAGACATAATAATAATAAAGCACATATCACTTCCCGTATCGGAAGAAGAAGGCGAAGCAAGAGAGCCTGTGGAAAGGCCGGAAGCTGTTGCAGCTGCTTCAGCTACTGCAGCGGAATAGATTTAGAAAGTAAATGGGCTTTTCCCCTTTTGACCAGTACCATATCCTCTATCCTAAACCCACCTATATTTTTTATGTAAATTCCCGGTTCAACCGTTAGTATCATATTTTCTTTCAGTATGTTTCCGGTTGGATCGTGCACAGACAGGCCCACACCGTGTCCGAAGTAGTGAATGAGTTCGTAGCCCTTTCTCTTGAAAAATTTCTTTTCTATGTTCTCTACATCCCTGTAACCCATACCTGCCCTTATGTTGTCTGCTATTTCATAATGTATTTCCTTCGCGTCCTCGTAGATTTCTTTTTCCCTCTTCCCGAATTTCTGGCAGAATATCCTGGCGATATCCGAGCAGTATCTGTTGACCTTGCAGCCTATGTCGATCAGGACGACATCGTTCCTTTTCACCACCCTTTCGTTTGGCTTGTGATGTACGAAAGCTCCCTGCGGACCTGAAGAAACGATGTTCTCGAAGGCGTTGCCAACTCCGTGTTTCCTGAACTGTATGTCTATCTCATTCGAGATCTCTGTCTCTGATTTGCCCGTCAGGGGAGGGAGGGACCCGAAGACCTTTTTGGTTATCCTTATCGCTTTCCTGATCTGTTCTATCTCGTATGCATCTTTAGTGATCCTGGGGATCTCCAGGGATTTCCCAAAGGGTCTGAGTTTTACCTTGGTTTTTTCGAGGGCCTTGAAAAGTAGAACGTTCATCTGTCTTTCATCATACCCGAGTCTCTTGTAATCCTTCAATTCGTTCATGAAGTCCTTTATTCTTTCAATGAAGACCGTGTTTGGGTATTTCACCTCGGCCTCGTTCTCCAAGGGGGTCACGATCAGTTTAGGTTTGTCACTCCTGGGGAAGGCAAGGAATATCCGGTCCTCTTTCAGGCCAAAGTAACCTGTATAGTAATAAATATCGTCATGGCTCGAAAGAAGTAAAGCGTCCACCCTTTTGTTTTCCATTAACTTTCTAAGTTTCTTCTGTCTGGCGGTAAAATTAGGTCTCATAGTAATTATTGATCAAGGTTGAATAAAAAAGTGGTGATGGGGCCGCGAGGATTTGAACCCCGGTCGGCAGCGCCCCATGCTGCAATGCTAGACCAAACTACACCACGGCCCCTTGGGGTTTTTAATATTATGCAGTTTTACATTATAAATTTATGAAGTACGATATCGAAGGGATGAAGAAGGAACAGAAAAGGATCGCAAAAAAGGTCGTGATTGAGGATCGTCTTCCAAGGAAGATCAAAACGATTGGTGGGTTTGATATTGGTTACTCACGAACGAAGGCGAAGGTAGTGGGGGTTGTTTTGGATTACGAGAGTCTGGAAATTATCGAGAAGAAGGTGATTGAAATGAACGTTGGATTACCCTACATACCCACGTTCTTGACATTTAGAGAGGGTCCTCCTTTGATCAAGGTCTATGAGAGATTGCGAAAGAAACCGGATGTTATCATGTTCAACGGTCAGGGGATTTCGCATCCCTTACGTGTGGGTTTGGCAAGTCACGTGGGAGTGATGATAAGGAAGCCTAGCATAGGGGTTGCTCAGAACAGACTGGTTGGTGAGTACAAGGAACCGAGTAAGGAGAGGGTTTTCGAGAGGCTCATGTTTGAGGGAGAGCAGGTCGGATGGGCTCTCAGATCGAAGGAGGGATGTAGACCCTTGTTTGTTTCTCCTGGCCACAGGGTTTCCCTGCAGCGCTCGCTAGGTATCTGTCTGCACTGCCTGAAAGGGAGAAAGCTCCCTGAACCTCTCGCAATAGCGGATGGGCTTTCAAAATAATTTTTTAATAGAAAGGATCAAATTTGAATAAATTTTTACTATTCCCTTCGTGAATTTTTAAAAATAATTTTTTAATAGTACTATTTAAATCATAAAAGTAATTTTTTTGTATTCCGAGGTGCTGGAATGGAAGATCTGCTTGAAATTAACAAAAAGGCGAAAGGGTTGGATGATCTTGTAAAGATTAATGAGGATGTAAGGGAAAAGGTCATTAAGTTTTTATATTCTTCTTTTTAGATAAGTTTATAAAAACAAACACAGAATATTATATAATCATTTGAAGGTGTGCAAAATGTTGATACCCATAAGGTGTATGACCTGTGGTAAGCCTCTGGGTCATCTCTGGGAAAAGTATCAGAAACAGGTAGGGAAGGGAGCGAACCCAAAGAAGATCCTGGACACCCTAGGAATAGAAAGATATTGTTGCCGTTCTTTGTTCTTGACCCATATGGATATGGTTGAGAAGGTTGGAAAGTTCAAGAAGTAATATATTCGAAAGAAAACAAATTTTAATTATGAAGGTTTCTGAGAGATACAGGCAGGCGAGGGTTGGTGTACTCGTAGGGATATTCGGGAATCTTCTGCTTGGGATATTCAAGTTAATTGCCGGTATTCTGGGTAATTCCTTTGCTGTGGTGACTGACTCGGTTCACAGCATATCTGACATGTTAACCAGCATAGTGATATGGATTGGATTGAAGGTTGGAAAGAAACCTCCTGATAAATACCATCCATACGGGCATGGGGATGCGGAACCAATAGCAGGCTTAATTGTTTCCATTGTTCTTTGTTTGATTGCCTTTGAATTCGTCAGGGAATCCATACAAAAGATGATAACCGGAGAGATATACGCTCCAGGGATGATTGCAATTGTTGCTGTGGTGGTGTCTATATTGGTAAAATATTGGATGTTCCGTTTTGTCGATAAGACAGGTAAGAAGTTGAATTCTACTGCCCTGGTGGCGGATGCGGCTCACCAC
This sequence comes from uncultured archaeon, assembly GCA_964347025.1. Classification (GTDB taxonomy): domain Archaea; phylum Aenigmatarchaeota; class Aenigmatarchaeia; order QMZP01; family QMZT01; genus CS3-C152. The sequence continues at coordinate 30,270 of CAYFWU010000004.1, read as the reverse complement.
AAGTCGGATTTTTACACATCGCTGGTTGTGATAGTCGGTGTGGTCGGAGCGATGTTAGGTTTCAGAATACTCGATCCCATTGCAGGGCTGATTGTGGCGCTATGGATTGTGAAGATCGGATTTGATGTCGGAAAGAGGAACATTCACTCGCTCATGGGTGAGGTCCCGTCGGAATACATGTTGAGGCAAATAAGCCACATAGCAAAGGCCGTTAGAGGGGTGAAAGACGTTCACAACGTCCGGGTACATTACGTGGGGCCGAACGCTTCTGTCAGCCTCCATTTGAACATTGACAGGAAAAAGAGACTTTCAGAGGTTCATGAGATAGCGACAGAGGTTGAGGAAAGGATAAAAAAACAGATAGAACCTGTCCGCTCTGTTATTGTCCATTGTGAACCGGATTAAGTTGAAAGGACTTTCAGAACCGTTACGGTGAATATCAGTTTCTCCCCGGCAAGTTCATGGTTAAAATCCAGTGACATGTGTGTCCCGTTCTCGCTGGTAATCCTCCCGTTCCCGAATACCGTTTGCACCACTTCTCCTATTCTTGGTGTCAGGGTTATGGTCATTTCGTTGCCACTTACACTCACAACAGAAGTTCCGTAGTCCATGTATATCATCTGACCGTCCTCGACTTCCTGCCTCAGCGTGACGTTCGAGTTTTGTATATCTACGACCTTTACATCCCAGTTCATTCCCTCCACGCTGTATGTCTTGCCTATAACAGGTTCTTCCCCGAATGTGAGGTTAAATACTTCAGCAGTGGTGTTAACTGTTATGTTGAATTTCTGGATCAGAGGAACATACATAATCAGGTCAGGGTTGTGTTCCCCATAGGCCTGGTCAGGGGTGAGTTCTATCCTTTTGGTCTCTCCCTCTGCCATGCCAACGACGGCCTCGTCAAAACCGCTTATTACCTCTCCCATCCCTGCATTGAATGTGAAGTTCCCTGAATCGAATATCGTTCCGTCCTCAAGTTCTCCTTTGTATTGAACGAGGATCGTATCCCCCTTCTCCACGAAGGATCTTTCAGGTATCGTGAATATCAGTACAGCGCTTATGATGGCGATGATTATGATTATTATCACGGCATAGATTATGGGAATGCCTCTCGTCTTTTTTTCCATTTCCCTCTTGATCTCCACTTCCTTCTTCTTGTCAATCCTTTCTATCTTTTCTATCTCCTTTCTCCTGACATGCCTTACCTTGGATTTGGTTGGTTTTTCCCTTTCCCTCTTTCTTTTCGCCATCTAAACACCAAAAAATGTTATTAGAAAGTTTTGGGGAGGTTACATATAAAGTTTATTTAGAAGTTGTGTTTTGGATAAGATCGTGTTTTTGCATGTATCTGCATATTGAACAGAATTCCTGATCTGTATTTTTGGAAGAAACCTCACCGCTCATTATTCTTTTCGCGATGGAGTCAACCATCTCCATGATTTCCGGGTGTTTCTTAAGGAGGGAGATTTTCATTCCCCTTAAATCTCTCTTGTAGTGAGAAATCGCGGGCTGTGTGGTATCCAGAAGTTCTGCTGCCTTGCTCTGCGTGATCCCATGATCCTCTATCATCTTCTTTGCAATGAGCGCGCGAACGCCTGGAAGGATTTCTGATGTTATGTATTCGCAGAATGGCTTCATTAAATTAAGATGGAAGAAGGGTTTATAAATATAACGGTGTTATTGTTTTTATGGACTACGAAGAAGAGGGAGGGGAGGACGAATACGAGTATTTCGAGACTCCTGAGGAAGAGAATGCGGCAAAGGCATATGTAAAACGGATGATAAAGGATGCGAAAGATCAGGATGGTCAGTTCAGGAGGCCTGATTACAAGCCGGGTTCCTCCTCGAAAGAGCTGGATGAAAAGGAATACGAATCCCCTGTTGTGGAGGAGAAAGAAGAAAAACCCAAAACCGAGGAAAAGAAAAAGGAAGAATACGATCTCTAACCTTCACCACATACTTTTATCAGTTCACTCACTATTTTTGCGTGGTTCTTTTCCTCTTCTGCGATCTCAAGAAAGAAGTTTTTCAGGGCAGGGGCATCGACCGAGGAGGCGAGATCGGAATACATGTTATATGCTTGGTTCTCCATTTTAAGCATTTCCTTTAAGTGCGAAAGAATTTCTTCCCTAGTATTCATCACGAGGATCACCCGAGAGGATCGTAATCATATTCGAAATTATTTCTTTGTGTCTTCTTGAGTCGTCCATGAGCTTTGTAAGACCGCTTTTCAGTCTGAGAAAGGTCGTTACCTTGAATTGTGAATGTTGGATACTGGAAATGTCTATGTTTGTAAGATTCTCTATAAACTCGTCCTCCATAGAAATTATATCATTCATCTTATTGAACAGCTCAGCTTTATTCATGCTTCAGAATTGTGACGAGGTTTTAAATAATTAGATTTAAAAGGCAGCAATCTCAATATAAGATAATAAAAAAGGTGTTTTTATGGAAGAAGAAAAAAAGGAGAAAACTGAAGAAGAGGTTAAAGAAGAGGAAGAGAAGGAAGAGGAAGCAGCAGCCGAAGTGTCGGAAGAAGCAGAAGAAGGAGAAAAAGACAAATTTGGAAGAACGTTGTATACAGTAAAATGTTCCGAGTGCGGAAAAGAGGCACAGGTTCCTTTCAAGCCTTCAGGAGACAGGCCCGTATATTGTAGGGAATGTTATCAGAAGCGTAAGCCAAAACGCTTTTAATATATTTAATAGCGGTTTCTGGTTCTTTGTTTTTGATTTGTTTAGTTTTTACACTAAAATGATCTTCTATTATAAACCTAAGACATGGGCATAAATTGTCTGGATTTAAAAAATATATTTTCGAGAATACAAAATTTTATATATAACCTCAATCTACAATATATTGCACTCTAAAGATATGAAATATACAATATATTGTGTTTTTAACCAGTAGTGAAATTTGAGGGTTTGGTGACTAAATGCGTTGTCCCTACTGCATGAATGAGGAACTGAAGGTAATTGACAAGAGGGAATCTGATGAGAAATCCTCCCGGAGAAGGAGGGAGTGTCTGAAGTGCGGGAAGAGGTTCACAACGTACGAGAGGATCGAGTCAGCGGATTTGATAGTTGTCAAGAAGAGTGGGGAACGCGAACGTTTCGACAGGGACAAACTGAAGATCGGGATTTTGAAGGCGTGTGAAAAACGTCCGATTACCAATGAGATGATAGAAAAGATGATCGATGAGATAGAAACCGAACTGAGGAGTGATGATGGTGTTGAGATACCGAGCAAGAGGATAGGGCAGCTCGTGATGAAGAAACTGAAAAAAACGGATAAGGTTGCCTACATACGTTTCGCCTCGGTTTACAGAGAATTCCAGGACGTGGAAAGTTTTGAAAATGAGCTTAGAAGATTAGGAAGAAGGTGAGGGATGTCTATGGTTGTGAAAAAGATAAGGAAAAGGGACGGAAGGATTGTGGATTTTGAGAAAGAGAAGATAATTAATGTTGTTTGGAAAGCGGCAAAGGCGGTCGGCGGTAAGGACAGGAAACGTGCGGAGGAACTCGCTGATAGCATTGTGAATGTTGTGAACTCGAAATTCAGGCATAAGATTCCGACAGTGGAGGATGTTCAGGACATTGTTGAAAAGGTTTTGATAGAGGAGGGTCACGCAAAGACGGCGAAGGCCTACATTCTCTACAGGGAACAGCACAAGAATATAAGAGATATCAGGAAAATGCTGTCTGATGTCAGCGTGGTGGAGAAATATCTGGATGAAACGGACTGGAAGGTGAAAGAGAACGCGAACATGTCGTATTCTTTACAGGGACTGAACTTTCACATATCCTCGACCATCATCTCGAAATACTGGCTGAGCAATATCTACCCATCGGAAATCAGGGATGCGCACGTCTCGGGAGATTTCCATGTCCATGATCTGGGAATATTTGGCGCGTATTGTGTAGGCTGGGATCTGAGGGATCTGATAATGAGTGGTTTCAAGGGTGTGAGAGGGAAGATAGAGTGCAGGCCCGCCCAGCACTTACGAGTCGCCTTCGGACAGCTTGTGAACTTCTTTTACACCCTGCAAGGAGAGGCCGCAGGGGCGCAGGCCTTTTCGAGCTTCGATACACTACTTGCTCCTTACATAAGGAAGGATAATCTCGATTACAATGGTGTTAAGCAGGCAATGCAGGAATTTGTTTTCAACATAAACGTTCCTACCCGTGTGGGATTCCAGACGCCCTTCACTAACGTCACGCTTGACCTAAAAATACCGAAATTCATGAAAGGTGAGGCTGTCGCTCTCGGTGGTAAACTCTTGGACGCCACCTATGGAGAATACCAGAAAGAAATGGATATGTTCAACCGGGCGTTTGCGGAAGTAATGGTGGAAGGGGATGCAAAGGGGAGGGTTTTCACCTTTCCCATTCCCACGTATAACATAACGAAGGAATTCGACTGGGACGATCCCAACTACGAAAAAATATGGGAGATGACTTCGAAGTACGGGATTCCTTACTTCTCGAACTTCATCAATTCGGACATGAAACCGGAAGATGTAAGGAGCATGTGTTGTAGACTAAGGTTAGATAACAGGGAATTGCGAAGAAGGGGAGGCGGACTCTTCGGAGCGAATCCTCTCACCGGGTCGATAGGAGTGGTCACGCTGAACATGCCCAGGATAGGCTACATGTCAAAAAATGAAGACGAATATTTCGCAAGGCTCGACTCGCTGATGGGGGTAGCAAGGAATTCCCTCGAAATAAAGAGAAAGGTGATAGAGAGTTTCACCGAGAAAGGATTGTATCCATATTCAAGGTTCTATCTCAGAACAACCAAGAAGGCAATGGGAAGTTACTGGAAGAACCATTTCTCCACGATAGGTATAATAGGAATGAATGAAAGTCTCATGAATTTCATTGACACGAATATCACATCGAAGGAGGGAGTGAAGTTCGCAGTGAAGGTTATGGATTTCATGAGGGACAAGCTTTCAGAATATCAGGAGCAGAGCGGGAACATATACAATCTTGAGGCAACTCCCGGGGAGGGGACGTCATACAGGCTCGCCCTTCTTGACAAGAAGCTGAATCCAGGTATAATGGTTGCGAACGAGTATAATGTCCGAAAGTTTGAAGCATCCCCCTACTACACGAACTCTACACAGCTCCCGGTAAATTATACGGACGATATCTTCAAGGCATTGGATCTTCAGGACGCCCTGCAATCGAGATACACCGGAGGGACGGTGTTACATGGATTTGTTGGAGAGAGGTCTCCCTCACCCGCAGCGACCAAAGCCCTCGTAAAGAAGATCGCTGCACACTATTCACTGCCTTACTTTACCATCACCCCGACGTTTTCAATATGTCCGAAACACGGATACATACGGGGAGAACATGAATACTGTCCTGTATGTGATGAGGAAATAGGATTCAAGCCCAAGGTTAAGATAGCCGTGAAAACAAAATAAGGAGGAATTGACATGACCGGAAAAAAATCGAAAGATCTGCAAAAGAGAAGAACCAAGTGCGAAGTGTATTCCAGAATAGTGGGATATCTGAGGCCAGTGGGACAGTGGAACGACGGCAAGCAGGCGGAGTTCCGAGACAGGAAAAACTTCAATCTAAGCAAAAAATAGGTGTTTTTATGCTCATTGGAGGCTTACAGAAGACCTCTCTCATAGATTATCCGGACAAGGTTTCTTGCATCGTCTTCACGGTGGGGTGCAACCTTCGCTGCCCTTTCTGCCAAAACGCCGATCTTGTGATCGATACAAAAGAAACTCCTATAATTGCAGAAAAATATTTCTTCAATTTTCTGAAATCGAGGAAAGGATTGCTTGATGCAGTAGTGATCACAGGGGGCGAGCCCTTACTTCAGAAAGACATTGAAGGTTTCATTAAAAAAATAAGGTCAATGGGTTTTCTCGTTAAACTCGACACCAATGGATGTTTCCCGGTAAGGTTAAAGAAACTGATTGATGACAAACTTTTGGACTACATCGCGATGGACATAAAATCCTCTCCTTCCAGATACGAGAAGGCCTGCGGTGTGAAAGTGGACATTAAAAAGATAAGGGAGAGTGTAAGGATAATAATGAACTCCGGCGTTAGTTACGAGTTTCGGACGACTGCCGTCCCTCGTTTACAGAAGCCCAGGGATTTTATAAAGATAGGGAAGTGGCTGGAGGGGGCGAGGAAATACGTAATACAGAAATTTTCGAATGAACACACGCTTGACAAGAAATTCGGAAAGGAGAGTCCGTACACGCAGAAAGAAATGGAGGATATACGGAAAGGTTTAAGTAAATTCTTTGACAAATGTGAAGTAAGGGGATGATTGATATGGGACTGGTTTACGTTTTCACAGGCAAAGGAAAGGGAAAGACATCGGCAGCATTCGGAACAGCGATGAGGTTCCTTGGATACGGAAAGCGGGTGGTTGTGGTTCAGTTTCTTAAGGGAAGGGAGAGCGGGGAGATACTGCTCAGGAAAGACCTTCGGAACCTCGATGTCGTGCAGTTCGGGGGAGAGCATTTCGTGGACCTAAAGAATCCTTCCCCAAAGGATATGGAGAGGGCGAAGGAAGCCATGTTCTACGCAAGGAGGGTCACGCAACGGGTCGACAGGCCTGATCTGCTCGTATTAGACGAAGTAAACGTTGCGATATCGTCGGGGATTATCAAGGAGACTGAAGTCATTGAACTCATTAGAAAGCTCCCTGATAAAACCAATCTCATAATTACCGGAAGAGGGGCAACAAAGAATATAATGGAGAAGGCGGATTTAGTGACCGAAATGAGGGATGTTAAACACCCATTTGCTGCGGGCAAGAAAGCGGAGAAGGGATTGGAGTACTAGGTGATAGAATGGTTTTGTCTTCATTCGCTATAAAAGAGCTTCTGGAAAACAGAAAACTTGTTATCGAACCTCTGGATTCCGAACAGATACAGCCCGCTTCAATCGATCTCAGGATTTCGGATGAGATACTGATCGCAAAGGGAGAGGAAATAGATTTCGGGAAAGAACCTGAATATGAAAGAATCAAGGCTAACGAAGTGGTTCTTCCTCCGAAAACGCATGTTCTCGTCCGAACGAGAGAACGCGTGGAGCTACCGAATGATGTCGGGGGTATAACCAAACTCCGGAGTTCGCTTTCCAGGATCGGCCTGATGTTCAACAACGCCGGATGGGTGGATCCCGGATTCAAGGGAACACTAACGCTCAGCGTTTTCAATCCTAACGATTCTCCTGTTAAAATAAAGGCAGGAACGCGCTTCTTTCAGCTCCTTCTGGTAAGGCTTGACAGGGAGAGCGAGGGTTATTCAGGGAAGTACCTTGGTCAGAGAGAGATCACGGGAAGCAGGGAGCATTCAGGATAGTGGGATGTTGGCATGAAAACAATTCCTATAGATATTTTGAAAAAATTCCATCAAGCCAAGTCCGGAACTAACGTTGTCCGAACGTACACAGACAAGAATCCTCTGGTTAGATGGCTCTACTGGAGTCGCCTGAGGAAGATGCTGCATCTAGGTAGAGAAGTGGAAGGTAAAAAGGTTCTTGATCTGGGATGCGGGGAAGGAGTGTTTCTGCCGGCTCTTTCAGAGGGTTTTGCTCAGGTGTACGGGCTTGACATCGATACCAGGGCAGCAAAAGAGGTGCTTGACTATTACAAGTTAAACAACGTTAAACTTTTTCAGAATAATTTCTTTGATAATTCGTTTGATGATAACTGCTTTGATATTGTATTTGCTGCCAGCGTACTGGAGCACTTTGCAGAGAGGGACAAATTATTTAAAGAGATTGTCCGTCTTATTGTTCCAGATGGGTATCTGATATTCTCGTCCCCCACCGAGACTTGGTTTTACCAGTTGGGCAGAAAGATATTCGGTTATAAAAAGCCGGATGATCATTATTTTTCAGCTAGTGAAATAGCAAATACAGGAGAGAAATATCTCAGGCTGATTGACAAAAAATACACTCCTTTTGGCAGACCATCTTTGTTTGCTGCATTCTGTATCTATGTTTTCCAAAAGGGGTAAGGAAGTTGAAAGGGATTTAAAGCTAATTCACAAAAATCAAGCATGGAATCAAGATCCCTTTTGATTGCAATCATCCTGATAGCCGTTATGTTATTCGCGGGCTTCCAGATAGTAAACCTCACAGGTTTTTTTGTTCTGGGTACAACACGAACGGTTGAGCTTAACATAGACAACGGTATAGAGAGGTTAACTTACACCTATGATGTAGGGGAGGGGGAGACGGCCTTTGATGCCTTGAAGAGGGTCGCTGTCATTGATTACGAGATGTACTCAACAGGCATAATAGTATCTGAAATAAACGGTGTGAAGATGGATGAAAATCATCACTGGCTTTGTCTGGTGAATGGAAAGCTCCCTGAAAAGCCGTGCGATTTCTACGAACCTGATGAAGGAGATGTTATAAGTTTCGTTTATCTGACGTCGGAAGAAGCACTGAATTATTTCATTTGATCGGCATAAAATTCGCTTATAATATTGTAATTACTATATAGTAGAATATAGAAAAGTATTTAAATACAATTTACATAAATAGCGTATATGTCCAAAAGAAGAAAAAAGGAATACGAAAAAGTGGTTTCTGAGACCGAGGAAATAGATGAAAAACCAGCGGAAGAGAAAGCTGAGAAAAAAGAGGTAATGATGGAGAGCAAAGACAGGATCATAGGAGCCAGAAAAGCGTTCTTCTATTCCATTGTTATAGCTGTCGTGTTCTTTGGAATAGGTTATCTTATCAACCCTGCGATTACAGGACAGATTACTGCTCCTACATCCACCACTGATCAGTTCATTTTCATTTCGCCTCCTGGCTGCCTCAACTGCGCAGAGCTGGAGCCGGTAGCAAGAGAGGTGGCGAACACGCTTGGAGTGCCTTTTGTTAAGACAGGGTTCACCCAGGAGATGGAGAATCCTGGTTTTGTTTTGATCTACAATGATGAGTTTCTGGGTGCGATAGGATTTGACAGTGAAGAACTCCTTAAAATTCAGGTCTGTCAGATCACAGAACACGAAGGGATCTGTGAGGAAGCAGGTGAACTTCAGCCACCTGAACCGCCAACGCCTGAAGTTCCGAAGAGTGACAAACCTGAAGCGCATGCATTCATAATGTCTTATTGTCCGTATGGTATACAGTTTACTAAGGCTTACATCCCGGTCATAGAACTTCTTGGAGATAAGGCAGATCTCGAGATTAATTTTGTTCACTACATTATGCACGGAGAAAAGGAGATGACAGAAAATACGAGAATGCACTGCATACAGAATGAACAGAAGGACAAGTTTACCGATTACCTGAGATGTTTCGTTGAGTATGATGATCCTGAAAAATGTATGGGAGAAGCGGGAATTGACAAGAATTCGGTTGAAACATGTATGCAAACAACGGACGATACATTCGGGCTGACCAAGGCTTTCCAGGAAAGCCAAGACAGGTTCCCGCCATATGCTCTTGACGCCGTTCTTGCTCAAGCTTATGGTGTGGGAGGTTCACCCACTTTCGGAATAAATGGGCAGCAGGTTCAGGTGAACAGATCACCGGAAGCAATAAAGCAGGCGATATGTTCTGCCTTCAATTCACCTCCAGAGGAATGCGGTCAGACCTTGAGCTCAGCTCCTGAAGCACCAGGATTTGGTCCTGTAGGCTCTGGTGGTGGAGGCGGCTCACAGGCACAGTGTTAATTCCTATTTTTTCTTAGCTTTACATTTCGAAACTTCGCATTTCCCACAGTATTTAATTGCATGCTTGTTACAAAAAGCGACTTTCATGTCCTTCTTTAAACAATAGTATCCTCTTTCTTCAGGAATGGTTTTTCCGCATATTATACAGTCCATAGAATCACGTATTAATAAAATATAACACTGTTATATTTAAGCTTTTCGCCGGAAGCTGGATTTAAGTAAGCTCAGACAAAGTATTATTATGAGTAAGATTATATGGCTGATCATCATCATAATAATAATACTGGCAATAGCCTACTATATGGGATACCTGCAGTTTTGAAATTTATAGCAACCTGGTGATGGGAAGAACCTGTAGATTAAGCTAAACAGCATTTATTTCTCTCGTTTCCCTGTAGACATCTATCGCGAAGAGGACGCTTAGCGCGATCCAGATGAAAGACAGCCAGAGAGAAAAAAGCTCTGAACCACGGAGGAGGATAATCTCTGGAAGGGAAATGAGAATCAGGAAATTGAAAATTGAAACTATCACCAGTCCCGCCCCTAAAATCATCCTGTGTCCTATGTAAACATATCCGGATCCCCAGATGATGAAATTGAGAAAGGCTGCCAACCAAGGCGATCTTCCGTAGCCCATAAGGTTTTCTTGGCAGAATGATTTATATGTATAGATCCTCCAGGGGTTATGTCCAGCCTGTGTATTTTCGTTCGTGTTTGTTCGTAAGATAGCGAAATCTTTATAAAGCCTTTGGTTATTTTTTAAAATATCGGGAGCAAGACCCGATATAGCAAAAGGGATTCTGAAATCAAAGGAGGGAAAATATGGCAAGAAGAAAAGCAAAAAAGAAATACTACATCTACAAGAAGGGATCAAAGGTGTCAGTGTTTACAGGAAGATCTCCAAGGCAGGCCGCGTTGAAGGCAGCTGCACGTGGAATCACAGACATCCGACTTCGTGAAAGAGGAAGGAGAAACAAGGACAGGACTTACACAATCCACGTATTCAGGGGATCATTCAGGGAAGTTGACGCACCAGCAAACAGGCCAAGCTGGCTGCCAGCAAGAATCAAGAAACCAACCGTTTCAAAGGTCGGAATCGAGAAGGTTAGGAGAATTTAGATAAGGGTTTATTAAACCCTTTTCTTTTATTTTTTAACTGAGTTAGACAAAACTTTAATATGGTTTCCTTTATTTCTCAGTTTATAGCATGGGCCGTTAACCTTTCGGAAATTTTTGGTTATCCTGGTATATTTTTGATTAACCTGGTAGGTTCGGCCTCGATAATTTTTCCTGTTCCCTCCTTCATTGTAACCTTCACCTTCGGGGGGATCCTCAACCCCTGGCTGGTCGGACTCGTCGCCGGTGTGGGTGCTGCACTGGGGGAGCTGGTGGGTTATGTAATCGGAAAGGGCGGGAAAAAATTAATCGATAAGAAACACGAGAAAATACTCGCGAGATCGAGGGCTTGGATGGAAAAGCACGGAGCATTCTCGATAATTGTTCTCTTCGCATTAACCCCCCTGCCAGATGATGTGATAGGGATAATCTGCGGGATGATAAATTACGATTTAAAGAGATTCTTCCTCGCCTCCCTGACAGGTAAGATAATAATGAGTCTGTTCATTGCCTGGGGAGGTTTCTTCGGAGTCCAATGGGTGCTGAGGGTTTTTGGTGGGTGAATGGAGAAAGTACAAACCATGGAAAAAATACAAATAATAAAAATAAATAAAAGTATAGAAGTACTTGAAAAAAGAGGGGAAAGGTTAAAAGAGGAGGAAAAGTTGCTGGAAACCCTTAAAAATGATAAGACAGAATATATGAATAAAATTAGAGATATCCAGAAATTAGGTAGCTAGGATTTGGTGGTTGAATGGAAAGGGTTTATTTCGGTATCTACTATTTGAAGATCCTTCATTACTTTTTTTTCACCCTGGCTGTCTTCACACTGACATCCGGGATAATTTTCTGGGAAGCGTTCACGCTTGAGTCAATCAGCCTTTTTTCCCTATGCGCCATTTACTCCGCCCTTTCACTTTACATAGCCTTTTCCCTCTACAGGTCGTACACAAAGTTGGCAACCCCGATAATAGTGGTTAAGACCTACGTTCTGCCTTATCCGCTTTTGACTTTCTGGACATTTGCATTAACGTTGTTCCTCGTATACGCCTTCCCGTTTCTGACAGAGCTTGTTTTCGCTTTCCTGTTCGTTAACTATTACATTGTATTTTTCTTGCTTGTCGGGATTCTGATAGGCAAGTTCAGGGTGGTAAGAAGGTTATTCGAATTTTACAGCTACTTCAATATTAACAGGGCGCAGAAAATCGCCTCTAAATATTCCCGTGTTGTTGACGTAACGGAATACGAGGCTGGCAGCGATCCCAAAGCGGATGAGATACTGGACGATATATGGCATCACAGAGATTATCCGTTACCCCATGTCAAGGACCTGGAAACAAGGCTGTGTGAAATAGAGATAACCAAGATAAACAAGAGCATAGAGATACTTGAAAAGAGAAAGGAAAGGAGGGAAGAAGAGGATAAATTACTGAAAAGATTGAAAGATGATAAGGAGAAATACATGAAGAAAATCGAGGAGATCCATGAGTTCGCCGACTAGGGTTTTTTCTCCTTCCACAGCTTTACGAGCTCCACGAAATCCTCGAATCTTATCACCACAAACGGGTTTGTTCTCGAGAAGTTGAATACGAGGAAGTTCAGATCCTTCTTTTCCAACTCAGTTATCTCTTTCTCGGGGAAGGATACGTACTTCTTCGCCTTGGTTGTCTTCGCCTTGCCGAGAAATTTCTCCTCAACAACTATGTCCGCGTTCGGTATGTCCACTGAGGGCTGCCTTCCGGATAACGCGACCCTCCGGGAGTTTATGCCGTGTTTAGCCAGCTTATCAACAACGTGGTATTCGAATCTTCTCCCCCTCGCGTAGCTCTTGACCATAATAATAGTATGATTGGAAAGAATAAAAATGGATGAAGTCTGGGTTATATAACAGTGTTATATTTAAATACTTTAAAAACAATAAAATTAAAATCATTTTATTTGCGTGATTTCCATGAGGGTGTATCTTGATAATGCGGCAACCACAATGACGGATCAGAAAGTTGTTAAAGCAATGCTTCCCTACTTTTCAGAGAAATTCGGAAATGCCGCAAGCATCCACCAGTTCGGCAAGGAAGCGAAAAAGGCGGTGGAAAGAGCGAGATCTATCATTGCAAAAAAGATAAACGCCGATCCCTCCGAAATCGTATTCACCTCAGGCGGGACGGAATCAGACAACCTTGCCTTAAGGGGAATTGCCCATGCAAACAAACACCTTGGAAATCACATCATTACCTCGAAGATCGAGCATCCGGCGATCCTTAACACATGTAATTCTCTCATGGAGGAGGGATTTGAAATCAAGCTTCTCGATGTGGACAACGAAGGGTTTGTTGATCTCAAAGCCCTGGAGAAGGCTATAACGAAGAAAACCATCCTCGTTTCGATAATGCACGCCAACAACGAGATAGGGACTGTTCAACCTCTGGATAAGATAGGGCAGATCTGCAAAAAACATCGCGTCCTGTTCCATACCGACGCTGTCCAGAGTTTTACGAAAGTCCCGATAGATGTAAAGAAGATGCACGTAGATCTGCTCTCGTTGTCAGGACACAAGATCCACGGACCGAAGGGTATTGGCGCGTTGTTCGTGAGAAAGGGAGTGAAGCTGAGGGAAGAGGTGACGGGAGGGAGACACGAATCAGGCCTGCGGGCAGGAACGGAAAACGTCCCGGGCATAGTCGGACTCGGGAAGGCTGTTGATCTGACGAAGGAGACGGATATCAAGAAAATGAAAAAACTCAGGGACAGGCTTATAGGCAAACTCCTGAAGATAAAGGGCTCGAAGTTAAACGGTCCCAAGGGGAATGGGAGACTCTGTAACAACGTTAACGTGGGATTCCGGGGAGTGGAGGGGGAAAGCTTGATGATGTATCTCGACACAAAGGGAATCGCTTCCTCAACCGGTTCAGCCTGTTCCAATCTCCTGGTCAAGGAAGGTGGCATCTCTCACGTCCTCCAGGCGGTCTGCGAGGATCTGGAATTCGCAAGCGGATCCATCCGGCTGACGCTATCGAAGTTCAACACGGATGAAGAAATAGGATACACGATAGAATCAATAAAAGAGGTCGTGGAACATTTAAGGAAAATAAGCGGGTTCAAATAAAAACCTATTCTAGAAAGCCGAAATCTCCGTTATAACATCCTAGACAGAGATCTTCTCTTCTTAAATTGCTTCCGTATCTTTTCGCGCATTCAAGTATAGAATCTACATACTGATCAACTGTGGAGAATCTTACAGTGGTCACGTTCAGGTAACCTGCCATCTCTTCATCTGTGGGATAACGGTTCGCGGGAAGGTTCTCATCCGGACGGTCCATGAAATCCAATCTGCACTGGTGCGTATTTCTTGGCGTTCCGAATCTCAGATGTATCTCTTTGGCCCCGTCATCCCATGCATATTCCATGGGACTCCCTTCCTCGATCATTGTTGCCCGCCTGAGAGAATCATCGAATACAAGCAGTATTTTACCCTTTATTCTGTCCTCCACAGAAGAAGTTTTACCCATTGCCTCCTTACGTCTTTCTTTTATACCCTTCTCGTAACTCCTTAAAAAATATGCATATTTTATAAGTGCACTCCTGTAAGGGATTTTCAGCTGGGCAGCTCCCTCCTCCCCGTAAGCCTTCCCGGAATCCTCAATTGCGGTGGCAAAGTCAAATTTCATATTCCTGTCATTTTCAACAATCTTGGCAGCTGTCGTTTCCCTGACTGCGCTTACAGGGATTCCCTCTATCACAGAATCCACCCATCCATAGTAACCGTATAGGAACGTGCATAACTTCATTCCGTGCTTCCCCTTTATGGTTCTCACAGGATGTATCACACCGTATCTGTCGATTTTTAAAATCTCACCCGGTTTCACGTCTCTGTATTTTGTTATTCCTATCTTTCTTAATGCCCTGGATTCCGTAACACTGGCATGACCCTTCCTGCCTTCTCCTATCATAAGAGACTTCGTTCCCAGCGGGCATCTCGCGATATACGATTCTCCGTCTTTTGTTATTGTGCCCAAGCAATAATAGCCTTTAATTTCCTCTGCCAATTTTTCTATCCCTTCAGGGATATTTTTGCCTTCAGATATTATCCTTCCCGCAAGTTCTGCATCAAAATCCGAAAGAAATCCATCCCTTCTTCCTCTAAATTCATCCCTGTTTATTATGAACACGTCAGACGTCAATGCGAAATTGGGCATGGAAGATGATCTGGTTTCAAGTGGCTGGTGATCGTGCAATTTACTCACACTGCCAATACCACAATACCCTTTCATGTTCCAGGGAATCTTAAGTTCCCTGACAAGTCCGTTTTTTGTTTCACGCTGGAAATCTTCGCCGTTGAATAACGTTATCCCGCAATGTTCCTGTCCTGTGTGGTTAATTTGCATGATAGCCTCTTTAGCATCTTCCACACAGTTGGCTTCTTTATTACGATAGTGAACAAGCGCAATTCCCATAAAACCTACCAATGATTATCAAACGAATAACGTAATTTTGAAACGAAGTTTTTTATTCCTTGGGGTTTCCAAAAATTATTTCAAAACCTTCCCTGTTTCCTCATACCACAAATAAAGATCGAGCTCCGCGAGGTTCATGTCAAGTTTCTTTGCGATCTCTTTCAGGATCTTTTCTATTTCCAGGTATTTCTTTTTCGTCAGCGTCTTCGGTCTTTCTATGAGACCGTGCTTCGAAAGGATATCGATTATGTGGAAATCGATTATCGCTAGGTTCTCGAATCCTATATTCCTAAGAAAATGGCTCGCCTCCTTGTATCCGAGGCCTTTCACGTTCTTTACAATCCATTCCCTCGCGTTTTCTTCGCTGCCGAAGGATCTGATTGTTTCTTTCAATGAACCATGATGTTTTCTGGCCTCTGCTATGAATTTAGCTCGCAGTTGGGGATACCGGTGACCAAGCTCACTGAGTTTCCTGGCTAGATCTTTCTCAGGGAGTTTCAAGAAACCATTTCCTATTGCCTTCTGTATACGCATCCCGCCTTCGGCCGAGTAATTTGCTGTAAGGATGCAGAAGCACATTTCATTGAAAATGTCTTCGTTGCTTTTTTCTCCGATTTCTTTGAATTCCCTCAGCCTCGAGTCCACCCTTTCCTTCAGTCCGCTTTTCCTGAGATCACAGACACACCCGAATATCCCTTCCATGTCTGATTATAAAATGTTAGATTTTAAAAAACCACGGCAGATCAATCTTCCCATTTATGCCTCGGATTTCTTGGTATTATTACCCAGCATATTATGTATAGCACGATCCCGAAACCCCAAAGAAGAAGTGTTCCTGCAATCCAGACCAAACGAACTATAACTGGATCCACGCCAAGGTATTCCGCGATCCCTCCGCAAACGCCTCCAAGCAGACGATCCCTTCCTGATCTGTACAGTCTGTGGATTCCAACCATTTTTGGTCTCTGCCTCGTTATTATCTTCTCTTCCGGTATCTTTTTCGGTATTTCAAGCGTTACCTTTATGGCGAGGATGATATACCCCAGGAACAGGAAAAAGAAAAATATGATAGGAAGGTTAAGCATAACGTAAGACGTTACGGTTGAGAACCAGTAAATGTTCAGAGAGAGGTTTGAAATGTCCATCGCCTGCGCGACCAACCAGAAAATTATTGTTATTCCGATGGCTACCGTAAAGGGAGAGAACGGTCTGTATGTCTTGGGAAAGGCCCTGGAAAAATACGATGTATACGAAAAGAACAGGAATATCAGGAAGAACAAACCTAGGTTCGCCAGAAGGAAGGAATTTACGTTCGCCAAGAAAATGCTTCCCAGGGGAAGGTTCACGAAGGATACGAGCCAGACTATCAGGCTGAGAATTATCAGTCCGAACACGCCGGATATAAAAGGTCCTATTATCCCGAAAGTCCGGTGAAACCAGCTGTCCCATTCCTCCCCTTTCTTTTCCATTCTCTTTCCGAACCTTTCACCGATCTTTCCGACCTCTTCACCGAAATGCTCAACCCTTCGTTCCGCAACATCTGCTTTCTTTTTAGTTTTGGTTTTCTTTTTCGTGGCTTTCTTTTTTACCATATTAATCTATTATCTAAGGTGGTTTAAAAATTATTTCCCCTTTTTGGTATGTTTTTTGATGTGATATTTCCGGATTATTCTCTCAGACAATATGAAAACCGCAATTAGGGGAACCGCAACATAAAATAATGAATATTCAGGTACATAGAAAAAGGTTAATGAAAAATACATAACGGAAACGGCTCCGACAACGAGAAGTAAAAGCATAAGTGTATATTTTGTTTTCTTCAATTTTTCTTCAATATCGCCTGATTTAAGGATGTCAAATACGAAATAGAAAATAACCGCCAGTATGACGAGTAAAAAAACATCCATCTTTATATTTCAGAAAGAGGGTAAAAAAGGTTTTAGCCGGTTACGATGAACATTACTTCAGCTCCCTCTCCCTTCTCTTTTATCTTCCCTGTTTTTGTCTTTAGACCTTTCTCCTCAAGAATGAGCCTGAAGTCCTCGAAGTAATCGTAGAAACCGCAGGTTTTGCAGAAAGGTCCTGTGAATTCTGTAAAGAAAGATCTCTTTCCAGTAGAAATTAATTTGACTGTTGCCTCAGGGGAGCGGTATTTGTTGAACTCCTCGATCGCTTTCTCTATTGCCTTTCGATTCATGCCTTCCACAGCCCGTGGACGTTGCAATACTCTCTCGCCTCTATCTTGGCCGCAGTGACCTCGAATTCTGCTTCGGGGTTTTCGCCAGGTTTCAGGAACTTTCTGTAGGTCCTTCCATCACCAATCAATTCTATCCACTCTATGTGATGGTTCTCCTCCATCGGGTGGGGAACGCTTCCGATCTTCACCTTTACTCCTGTCTCTGTCTTTTCGATGACAGGGACATGCTTCTCTTTCCCCTCGTCCTCTGTCTTTTCTTCCAAGAGTTCCATCGGCTGGCCGCAGCAGACGAGCTGACCTACTCCTGCATGTAATACTTCGACAATGTTACCACATACATTACACTTATACACTTCATTTACATTCGTCATTTTTACCACTTAATTATTCTATCTTTTTAAACTGACTCTTAGGAAAGCCGCATATAGGACAGCTCTCGGGTGGAGAACCTTCGACAGTGTTCCCACAAGTCTGGCAGACATAGTAATCCTTTGACTCTATATCCTTCCCCTGGCCCAGGTTTTCCAAGGCTTTCTCGTAAAGATCGTGATGAATCTTTTCAACCTGGTTTGCCCAGTCGAAACTCCTTCTCGCGTCTTCACTGCCTTCGCTCTTGGCCTTCTCTATGAAACCAGGGTACATCTTTGTGAATTCGTAGTTCTCACCGTTTATTGCTGCCTGGATGTTCTCCTTGGTTGATTTCACCTCGCCGACCGTTCTGAGATGGTTATGCGCATGAATTGTCTCTGCTCTTGCGGCCGCTCGAAAGAGTCTTGCAATGTTTTTGAAACCTTCCTCCTCCGCCTTTTTCGCGAATGCCAGATACCTTCTATTCGCTTGACTCTCGCCTGCGAATGCCTTCATGAGGTTTTCATTCGTTTCCATATTAATCCTCCTTATTTCATTCGTTCCTCGGAAAGATGCAGATGATCCGTTTCGACCTCCACCAACGCCTCGAATATCTGTTTGACCCTGGGATTCTCGGATTCTTTCGCGGCATTACTGTAGAACTCGATCGCTCTCGTCTCCCTGTTGTGCGATTCCTGTAAGTTTTCCTTGTTGTCCGTATGGCAGGGCTCTTCACCTTTCGGAACGCTGTCCATCTTAAGTATCTTCTTCCAGATGCTTGCATGCTCTGCTTCCACCTTCCCTAATGCCTTGAACAACAGCTTCCCCTCTTCATCGTCCGTTTTCTTGGCAGCGCAGAAGTAGAAGGCTGCGTTACTCACCTCCACCTGCAAAGCTCTTTCAGCGTTCGCCTTGTCCTTCTCGTTTAGCTCTACATCGAAATTTACCTTCAGGTTCTTCGCTTCCTTTATGTGTTTCTTATGGGCTCCGCAGAACGGACAATTATCCGGAGCGGATTCTCCTATGTACGGGTCCCCGCATATTTCGCATCTCCACAATTTCACCATACCATCACCTCTTATCATGACTTCTTTTAATGAACAATCCACACCAGCATCTACCTTCCTTTGCCCACACTTCCTGGGTTTTGAAGTTGCAGGGGCATATTAGCGAGAGATCGGTTTCTCTCGTTCCGTCCCTCAGTCTGCAGGGACAGAGTTTAAGGCCGAATTTCTTTTCATTCGCCAGAACCCCGTCTGCCAGCATATCTACATGCTTCTCGTCTGGATTGAGCATGAAATCCTTATTTTCTGCAAATCTTTCCCAAATCCTTCGAATGTCTTCCTTATTCATAATCTCATAACCTTCTGAGCTTCCTTTTTATCAATCTCAACGTACGCGTTCTCGGCCTGGCATGTCGGACAAATTTTGGGACCAGCCATGCCGAAGTGTATGTCATTGCACACATTACATCTCCAAAATTTCTTCTCAGGCATATTAACCCCCTAATTTACAATCCCAATTCCTTTTCTATCGCTTCTTTGTCAAAACCTACTATTATCTTCCCGTTGATCTCGATCTGAGGAACTCCGTTGGATCCTGACTTCTCTATCATTTCCTTCGCTGCGTTTTGGTCGGTTGAAACATCTATGTCCTTGAATTCAACCCCCTTCGACTTCAGAAATTCCTTTGCCATCTTACAATATGGACATGTGGGTGTTGAATAAACTTTCACCTTTTTCTTTTCCATGCATTCACCTCTTTCAACCCTCATTTCTTTTTGACGGATTTTGGATTTTTAAAGTTTGTCTTCGGGTATTAGTAACAATATAACACTGTTATATTTAAAGCTTTTGGTAGGCCTAACCAAAATAAAAATTAAAAGAAGGGGTTTATCCGTAAAGTTGCTGTATCCCTACGATATCACCTGCATTCAGATCTCTTTTCTGCGTGTCTCCTTCCCAAGAGTAGCCGTACATTGTCTCCTCTACACATGCCGAGTTGTATAAATCTCCCAGGCCGAATCCGTGCCCGAATTCATGTGTTGCTATATTCTGCAGATCCATCACTGAAGGATCTTTTGTCGCGTCGCCCCATGTGAAATCCGTGTCAAAGAGGATGTCGAATTCGAGAATCTCTCTCGTGTTCGGCTTTCCGTTGAAGTATCCCCATATGATTGTCACCGCGATCACTCCCGACTGTGAATAATCTCCGAAAACCATTTCATTCCTTCCATCAGGCGTTTCATCATCCCATGTTGCTCCGTTATCTATTGAATAGCTTCCAACGAGATTCGCCGAAGTATGGGAATCCCATTCGGAAGCAGCGGATGAGATCGCTCCTGTATCCAGGTCCGGGTGGATAACGTAATTCACCGGCAAATCCCTCCATTTCACTCCCTTTCCAAGGAATGTGTAGCACGTACTTTCCTCTCCACCTCCATTCTTGCAGTCAGCACAGTTCTTTTTTTCTCCAAGCTCTGGCTCGCAGATTCCGTTGTTGTTACATGTCGGCTTTGCGTGTCCCTTTTTGTAATGGATAAAAACGATCTTCTGTGGTTTCCCCTTTCCTTCTACCTGGATTGGCAGGACTGTTACCGAAAGAATGAAACTCGCTATCACTAAAACAGAAATCATCCAGTAAAACTTCGTTTTCATTTTCAACCTCCTTGGTTTATTTTAGTCGTGTTAAACATTTAAATTTTTATTAACTATTTTCTTATTCTATTCATATGAAACGAAAGTTCATTTCCCTGACGAGCGATTTCGGTGTGGGCACGCAGGGGATAGGTTTAATGAGGGCAGTCGCATTGGATATCTGCCCTGATTGTGAAATCATTGATCTGAGACACGGCCTGCCAGGATTCGATGTTACAGAAGGGGCCTGGACCCTCGAGAGCATTAGCTACCTTCCCGTCGGCTGTCACGTCTGCGTGGTCGATCCCGGGGTCGGGACCTCGCGAAGAGCGATCATAATCAAGGCCAAACGCGGCGACTACCTGATCGGACCGGATAACGGGGTTTTGATCCCTGCCAGCAAAATTCTCGGAGGGATTGAAAAGGCAGTGGAGATAACGAATGACAAATACATGAGGAAGCCGGTCTCGCCAGTCTTCCACGGTCGCGACGTTTTCACCCCGGCAGCTGCGTGGCTGGCGAAGGGTGTTCGCCTAGAAGAGTTCGGGCCAGAAATCGACAAGAAAGATCTGGTCAAGGCTCCCTATGGAGAAGCGAAGGTTTCCAGAGGTGTTGCCGAGGGCGAGATAATACATGTAAACCACTTCGGAAGCATTTTCATAAACGTGACGCAGAGTAATTTTGAAAAGACCGGGATAGTGTACAAAGATGATGTCGTTATAGAGACAAAGAACAAAAAGATAAAGACCAAGTTCCTGAAAACCTTCGGAGAAGTCGGAAAAAATGAAGTGGTTCTCTTCCCGGACGATTACGGAAGAATAGAGATCGCGATAAACATGGGGAATTTTTCAAAGAGATTCGGGACGAAACTGAAGGACAGTGTAAGGATAAGGAAACCATGAAAGGACTGGGGATACTTGAAAGGAAGAGAACGTGTCTGGTGGTCATAGATGTCCAGGAGAAGTTCAGGCCCGTTATTTTTGAGTTCAACAAAATGGCTGAAAACATAAAGAAACTTGTGGGTTCTTTCCGTATCCTGAATGTCCCCATAATAGTGACAGAGCAGAATCCAGACAAGCTGGGACGAACAGTCCCTGGGGTCTCGAAGGTCTTGGGCAGTTTCAAGCCATTCGAAAAGCTTCACTTCTCCTGCTTCGGGGATAAAAAGTTCGAAAAGGAGCTGAGAAAATTAAAGGTTAAGGACATCGTTCTCTGCGGACTGGAAGCGCATGTGTGCGTCCTGAAGACGGCTCTGGACGGAGTGAAAAGAGGCTACAATGTTCACGTGGTTTATGACGCGGTTTCCTCCCGGAAACAGATGGACTGGAGCATCTCAATGTGCAGGATTTCCCATGCAGGCATTTTCTTGACAACAACAGAATCCGTGATCTTCCAGGTCATGGACAGGGCAGGGACGGACGAATTCAGGAAGGTAAGCAGGATCATTAAATAAGTTTATTATTCTCCACAATCGACGTATTTCATTAAGTAAATCTTATAAAGGTATCTGTGGATATTAAACCTAAGGGTGTTAACTACGAAAATTCTAGAGATAGTCATACACGGCCGGGGAGGGCAGGGGGCAGTTACAGCGGCAGAGTTGCTGGCGATAGCCGCCTTCAAGGACGGGAAGTTCACGCAGGCCTTTCCGAAGTTCGGGCCGGAGAGGAGAGGATCTCCTGTTCAGTCCTACTGCAGGATTTCAAAGGATTTCATCACGCTGAGAACGCAGGTTTACAGCCCGGATCACGTAATTGTTCTGGACGATTCTCTCCCGAGGACAGTAGACATCACGAAGGGCCTGTCGAAGAAGGGGATCATACTGATAAATTCTGAAAGAAAAGTGAAGTTCAACGGTTTCGACGTTTACACTGTTGATGCAAACAAGATCGCAATGGAGGTCCTGGGGAGACCCATAGTTAACACCGTAATGCTCGGGGCGTTTGCCAAGGCAACCGGCCTGATTTCACTTGAAAATCTGGTGGAATCCATAAAGGAAAGGTTTGAGGGAGAACTCAGGAAAAAGAATGTACGTGCGGTTAAGAGGGCGTACGAGGAGACGGTGATGTAATGGAGAGGAAGATATCCAAAGCTGGTGTAACCTCGAAGCCGACAATCGGTCTAAAGAAATCCGGGTGGAGAACCTTCAGACCGATTATCACGGAAAACTGCAAGGGATGCGGGATATGCGTAACGCACTGTCCTGAAGGGTGTATGAAGATCGAGAAGAAAAAGGCGAAGGTGGATTACGATTACTGCAAGGGCTGTTTGATATGCGCAAATGTATGCCCTTTCAAAGCTGTAAAGAACGAGATGGAGAAGTGAAAGAATGGTAAAAAAGGTTTTAGAGGGGAGCCACGCAATAGCAGAAGCGGTTAAGCTGTGCGAACCGGGTGTTGTTGCAGCCTACCCCATCACGCCGCAAACCCATATAATTGAAAGGATATCAGAGATGGTGGCAGACGGTGAATTCAGGACCAAGTTTTCCAGAGCGGAATCTGAACATTCGGCGATGTCGATATGCTTGGGCGCGCAGGCGGCAGGCGTTCGAACGTTCACGGCGTCTGCCAGCCAAGGAATCGCTCTGATGCACGAGGTTCTTTATAATGTTTCGGGGATGCGCCTGCCCATAGTCATGGCAGTCGCCAATCGTTCGTTAGCTTCCCCTCTGAACATATGGTGCGACTGGTCGGATACGTTCGCTGAAAGGGATTCCGGATGGTTACAGTTCTACTGCGAGAGTGCACAGGAGGCCTTCGATACGACCATACAGGCGTACAAAATAGCAGAGAATCCTAACGTTTCGCTTCCTGTAGTGGTATGCATAGATGGCTTCATTCTTTCTCATGTTTACGAACCCGTGGATATAGCGGATAAAACCCTCGTTAGAAAGTTCCTGCCGAAGTATAAGGGGAGAAAGATGGATTTCAATAAACCTGTTACGCAGGGAGCGTGGGCTGGTCCTGATTATTTCCAAGAATTCAAAAAGGATCAGCACGAGGCCATGAGGAATGCGAAGGATGTGATAAGGCGGACGAATTCGGAATTCAAGAGAATTTTCGGTAGAGGTTACGGTAGCGGATTAGTCGAAACCTATAACATGGAATCCGCTGATTACGCTATCGTGACCATGGGCTCTACATGCGGAACTATAAGACATGTGATAGATGAGAAGAATATAAAGGATGTGGGACTCGTGAAAATAAAGAGCTTCCGTCCCTTCCCAATAGGGGAGATAAAGAAGGCCTTGAACGGGATAAAATCAATAGGCGTTCTTGAAAAGAACATATCACCCGGTCTTGGCGGAGCTCTCTGCTACGAAATCCGCGGTCTCACCAGGAAACGTTCGGTCAGCGCATTTGTCGGAGGCCTTGGAGGAAAGGATGTGAAGATAGAGGACATCCTGAACATTTTCGATGACGTAAGAAAGGAGAGGAGAGGATTAATATGGGTCTAGCATGCGGATTTTATCAGGGTTCCACGAGCTGCTGCGGTTGTCCGGAAACAATCGCTGTTCGCAACATTCTCGAGGTTGCGGGTAAGAAGACCGTCATAGTTAACGCCACTTCATGCTTAGAGATCGTGAGCTCCCAGTATCCGCGCACATCCTGGGGGGTTAATTACATACACGGGGCGTTCGAGAATGCATCCGCGATAGCCAGCGGGGTTTCCCTCGCCCTTGAAGACATGGGAAAGAAGGGAAATGTAATAGCAATGGCTGGCGATGGTGGTACGCTAGATATAGGGTTGCAGGCGTTGTCAGGAAGCCTGGAGAGAGGGGACAAGATCTGTTTTGTCTGCCTTGACAACAATGCCTACATGAACACTGGGATACAGAGAAGTTCCGCGACCCCCCTCGGGGCATGGACGACAACGAGCCCTCATGGAAGGTTCTCCATAGGCAAGGAGGAATGGAAGAAGCCCATAGTGGAGATAGTTGCTGCCCATCGAACTCATTACATCGCGACCGCCTCCGTAGGATTCATTGCCGATCTGAAAGAAAAGGTTAAGAAAGCGCTCGAAAAGAAGAATCAGCCATCGTTCATACATGTGGAATGTCCCTGTCCGCTCGGCTGGAAATTCGATCCTTCAAAAACAATAGAGATCGCGAAAATCGCTGTCGAAACGGGTATGTGGATGCTTTACGAAGTACACGACGGGAATTTCAAGATAACAAAAAACATCCATAAGAGAAAGCCTGTCGAGGAATATCTCAGAACCCAGGGGAGGTTTTCCCACCTGTTTAAATCGGGCAACAAGAAGGTGATCAAAAAAATACAGGACTATATTGACAATGAGTGGGAAAAACTATTAAAACTTTCCGGTGGAAATAAATAAATTGAAAGGATGTAAAATGGGGTGTGTCTATGCCTTTTAAAATAATACATGACAAGGAAGCGTGTATTGGTTGTGGGGCCTGCGCTGCAATTTGTCCGGACAACTGGGTAATGGAAGGGGACAAGAGCAAGCCAAAGAAAACCACGGTGAAGGAAATGGGATGCAACAAAGAGGCCGCAGACTCCTGTCCTGTGCACTGTATAACAGTAAAGAAAGTCTAGGTCAGACTGAAATACACGAAAGTGTGTTTCTTTCGAAAAATATGAAAATAGTAAGCGCATGTCTGGTTGGTATTAACTGCAGGTACGACGGTAAAAATTCGATTAATTCTAAGATTTTCAAGAAGTTCAAGAAGGGGGATTTTATCCCTCTGTGTCCCGAACAGCTCGGCGGTTTACCTACACCGAGGGAAATTCAGGAGATTGTTGGCGGGACAGGAGAAGATGTTCTGGAGGGAAAGGCAAAGGTGATGACAGCCAGTGGGAGGGATGTCACAAAGAATTTCATAAGAGGAGCAGAGGAAACACTGATGGTGGCAAAATCTCTGGGTGTGAAGGAAGCGATACTGAAATCGAAGTCCCCTGCCTGCGCCTGTAAAAAAATATATGACGGATCTTTTTCTGGAAAACTGAAGAAAGGGGAAGGTGTGGCGGCAGCGATACTGAAGAATAACAATATCAAAGTAATGACGGAGAAAGACATTTAAAAGTCTGAAAACAAATTCTTTCCATGAAAGTCGTCCTTCTCGGCGGATACCCTGACTTCGTGATCAAGGGGATTAAAAGGAAGGTGAAAATTGTTCATCTGGAAAGTCCTGGCAAGAAAGGGGTAGAAAACGCTGAAGTCCTGGTTGTGACACCGAGGATAAAGGTTGATAAAAAATTTCTGGAGATGGCAAAATCATTGAAGATTTTAATAGCCTTTTCCCACGGATATGAACATGTAGATACAGGAACCCTCAAGGAAAGGGGGATAAAATTCCATACAATCCCCGGAAGCACGGCAAGCGTCGCTGAGCTCACCTTTGGTCTGATGATCTCTGTTCTCAGGAAGATTCCGGAGCAGGACAGGAGAATGAAGAGGGGAGAGTGGAAAAGGGAATTCGGAAACGAACTCTACGGGAAAACACTCGGGGTGATAGGTCTCGGTCCAATCGGAATGGATGTCTGTAAGATAGCTAAATCTTTCGGTATGAATGTCGTCGCCTGCGACCCCAACAAGTTAGTTAAAGGGAAATCCAACGTGAAGATGATCAGTCTTGACAGGCTGCTCAAAATCTCTGATGTCGTTTCTATACACGCGCATCTGGACAGGAAAACGAAGCACATGATAGGGGATAAACAATTGAAGAGTATGAAGAGATCATCCATACTCATAAACACCGCGAGAGGGGGGATCGTTGATTCTAGGGTGCTCTACAAATCCCTGAAGTCGGGAAGGATAAGGGGAGCGGGATTGGATGTTTTTGAGAAGGAGCCCGTCGGGAAAAAGAAGCTTGTTGGTCTGCCTAACGTCGTCTCCACGCCGCATGCAGGAGCGAATACAATCGAAGGTGAAGATAGAAAAATCAAGATGCTCTTTGATATTCTAAAGAAAGAAACCTAGAGGATGCAAGGACATCCGTTGTCTTCAGGCCGCTTCCGGACAAAACAACAACTGTTTTTTCTTTCTTCCCTATCATTCTGTTCTGGTAGAATTTTTCAATCGCAGGGATAACAATCGCTGAAGTGGGTTCGACAAAGACCCCCTGCAAGGCAAGGAATCTTAATCCTCTGATCACCTCGTCATCTTTCACCACTTCAAACGAACCTTTCGATTCTTTCATTGCCTTCAGGATCAGTTGTCCTCGAACAGGTTTCGCTAAGCAAACTCCCTCTGCTATCGTCCTTGAAATCTGCTTAAAGGGCTTTACGAAATCTATCTTCTCCCTGTACGCATTGTATATGGGAGGGCATACAGAGGACTGCACGCCAAGGAGCCTGGGCATTGAACTAACCACTCCCTTTTCAATGAGCTCTCTAAATCCGGTAAATAAACCCAGATAAATCCCGCCGTTTCCGCAAGGGCAGATTATGTTGTCAGGGGAAGACCAGCCCAACTGCTCTGCTATCTCGAAAGCTAGGGTTTTAGTTCCTTCTATGAAGTAAGGATTCCAGTTGTGGGAGGCGTAATACGCTTCTTTCGTTCGCTTAAGGATTGCCTTCTCCGTATCCTCTCTCATTCCGGGAACCCTGTTCAGTTTCGCTCCGTAATACAGGATCTGTGTAAGCTTTCCTCCTGATGCGTATGACGGGCAGAAGATCTCACAGGACATTCCGGCCTTAGCGGCGTACGCAGAAATCGAAGCGCCTGCGTTCCCGGAGGAATCATCCATTATTTTTTTCACACCGAGATCTTTCAGATGACTTATCATTACAGATGAACCACGGTCCTTGAAAGAACCCGTAGGGAACAGGAAATCCAGCTTTGCAAGGATTTCGAGGTCCGTGTATTTAAGAGGCAGGAGAGGCGTTAGACCTTCCCCCAGACTAACGACATTTTTATCGGATTCCACGGGAATCGCTTCCCTGTATCTCCAGATTGAGTTTTTCCTCTTCCTTATCTTATTTACGGGAAAGGAGACCTTTTTCTCTGCAACCTCAAGAACCCCGTCACATATGCACTGGAATATCTTTTCCTTGGGAGAGAATCTCCTTCCGCACTCAGAACAAATCAGTTTAACCATACCTTTATTTTCTTACAGTGGAATAAAAGTTTTTCTATGAGTGATACCTTTTTAAGCTAATGTAAATAAAATAACATATAAAATATGAGAAGGTAATACCTGATATGAAAGAAAGGATAACGCTAACAATAGACAAGGAAATTTTGGACAAGATAGACAAGGTAGTGGATGGCCTGAGCGTGAGGAATCGATCGCACGCGATAGAGCTCGTTCTTTCGAAATACCTCAACTTCAGGGAGCTCAAAACAGCAATCATACTATGCGGAGGGGAGGGAACGCGCTTACGCCCGATAACCTACGAGATCCCGAAACCTCTTGTCCCTGTCCATGGAAAACCCATAATCGAACATATCTTTGACCTTCTGAAGAAGTATGGAGTTACCGACATAATCCTTTCCGTGGGTCACATGAAGGAAAAGATTCTGAAGGAAGTTGATGGCTGGTCAAGACTGGGTCTTAAAATAGATCACGTTGCAGAAAGCAAACCAATGGGAACCGGAGGAGCGATAAAGATCGCCAGGGAGAAGCTCCCGAAAACGTTCATAGTGTCCAACGGGGACGAGCTGAAGAGCCTGAACATTCTGGATATGTATGAAATGCACAAGAAAAATAAGGCGCTCGCTACCATTGCGTTAACAACGCTGGAGGATCCCAGTGCTTACGGGGTTGCGAGACTCGACGGAAACCGTATAATAGAATTCGTGGAAAAGCCGAAGAAGGGGAAAGCGCCTTCCAATCTGATAAATGCCGGTTTTTACATCCTCGAAAATAAGATAATAGACATGATCCCTAAGGGATTCTGTTCTCTCGAAAAGGAAATCTTCCCTAAGCTTGCAGAGCAGGGAAGGCTTTTTGGTTTCCCATTTTCCGGGCAGTGGTTCGATACGGGAAACCTTCAAAGATACGAACGCGCGCTAAAAGAATGGAGAGATATAAAGCCTGAATAAATTTAGGCAAATGAATATTTTACTGGTGTGCTCTCGTTTTCTATCCTGCCTCCAAGGTAGGAGAAAACTCCATTCAATATCCTTTCTGCCCAAGCACCTTCAATGCCTTTCTTTGAAATATTATCAGTTGCCGTTATTGCCTCTGTATTCAAACGCCTAACCCCTCTTCCAATTTTCATCATCCTTTTCGCTGCCACAACATCCTCGTTTTTTGTCATGTGGGAAGGGAACACTTCTCCATAAACAGATTCTAACCTTTCCAGAAGGTTTCTTGTGATGTACATGGAAGCCCCGGTTGCGCTCTTTCCAAAAAGACCCCAAAGGTTTGTCCAATCGTAATAAGACTGGAAATCAGGATCATCGGCCCTGAGCCTTGTCCACCCTCCTTCAGACCCCCTTCCAACAGATTCGTATATACTATTTAGAGTTTCCCTTGAAGACAGGGTATCCGCATCCAAGAAGTATATGATTTCTCCTGAGGATTTACTTGCCCCAAGGTTTCGAGCGGCGCTTACACCAATCCCAGGGGTTTTGTAAACCTTAACATTGTTAAACAAGGATTCATATTCTTTCGCGATTATATCAGAACCATCTGTTGACCCGTTTGCAACAATCAATACCTCGCGAACGTAGGGGGCAACAGATTCTATCGAGCTTCCAATATAATCTCTTTCGTTCTTTACAGGAATGACTACTGAAATGGGGAGGGAATCTAAACGATCGAAATTCCCGTATTCCTTCATTGCTTTTTTCCAATCAAATCTAGACATATTAGTCACTAATAAATAGTTAATTTTATGGTTTATAAAGCTTATTATAAGCCCCAGGATATCGATTTTCAGTCAAAAAACATCTCAATAAAGCTCAAAATAATGAATTTTAAAAGCGAAAATTACATATTTAAAAACAATATAACAATATATACGAATACAATAGTTTGACGCGGATAGCTAAGGAATGACGCACACGAAGTGTACGTCCTTTGAAAATCCTGCGTCCTTCGTGATAACATGGCCCTGAGAGCAGCCAAGTGTTACAGAAGGCTGGAAAAACCTTACACAAGGGTATCCTTCAAGAAACCAAGGAGAAGCTACGTTAAGGGTGTACCGGCCCTGAAAATCCACAGATTTGAGGCAGGCAACAAGAAAAAAAAATTCTCAAAAACCCTTTATCTTGTAGGGAAACGGGCAGTCCAGATAAGACACAACGCCCTTGAGGCAGCGAGGGTTCTGGCAACCAAGAGCCTGGCGAAATACGCAGGGGAAGGAAATTATTTTTTCAAGGTTCTCGTATATCCCCACCATGTTCTAAGGGAGAACCCACTGGCGACAGGGGCAGGTGCCGACAGGTTTCAAACCGGAATGAGAAAATCCTTCGGGAGACCGATCAGTTCTGCGGCGAGGGTAAAAGAGAATCAGAAGATACTTGAGGTAAGGGTTGACAATGAAAAGGCAGGTAAGAAGGCATTGAAGGTGGCTGCCTCTAAACTTCCAACACCTTGTTTTGTTATAGATAGCAATAAGTATAATAAAAAATAAAATAAAGGGTTTTCGATTTTTCTGTGTTTCCAATTTACTTCATCAGCCCAAGAGCTGCCCAAAGCACACCGATCAATAAGAATAGCCATCCAAGGAACTCAAATAGATAGACACCATAAATAGCTGCTCCACCCGCAAGGGCAAAGAAGTCCGCGCTGAATGCTATCGCTAGCAAGAAGAAAATCCCTGCACCCGCTATGAAGTTAAATGGTCTCTCTACTTTCGTTCGGATCTTTGCATATTCTGCAAACACTGGTGCGATCAGTATTGCCAAGGCAAACCAAACATCTACTGCCA
>CAYFWU010000003.1:8833-71851 GCA_964347025.1 uncultured archaeon | reverse complement strand
ATGTTGTTCTTGATCAAGTGCTTTGCCCAGCTCTGCAATCTGCTCATCTTTTTTTTTAAGTTGATTGCCTGTACTCCATCTTTCATGTTCAATTTGCTTGTTCGAGCTTTGAACTCTTCCATTCCTTCACCTCCTTGTTCTTTTTGATAACCATTTCAGGGCCCGTTCCCCAGGCCCTCGGTCAACTCGAAATATGTTCTCAGGTCTATCTCATCAAAGCCGGGGTTAGAGCTGGCGTACACATTTTCAAAAAGGTATTTATCCGGATTGAATTTTCTCAGGTCGAACTCCCTTTTATCTTCCATTTTCGTATCCTCCTTGTACTTTTGGAGGCCTTCCTGAATCCAGAAAACGGACATCCAGACCCAGGGAACCTCCTGGAATCTAGATGAGCAGTATGAGACCCAAAATGAGTATTATTGAGGCTAAGGAAATCCCGTTTTCATTCCCTTTGCACCCATTCAGGGTCATTTATAGTCTCCTGTATTGATCGATTGAAACTAGACCGGAGAAATTCGGCCGGTCTATCTGAGCAATATGATAACGATTGCGAGAATGAGGCCTAGAAGGTACAGTTTGCTTTCAAGTTTTTTGAAATCCAGTCTCATGAGACCCCACTTGGAATATATTTACGCGCAAACATATTTAAACTTTTTGTACAGGAAAAACAGGAGGGTTTTCAGTCTTCCCAAAAATAATCTTCAGATTGGTCCTGAAATGCGATCTTCTCCTGGCTAATGCATTTCCTGCACAGCCATCCCTTTTCTGTCGGTTTTAATAATTTATTTAATTCTCCGCATCTGTCACATTTATCCATTTTGGTTTCATCTTCAGGGAATAGTTTATTACCGAACCCCATAAGATATCACACGTACGCGCGCATATTTAAACCTTTTGTACAGGAAAAAACGGAGTTTACGAAACTCTAGAACTGGAAAACGTACATGAAAAAGGAAACGCTCATGGTTATGGGGAAGATCACGTAAGGGTGGCCGAACATCTTGAAGCTTTTGTAGATTTTGTTTTCGTAAAGTATAAATTCGTTTTCCCTCAACATCGCCTCGTATATGGAATGCAGAAATCTTCTCCCCCCCAAGACAATTCCCTCAGGTATCAGGAATGCGCATATCACGATCAGTACCGTGAGACCGGAAAACATCATTAATTAGTATATTTTCGCTGTAATAAATATTCTGAGCAACAAAAGAAATAAATCCCGGGAGTGAGATTTGTCCCACCGGACCTTTCTGGTCCACCGCTCTTTGAAGACGCGGAAGCTCTCGGAAAGAGTGGTGTTTGAACTCACAACCTATCGGTTTCCGAACAACTGCAAGTGGAATAACACACTCATCAAACCAAACGGTGTCAATCACCGTGTGAAATCCTACAGCCGATCGCTCTACCAGATTGAGCTACCCCGGGATTTGTCTATTATTAGTTGGGAATATTTAAATTTATTGTTTAAGAAAAAAGCGGTTTATTCCATCAACAACTGCTTTGAGTAAACATTGATCTTTTTTTCGTCATCGGTTCTGTACGTTAGGTATGCTCTTGGCATTTTAAGCTGTGCCTCTATCAGAGGACGTATCTTATACGTCAGGTATATCTCGCTCCTCGGCTTTATGTCTCCCAGCCTCCAGATCAATTCTGTCCCTGCCTCGCTCTCCCTAACTACAGGCTTAGGACCTTCAAACTCATGCAGGACCCTTCCCAGAGGAGAAACACTGTCCTTAACAAGAACGTTTCTCAGTTCCTTCGTTAGCGAACCCCTAACATCCAAGACAACAACGTGCCCGTCCCTCTTTCTCATGTATCTCTTTCTTATGCTGGGTGTTCTTGTCTTTACAACACCAAGACCGAGAAGACCGATTATAGCGAATACCACGACAGCCCATCCTGCCCCGTGCTTCCAGTAGTCAACAAAATATTTCACTTCAACTGTTTCACCCACCTGAAGGCCTGTTAACTGCCACTGGAAAACAACGTCATTCTCTTGAAGATACTGCGTACTCGGGTCATCTACAAGGGTTACATACTGATTCGCAGGCAGATTTTCTTCCACGCTGTAATCATCAATGGTGTTTCCCTGATTGCTTATGGTTATTGTCACTTCTTTCGTCAAAGGATTCGACACCGTCTTTTTGGAGGTGACGATGTTGTGTACAGGGGATACGTAAAAGGTTGCTATCCTGCTCGCACCAGAACCACCCAGTGTGACCTCAACTGAGTAATATCCTGAATTCAGGTCTTCGAGGGAGATGGTTTCTGAAACCTCTCCTTCACCTTTCATCTGCCTTGTCACAGACAAGAACTTCACCTTGTTGTTGCCGTCATCCGTTATTACGAAATTTATTTCCACTTCATTGACTTTCTTAGCTGTCAGTCCCAAATTCATTTTGAGTTCATCTCCAATCACGTCCGCTGAGAAACTTGTGATATCAGGATCTATCAACGGGTAAACCGTGAGGTCCAAAGTTACGGTATCATGGATGTCCATCACCACTCCTTCCGATGAGATTGACCTTACCTGTACCCTGTATTCGTACTTCCCCTCCTCAAGCGGATAAAAATTAAGTCCTATCTTTTTTGACTTATGGGGCTCAAGCTGGAAATAATAGCTCTGAAGGCTGGCCCATTCCAGATGTTCACCAAAAACAGTAAGTATGAATTTGTCAGGGTCGCCCCTCTCGTTGGTAACTGTTATTTGATAGTTGACTGTTTTTTCCACCACTGTCGTTCCACTGATCGGGTCTGCCGTGATAACCACGGCTCCCGCGTTAATCGGAATCAAAAGCAATACGATCAGTATTAACAAAAATTTTTTCATGCAATATTCTTGTATTTAAAATTTATATATCTTAGCGTAACCTTAAAAGTATACCGAGGGGATCGAATGAAAAAAATATTTATTATAAACCTAAAAACGTATGAAGAGGGCACAGGTAATAGGGGATCGAAGCTTGCAGAAATAGCAGATTCCCTCGACGGCGACGATGTTGAAATCGTCCTTGCCGTACAGCCTGCGGACATAAAAGTTATCGCTGATAACGTTGGAATTCGATTGTTCTCCCAGCATGCTGATCCGATAGCCTATGGGGCGCACACCGGATGGATCCTGCCTGAATCTTTGAAATCAGCCGGTGCGAAAGGAACGCTTCTCAATCATTCGGAAAGGCGGATGGATTTCGAAATCCTTGATAGATCAATAAAGAGGTGCAGGGAACTCGGATTGGTAACTGTTGCCTGTGCTGACACACCGGAAACAGCGAAAAGGATAGCTGAATTCGGACCTGATTACATAGCGATAGAACCACCTGAGCTGATAGGTGGGGATATCTCGGTCTCAAAAGCGAAACCAGAAATTATAACAGAATCAATCGAAAAGGTAAGGCCCTTCGGAATACCTGTCCTCTGCGGGGCTGGGATTAAAAATAAAGAGGATGTTAAGAGAGCAAAGGAACTGGGAGTGGAAGGGATACTCGTCGCATCCGGTGTGGTGAAATCCGAGCAACCAGCGGAAGCGATAAGAGATTTGATTGAAGGCCTGAAGTGATGACATGCATAAGCATCATTTATTTTCGCCGTCAAGGAGCAACTGGGTCGGGAAGAAGACAAGCGGTTGTCTGTTTTGTAAGATATTAAAGAACGATCCTAAAATTCCGAAGAAGGTCCTTTACAAAGACAAAGAGGTGATCGTGTTAATGAATGTTTACCCATACAACATCGGACATCTACAGGTTCTGCCTGTGAGGCATGTAGAAAATTTAGAGGATCTAACAGACAAAGAGATATCTTCGCTGTTTACAATGGTCAAGAAATCTATCAAACTTCTGAGAAAAGTTCTGAAGCCGAGAGGGTTCAATGTGGGCATGAACATCGGAGACGTGTCAGGCGCTTCTGTGAGACATCTCCATGTACACATAGTCCCGAGGTTTCGGACGGATTTCGGTTTTATGGAGATCACTGCAGAAACCAAGGTCTTGTCTGAAACTATCGAAAAGACATACAAAAAATTAAAGAAAGAAGTTGGGATGCTTAAATAGTTTAATTTCCTTTACAAATCCAGACCTAGAAAGAGTGCTAATTCGGGAGAGAGTTTTTTACGTATCCTAGATCTGGGGTTTTCAGCAAGTTCTCGTATGCTGTCCTTGAAACCATTTGATGAAACATTCTCTACGTAACCCCTCATTTTCTCTGCATCCTCTCGAAAAGGATTAGATATGCTGATTCCATTACGTCCATCAAGATGTATCATAAACCCGCTTATACCAAGTTGTTTATTTTCTGGAGTGAAATTACCTACATATATGGTCCCATCTTCTATTTCTATTTCAGAATATATTCCTCTGTATTGACCATTTTCTCTTTCGAGGATTATTTTCATTTTAGTGCCATTATAAGAAATAGTATAAGTTCTTTTGGCTGGATTGAAATTTCCAGGTCTTGATAAGAAATCGTCTCCTAGAGAGGGAACGGGAGGATAAATAGAATTATCTCCCATCTTTATATTATAGTCTAGGTCATATAAAGGCGTTGTTCCTACTTCCTGACCTTGAACTTCTTTTCCAGTCTATTCAGTATCTCCACGATCCCTCCGTACTCCAGTTCTTTGTACGGAAGCATTGCCGGACCCGAGAATCCCTGTCTGCGGATGTCGTAGGCCTTTCGCGAGATGTTGCCCCTGATGAAATCCCAGTATTGGTGATCGAATGCATCTGCCGGTTCTGTCAGCTTACCGTTATGTACGCAGAATGCGGCGCAGCTCACGACAGGAGGTCCGTCGAAGTACGAGATCGTGGAATTAAGCTTAACAGGCATTAACGGCCCTGTATGCGATCCTCTCATGAATCCGCTCACTAAATGTCCAATTGTGAATGGAGCTAGTATTTCGCCGGTTGCAGGGAAATCCTTCTGTACGCGGACTAGCATGACCGGATCGTCCTTGCCCGTATACTTACCTGCGATGTTGTGGAGTCTCGTAGTGCTGACGGCAACAGCCTGCTCTCTGGTGTCTCTTGAATGGATTGATTCCACCACAAACCTGTTGTTGTCCCTCAACAGGGCTGCAATGTGATAAAGATTTTCAGGTGCATTCAGTTCAATTATTTTATCGCCCTTGGTGTTCTCAACGTCCATTATGGTGAATTTGAATCCCTTCGTCATTCCTGCGCTCAAGAGCAAACCAGCGCAGTACATGGGATCGGAAAATGCGAGATACAAGGGAAGGTTGTACGCCCCTGGCTCTGTCTTGTCCGCTGCAAATAACAGGAACGGCTCGTTGGGTCGCTCCTCAAACTCGAGCTCAGCAACAGCAGGGCCCATCCCCTTTACGTTCCCGGAAAACGAGTCCTTGAGTAAATCCTGACCTGCTCCGTATAGACCCTGGCCTTTCGCTACCTCTGTTCCTGCCTTGAACGCATCCCACGCTAGTTTATGGATCTTCTCGTTATTCTTCCCAAGGGCATGCGTCATTAGAATCGCTATGTCGTCTCCAGTATAGCTGATGTAAAAATCCTTAAGAAGTTTTTTTCCATATTCCTCAATATAATCCTTGACCGTTTCGAGCAAGCGTTCGCTTGGCTTTATGTGTCCCCCAACACTTCCTATGTCCGCTTTTATGACGGAAATCGTTATCTTCATAATCACCACCTCTCAGATAAAGGTATTACTTTATCATACTTATTCATACATATTATCCTGTGTATATAAAAAGCTATGCTTCCAGCGTGATCATCTTAGAGAAGTTGCCTATAATCTCCCCGTCTTTCAGAACTTCGAACCTTATTTCGTATTCTCCCGGAGACACGCCAGCGCATCCGTAACAGCTTGGCATCCTGAATTTGAATATTTCATTCGTTCCAGGAGGATCAACATTCACGATTCTCTCTCCATTTACCCTGAATCTCCCTGCACGATCCTTTATCCCGTAAACCTTTACTGTAAGGTTTTCTATCTTTGTTGGGGTCTCGATTGTTGTTTCCAGCTCCATCTCCTCAGAGGAGTGGTATACCTCCTTATCGCTAGAAAGATTCAGAGTTAGGGAGGGGGTTCTGTTTTCTGGGGGTTCAATTGGCTCCTGTAAATTCCCGTAGACCAAGAAGGTAACTAATATGAGGGCAAAAATTATCAGTAAACCCGCTTCTTTCATGAATATCACTGGTTTGTAAGCTCGTAAAACTTCTGTCTGGAGATCACAACACCTTTGGCAACCATTTCCCTTTCCAATTCCGTCAGGTATTCGCTGCACCTCGTACGGGAAAGATTAAGGTAATTGCTGAGCTCGGATGAGGTCAACCGCTTGTGCTTTGTGAGAAGTTCTATTATCATCCGCTTCATCTTAATTTTTCTTATAGTGTCGGATTTCGACCGACTCAATGGGACGAGCGAATTTTTCAGTTCTTCGAGCTTTTTGTCAATAGATCTCGAATACTTAGAAATGTCGTCAATTCGTTTGTTAATTCCAGAGTTTTTCAATTCCTCTGAAACGATTTCCCTTATTCTCTCTCTAAGAATTTTTTCGCGTTCCTCCCTGGCGATTATGCTGAGTTCGTGAAAATAATCTTTCTTCCCCTTTCCGACTTTCCGGTCCCTGAGGAATCTGAACATATCATTATATTGTCGATCGACAATTTAAATCTTTCTATAACCGTTAACAAATTACGCTATATATACTTCGACAGTTATGTATACTAATTGTGTTGTACATTAATGTACATGACTTGTTATAAAGGGTGCGGGTCCAGTTTTCTATGAATGAGGGGTCTCCTAGGAAACAGATAATAGAAGTCCTAAGGAAACATCCTGAAGGCCTGACTATAACCACTATTTCTGAGTTAACGAACCTGCACAGGCATACGGTAACCAAGTATCTGTACGAGCTCAGGGGAGCAGACATCATATACGAAAGGGAGGTGGGTCCCGCCAGATTGTGCTATTTGAAGGATGGATTCACCAAGAGGAAGGAGAAGGAGATCGTAAAAAGACTGGACAACCACAACATGAAATCAGAAGTGGGTCAAATACAAATCCTTGCGGTGGTTCTCTTCCTCGTTCTTGTTCCTGCTGCGATAATTACTGCTCAGAACGCGACCAACTTTACGGAAAACATTTCCATCCCTCTGGAAGGCTATTTAACAGCAATGAACGAAGTTACAGATCCGAATCTGACAGAAAGCCTGATTGAGGGTGTTATTTCTGATGCCATCGGAAATGAAACTGGGAATGAAACGAATGAGACTATAGGAAATGAAACTGCCGGGAATGAAACATATATTGAACCTACGAACGAAACCAATGAATCCATCAGTAATGAAACAATTATAGAGCCTCCTAACGTGACTATAAATGAAACAGTCAATGAAACTTCCATTGAGCCCACGAACGTGACCACAAATGAAACCACGAACCAGACTGAACCAATAAATTTAACCATTCCGATAAATGAAACAAACGTAACGATCGGCAATGAAACCACCAACATAACAATAAATGTGACCGAGCCTGTAAACGAGACTAACATAACCTTCATGCCTCCCGAAATCAGAATAACGGATGTTAAGTATAACGATACAGTTAATGTCTCAGATGAATTTGAGGTCGAGGTTAAGGTTACTTCATTCTATAACTTTTCAGAAAACATAACTATCGCTCTCGAAGCCCCGAAGGTTTTCGAATATGAAAACAGCATTAAAATTATCCCTTACCTGGGGGAGAATGATTCTGCGTATTTTGTTTGGAAGTTAAAAGCGAATGAGTGCGGAATTTTCACTTTGAACGTTATGGCAGAAAACAAAGAGGGAAGCAAAGATTCTAAAAGTTTTGAATTGGAAGTAAAATGTATATCCCCAGAATATGCCTGGCTATCTTATGACCCAAAAACCGACATTATAAGGATCGTTGGTGACGGTGAACATTGCACTTCTCTTAATCCGTGCAAATTAACAGATATTCACGAAGCTGATCAGGCAAACGGTTGGGGGAAGGTAAATAAATTCTACACATATCTCGAGATTAACTCCGGGCTGCAGGTAGGGGACGGGAAAAACGAGACAAAGGTGCTGGCTGAGGACCTTTACATAATGCTGAACAAGCCAATAGAGGTTCTGGCAGAAGGTGACCTCCAGTTCGGTAATGAAGAGGGGGGGAATGGGTGTTGGATAAATGCCAACGTCTCTGAGAAAGACGAGCTATCCCATAACTCAGCAATATATGTGTATGAAGGCGGCTCCCTCAGCTTTTACGATTCAAAATACAGCGTCTTCCACCCAACGGTCGTGAAGTGTTCTAAGAGGTTCGAGAAATGCTACCCCGAAACCTACAGGGTGTTCCACCAAGGCGTTATGAACAACATATATACCGAGGAAGGGTCCAGGGTCAGGCTCGACAGGTTCAACATGCAGAGGGACGAATTCAATCTCCCAACAGTCTTCTACCTCTCTTCCGACACCGAGATGAAAGACAGCCTGTTCACCCACGGTGGAACGTATACCTACATCGCCGACAAAAAATTCGATGGGAAAAATTTATTAAAAAAAATCAAAGACATGAAAATTGCCAAGGAGGAAGTAATCTTCGAGTACGACCCGGAACACAGGCACTCGATAACTTGCGGCACCAACACCACTGGAGGAACGATAACGGTTACCGAGGGAACGGAGGCCTCGCCTTACACCATAGAAGATGTAGCGGTCATGTGTAGCGGAGGTGTAACTCAA
This sequence comes from uncultured archaeon, assembly GCA_964347025.1. Taxonomy (GTDB): domain Archaea; phylum Aenigmatarchaeota; class Aenigmatarchaeia; order QMZP01; family QMZT01; genus CS3-C152. Next base: position 63,137 of record CAYFWU010000003.1, on the reverse strand, counting down.
TATGGGAACTACTTCATTTTCGATGAACTGTTGAGAGTTGGTAACGCCACCGACGCCGTCAGCTGGCTCAAGTCGACGAACGATATTATAAGGATGAACTACAACTGGCAGGTTTTGGAAAACGGACATCTGATTTTCGGCCAGGAAACAGCTTCGGGCCAGCCAGAACAGGGGTCTTACATAGAAAGTAATGTCGCTACCGAGCTCTGCGACCAGGCAGCCATGTGTGCATATGATGATTACAATGACGCTGATAATGGTGGGGAACTGCGGTTCTTTGATACCACTTACAAAATCATATACACCACCCTTAGAAACAACATTGATGCAGGCTCTCCGGGCTCCATGGACAACGAGCCTGGCGGTGGGTATAGCACCGCAAGTGTCACAATAAACAGGTTTACGTTCCAACGATACGCAAAGAGCGGAAGCTATGGCATACTCTACGTTCCGGCAAATACAACCATGAATGACTATGCTTTCTACAACGGAAGGTACGGAATGGAGATGAGTGGTGAGCCCCCGAAACCGTTCACCAACCTACTCATCCACGATGCAGAAGCTGGAATAAGGATATGTTATGCGCATGGTTCAGTCAGAGGTTACTCAGGTTACGATAACACCGATGACATTCGAATGGGTACAGGGCATTATCTCATAGCGATAGATTCGACTTTTGACGAAGGTAACATAGATTATAACGGCTGCGGTGGTGGTAGCGCCAGCGACAACTACATACTCAGACAGAGTTCTTTCAACCTGGGTATTAAGGATACCGCAAACAATGACCTAGGGAGTGTAACAGTCGCTGCGAGGGATCTTCAGGGCAGGCTTGTTTTCAACGTCTCCTCGTACTCTAACGGAACAATAGCAGAACAGATCCTTAGTTTCAAAAGACTGCAGATAATTTCAGACGTCAGCCAGCCGCAGGCCAATTACACTCCACATGAATTCTACTACAGGAAGTACGGATACAAGTTCTCCGAAGCGCTCATGGAGCTGACAAGCCCGATAGCGTTGGACACTGTTTTGTATGCCCATCCATGTACATGGTGTACGAATTACACGCAATCAGAGGCAGAAGCCCAGACAGGAATAACTTACAACCCACCAACTCAACATGAATTCAGTAACTTTAGCGAGGCTGGTGATGTGGGAACGGATGACATGATCCAGCTATTAGGAACACCTGTAACACAGTCAGAACACTTCCAAATACTCAACGTGGAAGGCATGGATTCCACCACGCTTACTCCGCTGGGAGTCGTGAATAAAGATGATTATACAGTCTACTATGACAATGGATCTGTCTTCTTTATTGACGGTTACGAGACAACGAACGTCACTCCGGTTTACTTCCACAGCGGAGAGATAATTGTTAACGAAACCAAGAACGTTAGCCAGATATACGACTACATGCAGGCAATACAGGTAAACTATACAAAGGGCGAAGAATATTTAACAGATGTCTTTACAGTGAGCGATGATTGTGGGACGTATACGTCTTACGTTGATCTGATCATCAACGGATCCGCTATAAACCAAACAACAGAGAAGAAAATAAATATAGAAGATGGCTACGGGTTTTCAGCAGGATCTTCAAACGGAACTACCATTAACATTATATCCGATACCTGGAATTTTAACTGGTACGCTGACAACGGGACGTTCTTCCGAAAGTACGCGCTTGACGTAACGGTCAAATACGGAGCGAATCCCGTGGGGAACGCGACTGTCAAGCTGACCGATATCAACGGCGACACGGTCTTTGAAATCAACACGTCAGCTGACGGGACCATCCCCCAGCAGGCTGTTACCTACGCTTTATACGAATACACAGGTAATCAAACCTTCTCCCAGTTCACCTTAACGGTCACCAAAAGCCCCTACAGCATGTACAGCGCACCTCTCGCAATGGACAGGAAAACATTCGTGCCTGTTCAGCTGTCCCTGCCCTGCAATCCTGATCTGAACTACACCTATGAAGTCATTTCGGGTGATGACGAAAACACGAACAGGTCTGCAGATAAAACCAACCTCACGCTTTCCGTCCTTGTCAAATACAAGAGCAATTCACTGACCACGGACGATCAGGAAACCGGGGAAATCCAGAAAAAGGCGCAAGGAAGTACTGGAAGGACCGTTATATTCTATGATGGTTTTGAATCCGGAGATTTTAGCTGCGGAAGCTGTTCAGGGGTAAACAACAACGATGCTTCAGCCTGGATAAACTGGACTGACAGGGGTGCGGACGAAATAGCCTCAATTGTGAGCACAGGCTGCACTACACTGTGTAGTGATACTTATTACATGCAGACAGTAGGAGGTGACGGGGGCGCTGGTGGACACCAATGTGATCCTGGATATTGTACTGGTGTAAATCACAGCGTGGATACAACAGGGTACACGAACATAAATATCTCATGGGTTTTCAGTGATTGTGCTGATACTTATGAATCTCCCAATGAACAACTTTCTTTAGAATTTACCTGCAATGAAGGAGCCACGTGGGTTGAAGTAGTGGACATTAATCCCGCCACGGGGTTCAGTCAGTCCTATAATACCAATTTGTCTGCAATAGACAGTTGTGTGGAGGATAATTCAAGTGTTTATATAAGGATTTGGCAGGACGCCACTTACAACGGCGAGTACATATTCACCGATGAGATAAATGTTACAGGTGAGGGGGGTGGAGATAATGAATCGACAACCTCCTGGACTACATACCAGGATGTGACCAGCCAAGAACTGGACAACATATCCTTAATCAACGTAACCGTTAACGTCTCCTATTACAACAATTCAGGTTCTGTGGCAAGGGGAAATAACAACAATACCCTGCAACTCGAAATCTACAACGGCTCTGCATGGATACATGTGGGCAACTTCACTGTTAATGTTTCTGGCGCAGGTGTCTACAGCCTGAACACGACAGATCAGTCAATAATGGGCGGGTGGAACGGGACGCAGACAAGCAACAGAGACATCCGGATCCGCGGGATAAATTTCGATTACGTGAATGATTCTGCTTTGGACCAGATCAACTGGACAGATGTCTGGGTGAAGATAGAATACGGAGCTGGGGGTCCTGTTGGAGCTGGAGAAAGCGTTACAATGTACATAACGAAAGTGGGAACCGGATCGGGAGCGACATGGGATTCCGGTCATTCTCTGACAACCAATGCTTCCGGGATTGTTACGTATAACTTCACTGCAACATGCGACAACGCTAGCACACCTACTATTGACGAGGAATATGAGGTGGGTCCGCACAACTGGTACGTTATAATTACAACAAATCAAGACCCGAACCTTTGTGCGGATGCGCAATCAGAGGATTACGACTTCAACGTGACAGGAATTTTAAACAACACTATACAAAAGCCGGATGGTAGTGTAAACTACACTTCAGGGGAGGGGGTATTTTTCCAGGCGATTGTCGAAAACTATTGCGAGGAGGCTATTGAAATTGACCAAGGCGACATATGGTTTAACTTAACAAACGACTTTTGGAACTTCAACACATCATGCACGTCTATAACGAAGCTGGGAGCAAACGTTTACGAGTGTACCTGGAATTCTGCAGATGCCCCTGCAGGCTGGTATAATGTATCGGTCTTCTCAAGGAAACAGTACTATTACAATGTCACCTCCTACAAATACGAACCCGACACTTTCTTCTTGGAAAATCCGCCAGTACTTGAAGATTATAAGGTTGAACCGGCGTCAGGAAGTTGGGGAGCTCAATCGTTTACCTTCTTTGTAAACGTAACCGATGTTACGAATGATACTGTTTATATTCACTTCTGGGAGAAGGTGAGTAGTGGAGAATGGACAGAGATATCGCCTACAAACTACAATTGCACAACCTGCAATAAAACGGAATTTAATTGGACAAGGCAATACACCTGCAGCGAGGTCGGAACCATTCAGTATAAATTCAACGCAACTGACAGTGTTGGGACTAAAAGCGAAACGACAATAGAATCTTTTAATTTGGAGGGAGATAGCATCATAATCCAGCATGCAGTCGGGAACAATACGGTATTGAATTTAAGGAATTTTACCTATCCACTAAGCCAGTATAACTCAACAGCCCTGTCCACTTATGGGAATGACACAGACAATCAGTCATCAATAACAACGACATCAGGAAGGTTTTATGTGAAGGCAGATGGTGACTACATTCTGGAAACTACAACCGACTCAGATGACGGATTTTGGAATTACACCTTCACCCCAGACTGCAATTATCAGGTCAACGTGACCAGCTGTGAGCATAAATGGAAGGTAAACACAACGGGAGGAACCTGCTATAAACCCAATCAGTCCGACGAGTTTGTCGTTAAGATGGTGGACGATTTGGCCAACGAAATAACGGGTGGCAGTGGTGATTATTCTGAGACAGAAGAAAGATACGCAAACCTGACAGGTAATGTGGTAGACGATTGTTTCAATTTCATCGCAGGAGCGACTGTTAAATTCAAACTTACCAATGAAAACGGCATTAATATCTACTGGTGTAACAGCACCACTGATCTTGGCAATGGCTCATACACCTGCGATTGGGATTCGGCTGGCAAAGTAGGCGGGAATTACAACGTGACCATGTACTCAAACAAGACATGTTATTTGGATGATGAGGTGACAGAAGAGGATTATCTTTCCGTAACACCGCCGGTGATCCTCAATAATTCAATCATTATACCAAATGACGGCTCTACCGGAAAGGGTGGCTGGGGAGAGAATTTCACGGTTAGAACATACGTTACCCATACCGCGGATGTCACCATATGTCTTCAGGAAAAATACAGCGGAGGGAATTGGGAAATCAGAGAATGTAGAGCTATAGGAACACCCAGCAATGAAAAAGTGGAATTCTATCGTGAATTCTCATCAACAGAATACGACAGTTATAACCTATGGTATTTTAGGGTAAACGCTTCGCAGACAGCAGACGGCAAAGCCGAGAGTACGGTGTATCCCGGACCTGCTGTAGATGGCAGGCTTGACCTGGAAAAGGACGACATCGTTCTCGGAACCCGCTACCATCCTGATGAAACAAAGGCCTTTGTCGAGTCCCATTCAAGGGAGGGCGAAAGGAATACAAACTGCCCCACAGGGGAATACAAACATGTGATCGTTTATAACTGGGGGGATAAACCGATTAACGTCACCGGCGTGAGGTATATGTGGCATTATCCCGCAGAGGATACAGATTTGCTGGATACGCCTACCGTTGACGCCTACTACGAGAAATTTACGTCCCCTACAGTTAACACGGACAACCAATACTGGTATCAGCTTAACTGGGGGACCCCGGCCGGAGGGAGCGAAAACACCACCATAATCCAACCTCATGAGTTCGAGCTGTACTGGGCACTTCTCTACGATGTTGGTAACAACAACGAAAAAACATTAGGACAATGCAGACAGAACGCCACTATCTGGCTTAACGACAGTACTACTCTTTATACCGTGAACTATCCTTCAGGAATCGTTCCCAACAACGGTGAAGGAGTCGCATGGAGAATTGATTTGGATCAGGGTGACAGCCTGCTCAATGCGGAGGATTCTGATTACTGCGCGTCTCCGCATGACTGGTGGTCCTATGAGGACCGGAAGGCGAACAGGACGCAGGTTGTTGATGTCCTTCTTCCGATGTGGGTGTTCACGGAATCCTCAAGCTTTGGTGAGGTAACGTCCTTCAGGACAAACATCACCATACCAGCGGGCTGGGTCATACCAGGGACAATCGAGGCCCATGGCAGGGGAAACCAAAACGTTACACACCATGCCACCACCAATGGAACATACACAGAACTTTATTGGCAATATGCCTGCGTCAATTGTGTAAATGATATGATAGATGGTTATGAATTTAACACATCTTTGGCGAAGGCCTATCTGACATTCAAGATGAGGATCATGTGTCCTAGCGAGGATGCATACGTAATCAACATAACATCGAATGTAACGCAAAACGACATTTCTGGATATGTAAAACACGTGGAGAATTTAACCATTTTCTGCGAGGCCCCTGAGAGGAAAGACACGCCGAGGGACGTTTCCGTGAACAGGTCCGGGAGCCAGACAGTTCCCCTCTGGGTTGACGTCTTTGACACTGATCGCGGTCAATATGCATCTTCATCGATTCAGGAAAACATCTACTTTAACGTGACCGTGAACGGGACGAATTACACCAACTATCATAAGGACAGCGGAACTGATCAGATGGTGGTTTTGACTGGTTCAGCTGGTTATTCCAATCTAAGTTTTGACCCAGGCTGCGATCCATTATACGACGTTGGTAACCAGACTTGGTTTGCCTATACCCTTGACGATGCCTACGATTATTTCAAGGATGATGTTCAGAGTCAATCGATCTATAATGTAACGGTTTACGGAGATCTGGAGCCGAATGTCACGATGCCTTACACATCATACCAGATAGGAGACGTAATTCCGATTATCGGAGATTTGCTTGATGACTGCAATAACTACATCACAGGTGCAAACGTTTTCTTTAACATAACATGCGGCGATTACTCCTACGATTGCACTTCCGCAATAACCGACCTCGGGAACGGGACCTATAACTGCACGTGGGATTCAATTGAGGTTGTTGAATACAACCTTAACTGCTCTGTGGAGATGAACGCATCGAATGTCAGTTATTATTGGAACGGCACTCACCTTAAGGATCCGGCCTTTGAGCTTTCGGGAATTGGTGTTCCTAATGTAACGGAAGTTCTCGCTCCTGAAGAGGTTTTCCAGGGCATGAACTTTACGGTGAACGCGACCGTAAATAGCACGGCGGGTTCTTCAACAGGAATAAATCTCAGCCTTGTGGTTCCCTCAGGCTGGCAGATATGGCCGTCTGTTACCCAACAGGTAGGGGATCTGGGATGGGAAGAAGTGAAGAAAGTGACATGGACAATTCTGCCCAACTCGTATTCAAACTTCACTGTGAACGTTACAGGGGAAAATGAAGAGGACAACTCCGATTATAACGATTCCCAAATATTGATTGCTTACAAAGTTTCGCCGGCCTCAACCCCGAAGTATGCAACAGTTAAAAATGATACCTATTCGGAAGGTGCTTTAAGTAAAGTTAATGTCACCAATGTGACCGTTGGGGAGAGCTTGGATGATAATACAGTAGAAGCTGAAATAAGCAGTGAGAAGGAATTAATTGCTTCATGGGCCTGCGAAGCCGGAATCTACAGGGTTGCGAATTTAACGGTCCACTGGGAATCAAATGGAGGGAATACGTCTGCAAGGGTTTACGCTTTAAACCGAACGGGTTGGAATGAGATTCTGAGAAAATACGTCAACGACACTGCAGAAAGGACGAAGATCGCCATACTCGAGGATCAGATAGCAGCTAACGGCAGCGGATACTGCCAAATAAAAATCGAGAACATGGATACATACAACCTTATGGTGGACTCTCTTTTCTTAGAGGCTTATTACAGACCCGTGGTTCTGGTTCAGGATATCGTGCCAAAGAAAAATGGGGTGGAGACATATGGGATGGAGTCGGGAGACGGTTTGTTCAACGTGACGGTAAAGATAGCAAACACCCTTAACATCTCTTACTCGATTAACGTGACTTTAAACATCACCAACTCCACCGGTTACGTCGTCAACAGCAGCACGCAGACTGACATTACACTTCCAAATAACGAAACCATACTGGTTAATTTCACCAGCATCAATACTTCCACCTGGTCAGAAGATGACTATCAGATAGGATCATATGTTAACGGTAATATCAGCGAACCAGTGGAAAGGGAGGAAGATTTCATATTCAAAACGGTTCCTGTTTCAGCAAAAGGCCAACCTTACATGTGCAACGCAACGACCGAGCAGTTTAACGTCACGGTTTCTCATCCATTCACGGATGATTTGCAGTACAACGTAACCCTTGAGGTCCCAAGCTCTTGGGTGTTAGAACCTGATTACGTTCTTATAAACGCCAGCGAGCCCGGTGATTATGTCGCAAGCTTTAACCTTACCGCAGAGGCAGGGACTAGCCAAAATTTCGTGATAAATGCAAGCGTCAATTACACCTATCCCGATAATCTGGATAAATACAGGGAAGCGAATTACACCATAGAAGCCGGTGACTCCATCCCGGTTTTGGAGATAATCAGGGAGACTCCAGGAGAAGTTGGGAACAACACGGACTTCGCTTCTCGTCTTGTTATTCACAACAAGGGTTGTGCTTTAGCCACAAATATCTATCTTACCGAAAAGCTGCCAACCGGTTGGGTGGCTTATGCTCCAACTCTGGATGGCGTGACAGCCGGAGAGGTGGACGTACCTGAAAGGGAGGTCAGATGGTCTGCAAGTGATCTTGGCGACATAGCTGCCAACATGTACAAAATCGCAGCTTATAAGGTTCTCTCTGATCTGGATACTGGCCAGACAGGAATGTTTTGGTATAACCTTACATGGGGCAGCAGAAACATAACCGAGACCCCAGCCCACCAAGTCAGAACAATGAACTACACAGATGAAAGCCATTTGACATTCGACCTCACCTCAGGGGGGTGGAAGAAGAGATCAGCAAATCCAGAATACAACATATCCTATACCCTAAAAGTGATTAACGTAGGCGATCTTAATATTTCTGCCAACACATGGAATGTAACCCTTACGATACCGGAAGAATGTAATGTTTCAGCCTACGATCCTGCTACCTGGAATGAAACCGAAAGAAAGCTTACGTGGCAGCTTGGATCCCTGGGGGCCGGAAATAGTACGAATCTCGGCTTCTACATGAACTGCACCCAAGAAGGATCGTACATATTGAGGGCAATAGGAACTAATGACACTAGAGATTCCACCAGTTATGTCGATGATTTAAATTTCGGGTGCTCGGGTTCCACCTGCAGTAACAGCACGACCCGTACCTTCACCCAACCAGGGGAGCATTATCAAAAGTTGTCTGAAATAGATTTCTTGATCAACTACAATTGGTCTGCCTACAATCTAACGATAGGAGAGGGTTATGCAAACATAAGTGATGATAATGACGTTCGAAAGCTGGTCTGGCAAAACTATTCCTTCGCTGATGTAGCCGGTCAGGTCTGGTCCAATTATTCTTTAACTGATGAGGAACGAGAAGTTTTCGAAGAAGCGGATCGCAACATCGGGGTTTATTCTCATACAGATGGAACAAATGATGAATTCGGAAACATCACGATAACCAAGCTTGCCTATGAATGGACTCATGGCAGAAGTTTTTCTGACAGCCAACCTTTGTTCCTCATGATAGGCTTTTTGAATACCAATCCGAGGTTAGAGAATGAGTCTGTTGAACCCAGCCAAGCTGGCTGGGGGGAGATATTTAACTTCACGGTTTACGTCTGGGACCCGGAAGGAGGTAACGTAACTGTTGACGGCTGGTGGTCAGAACCACCATACGATACCTGGAATCAGATATACCAAGAAATCGTCCCAGCGCCAACTACGCAACCTGGTTATTTAATAAACTTTACCACAAACTTTTCCTGCGCTCAAAAAGAGACTTATTTGAAATTCAAGTTCAATGCATCGGATGATGGCGGATTGGTAAACGAAACGACAGAGTTAACCTTCTATATTGAAAAGGACGATGCAAAGGTTTATAACGTATCACCTTCATGGAACATCACCATAAACAGAACAGAAAACAGTTTATTCCTGGTACAAATAAATGATACGGACACGAATGAAAGTGTTGCGAACCAGTCCGAATTCGGAAGGGTGTGGATTTCTTTCTACAACGACAACACCACATTTGATTCGCCTATTTTCAGAGACACCAACGGAACAGGACACATGAACAGAACGATGGGCTTATCACAGTGGTGCGGAGATTCAAGATACTATCTGGGTCAGGAATACTGGAGAGCAGGGCTTTATTCAAAGGACTGCTGGAAAGACAACTACACGGAGGTAATACCTTTCTGGTTGATGGGAGATCTATCCAATTCAACTTTAGATTCGCCCACAGGAGCCCAGAACTACACCCAAAATGTAGATATAGACTTCACCTCAAGCGTCATAGACGATTGCAGCGCTCAGAAATCAGACACCGCTAAATTTGGTGTTATATACAAAATTATACAGGGTGTTACTGAATATAATTGCACACCTTCGGGTAGCTTCTCCTGTACGAGAAGTTTGCCCATAGACGCCCCCACTGGCTGGTACAACGTAACTGTCAGCGCCTTTTCAAAGGGCACTGAGGATGGAAAATTCTGGAACGGTTCTGACACCCTTGTTAATGCATTCTTCCTCAATGCCTATAGAGACCTTTTCAATCAGTCCGTAGATCCAACCTCAGAGTACTACACCTATAAAAACTGGAATTTTTCTATTGTGGCCATCTCAGGTGATAACACGCCAATGAATATAACGCTTTATTTAAGACCGCCAGGTGGCAGCGTCTTTAACGAGTACACTTATTATTCATGTGTGAATCAAACTCCTATGATTTGTGATAATTGCATTAATGAAACCTTTTACTGGTATTGCAATTTCACCGATTCAGACACCGGAACATGGCGTTATAAATTCAAGATGAACAACACTGTAACAGGCGAAATTGAAGATGAAACGTCTGGAAACGATATTTTTGACGTTAACGAACTTCCGCCAGTTAGCATACTTCTTGAAAATGTTACCCAGAGCCCACCGTCAGGCCCGTGGGGAGGGACTACCTTTACATTTAACGTTACTGTGAACACTACTGGCGGGGATAACGTTACTGTCTTCCTCTGGGCTGGGCCCGATTCAACAGGTCCATGGACCTACATAGCAGAGGATAACTATACAATACCACCCGGGGGCTGGCAGCAGCTGAATTTCACGCACAACTTTTCATGCGGGGATATAGACGATTCGAAATATTTCTTTTTCAATGCCACGAACTATAACGGTACAGTTAACGCAACAAGCCCGCAGAGCTTTTCGGTGACAAGGGACAGCGTAATATTCGAACATCTGTCAGGGAACGAATCCACAGCTAACAGGAGCGGTACCCAGATAGATGTGCTTAAACTTCGGCTGAGGGACGAAAACAACACATACCTGTCAGCAGGTGTGAATGTAACGCTATGGATAAGCTATACCGGCCCCCCTGGTTACGTTTACGATGACGGTCATGATCTACAGACAGATAGTGACGGGAATGTAACTTATGGTTTTGACCCAAACTGTTCAGCAGACCCCGGTCCTGAATATTCAGTTGGTCAACAGAAATGGTACGTAAAGATAAATTCATCTGAACAGTGTTATTTTGCAAATGAGTCTATTATTTATAACCTGACTGTGAGGGGGGACTTTAACCTGAGCGTGTTAAAACCGGATGGTTCTGAGAACTATACGTGGGGAGATAACATCTTCCACCAGGGCAAAGTTCTGGATGATTGTGGTAATCTGATAGATTATGCCACCACCTCCTTCAATCTAACCACAACAGGATTCTCTGGTAACTTCACGCCAACGGGTGTGGGAGGCGGTTTCTATCAGGGAGGCTGGGATTCGTCAGGAGCGAATGAAGGATGGTATAATGTTACTTTTGTTGTAAATAAAACGTATTATTATGACAATCAGACAAGCATATATCCTCCAGACACCTTCTATCTATCAACTGTTCCAATTTTGAATTACGCGAATGTCACACCAAGGCAGGAGGGGTGGGGCAGAACGTTCAATTTCACTGTGAAGGTAACGGATGAGGCCGGAGATAATGTAAGCACGAAGCTTTATGGGATGAAATCTGGAGGGAGTTGGAACCAGATTGGGGATGCCGTTAACTGTACATCATGCTCGAACTTCACTGCATACTGGGAGGTCAACTTCTCCTGCGGGGATATTGGGACTTGGTTCTTCAAGTTCGATGCCACTGATCTGAACGGGAACTATGATGATACCAGTGTCGCTGACGGGGAGTACGTTGATGATGATAACTCGTTCATTCTGGAAAAGAATGACATACAGATAATATACGTGGAAGGGAATGAGAGCAACGCATTCTACAATTCATCGAACGTTTCGAACTCAACAGCCGCAAAGTTCGTATTGTTCATAAACGATACCGACAGCAACCAGCCAGCATACAATCCGTCTTACTCCTCCGCTGCGATCAAATTCAACGTCACGAAATACGGGATTGGATCGCAGTACTATCCTGCAGGAACTCCTGATTCCAACACGACGAATTCGACAGGACACGTTGTCTACTACTTCATCCCCACCTGCGATTACTACCAGCAGAAACAGAACTGGAGGGGGTATATAGACCCTGATGATTCGTGTTATAAGGATCCTCCGTCAGGAGAGTACAACGTTACTGTCGAGACGTATGGTTGCGAGGCAGCCCTGACGGTGAGCAGCATAGACTCTGCGTATGAAATATTCGAGAACAAAACCTTCGTTGTCGAAGCGACTGTAAATGCCATACAGGGAGCGGCAAGCGATGTTAACGCAACGATAGACGTCCCCCCTGACTGGGGTGTTTTCCCCAGCAAAACGCGTAATCTTGGAACGATCCCATCTGACTCTTCGAAAACTACCAACTGGACCATAAACATCACTTCCTACAACTCCACAACTTACTTCTCTGTTTTCGCCAATTCTAGCGAGGGGCTGAACGATACCTTGAATAAGAACATAAATGTTTACAAACTTCTAGGGAAGAGCTACTACCAAGATCAGGAGAGTAACATAACGAGTGATGGAGAACTTGTTTTCGGTTTCCCCTGCCCTGCGAGCCACTACAGGACAGGGAATCTGACTGTAAACTGGACAGGGAATACGAAAGCTAGAGTCTATGTCTACAACTCAACCGGCTGGACCGATATACTACATTCTTATGAACTTGGCTCTTCTGAGTTTTTCGTTCCTGTGTTCAAAAGTCAGATGAGGACCAATGAAAGCGGGAACTGCAGCTTTAAAATAAAGAACGTCGGAGACAACAACCTGACGTTCAGAAACGCAACTTTCGAGGCTTATTACAAACCGAAGGTGCAGATAACAGATATAGTCAAAAGGATAGGAGGGGAAGAAACCAACGGTATGGAGGAAGGGGACAGCTTTTTCAATGTGACTGTCAAGATATCGAGTTCTATGGATACCGCATACGATGTGAATGTAAGTCTGAACATCACGAATTCATCCGGTTATGTTGTCAACTATTCAATGCACACGAACATTAACGTACCTGCGGGCTCGAGTGCATACGAGAACTTCACCGACATAAACACCACGGGATGGGATGAGGATGATTACATTGTGAAGGCCAATCTAACATATTCGCTGGGTGAAGATTCCAGAAGCGAGGTTTTCGTCGTGGGGAATGTGAGCGTATACCCTTACGTAATTGCATACTTCTGTAACTCCACAACAGAGGAGTTGAACATAACGGTCTATCATCCTTTCACTGATAAGATTCAGTACAACGTAACTGTGAATAAACCTTCCGGCTGGGGCATCTCACCTGCTTACACTCTGTTAAACATTTCTGAGAGGGGAAACACGACACTCTCCTTTAATCTGACTACAGATGATACGAATGGTAACTTCACACTGAACGTTTCCGTTAATTACACATACCCCAATAATCTTCAGAAATCAAGGAGCGAAAATTTCTCGATAGAGAATGACGATGATATAGCGATATTCGAGGTCATAAGGGAAACGCCAATGAAGGTGGACAAGAACAAGGTTTTCGAATCCTCGCTCGTTATACACAACAAAGGTTGTGGTAACCCGAAGGATGACGTGATTCTCAGGGAAATCGTTCCCACCGGATGGTTCCCGGCCAACCCGACCCTTACCGGTGGGACGGAAACTTCTCCTCCAAACATAGATCTGGACAACAACGTAATAAGCTGGTACATAGATAATGAAACGTTCGGTGTTAACAACTACAGTGTCGCCTCATATCAAGCGATATCCCCAAATACGTATTCAACCGTAGGACACTTCAGGTACAATGCATCATGGGGGTACAAGGGGATAGTGGAGAGAGAAACTTTCGAGATAACCACCATGAATTATTCAAGCGAGTCGCATCTTGAATTCGATTTAATTGTCTACCAGAGATCTGAAAATCCGTGGCCAGAGCCACGTTCTATACAGCCAAACGTGACGTACAACTATTCTCTCAAGGTTGTGAATATAGGGGATGTAAACACATCGAATGAGTGGAATGCGAGCCTTTTCGTTTCTCCGGACTGTAACGTAACGGATGTTTATCAGGGAGGGAGTTACAACGAGTCGAACAACGAGATTGTCTGGAACGTCCCGAATATAGGCAGCAGGAAGTCGACCTACCTTAACTTTACACTGAACTGCACGGATACGGGTAGAAAGGTTTTCCGAACGAGGGGTGTCCGTGATACCAGAGGCTCAGAAGGTTACACCAATACCACTTACATAGGTTCCACAGGTTCTTCCAATACCACGACCACTTCGTATGGCTTCAGCCATCCTGCCCAACCGTATGAGAAGTTGAATAAGATACATTTCTTGGTTAACTATGACTTTACTGGAACGAACCTCACGATCGGTGAAGCGAACGTATCGATAGAGGATGGTGCAAGCGTGTACAAACTGGTTTGGCAGAACTATTCCTTCGGTTCGGCTTCTGGTGAGTTCTGGTCCAACTACACAGTGGATTCTGATGAGAAGGAGAGATTCTTGGGATCGTTGTCGGCAAGTCCCATATACCAAGACATACATGTATACTCCCATGCTGATGGAACATTGAATCCCGACACGAACGTTACGGTAACGAAACTGAACTACACCTGGGAGTACGGAAAGTTATTCGAGGAGGAGCAGGATCTGTTCACCAAGGTAAAGGTCTACTATTACAAACCTCTGCTCGAGAATGAGGAGGTTTGGGTGAATGGAAACGTCAGCAGGGATAGAGGAGGATGGGGAGAGGAGTGGAATTTCACTGTGATGGTGAGGGACAGGTTCGGAAGGAACGTGACAATCCGCTTGTGGCATAAATCAGCGGATGTCTCTGGCTTCGAGGATTACACAATGATTGATGAGTATAACTGCACCTTCTGCAATGATTGGTACAACGTTAACATGACGTATGATTATAACCAGACACAGATGGGTACCTGGTATTATTTCTTCAATGCAACCAATCCTGACGGGGAAAGTGAAACCCCCGAACATTCGTACACTGTGGAAAAGGACAACGTTAACGTCTCTAACGAATACCCACCAGCGGATGCAATAATTAACAGAAATCAGAGCGAAATCAATTTCACTGTTCTCATGTATGACACGGACAACATGTCAGCCCCTCCGCTGGGAACAAAGGGAAGGATCTGGTTTTCCGCATATACGTATGGTCAAGATGAAAATCTTGGTCCTGGGGATTACTGGTACACTAATGCAACTGGTCATCTGGTCAGAACCATGACAAACACAAGCTGGTGTGCTGATAAGAGCAAATACTATCTTGGCGTTCATCGATGGTGGGGAGGTAGCCAGGGTGACAGTTATGTCTTCGATAACGTTACGGAAGCCATAAACTTCACCCTGATGGGTTCGCTCATAAATACGTTGTTCTCGATCGGCAACCACACGAATGAGAGCGGTCAGAACATGACGATAGTGGGGAACGTTAAGGATGACTGCGGAACGAATATGGGAGAGCTGGAGGAGGTCTACTTCAACCTAACCCATGGAACGTATTCTTACTACTGCAACGCGAGCTTCACTGGAACCAACTGGGAGTGCGAATCCTTCGGTCCACATATACTAGGTTCACCTCTGGGATGGTATAACGTAACAATGTTCTCTAAAAATGCTTCCCACTGGAACGGGACAGATTACCAGGAGAACGCATTCTTCCTTGCATCCACTCCCGATATAATCGATTCACAGGTTATTCCTTCCGCAGGAGGGTGGGGCGAATCTCCCTTCAACTTCTCTGTGAATGTAACGGATGAGGACAACGACACTGTTAACATAAGTCTCTGGTTGAGGAAAGACGCCGGACCATGGACACTGAACGGGACGGCTAACTGCACGAACTGTGACAATACCTCACAAGGTTACACCCTTCGATACTTCGAGATCAACTTTTCTAAATACGATGTGGATACATGGTACTACAGGTTTGATCTGAATGATACCGCGGGATTCGGTAACACGACATCAGGAAGCTTCATTGTTGAGAGAGACAACATAAC
Source organism: uncultured archaeon (assembly GCA_964347025.1). Taxonomy (GTDB): domain Archaea; phylum Aenigmatarchaeota; class Aenigmatarchaeia; order QMZP01; family QMZT01; genus CS3-C152. Next base: position 46,917 of record CAYFWU010000003.1, on the reverse strand, counting down.
TGTGGACGTTCTTCAAGGGGATGGAGTAAGTATAAACCGTTCGGATTCGCGTCCAAACCATGAAACCACCCTTTCCGTTCAAATAAACGATACCGATGTGAACAATTACACGCTGGATTTCTTATCTAGTGAAATACACTTCTACGTTGAGAATGAGAGCGGATCATTCAAGGATCTTTCCGAGGAGAACACTTCGACCTATTACTACATCAACTTCAATGCAACATGCGAATACATTCCGGGTCAGAGGATGTGGCAGGTGAATGTCACGGATTCGCCATACTATGAGAACAAGTCCTCATCCATTTTCTATGTAAACGTATACGGCGATCTCTTAAACAACCTCACGGAGCCAAACGGATCTGTCAACTTCACGAAAGGAGAGGGCAACATAACGTTAAAGGGTCAGATAAAAGATGACTGCGATAACAACATGACAGGTCTGGCGAATGTCTACTTCAACCTTACTAACCAGAGGACAGGGGCGTCTACGACATGTACTGCTGTCGAAGAAACGAATGGTTGGTACAATTGTTCTTGGAACACGTCTAATGGGGAATTCGGATGGTATGATGTGGAGATGGTATCCAGCGAAAACTATTATAACAATGGTTCGGATTCGATTACGTTCTACCTTTCGACCTCTCCTGTACTTGAGGATTTGAATGTCTCTCCGGTTGGTATAGGAGGTAATGGGGGATGGGGTAAGTGGTATAATTATTCGGTTAACGTAACGGATGATGACAACGACACGGTTGACATTTATTTCTGGAGGAATCACACGTCCACATCTGGATGGACGGCCTCTGGTCAGAAGCAGTGTGAGAATTGTTCGGATTACTTTGCATGGTTCAATTATACGTATACCTGTCCTACCGATTTGGGTAATTGGACGTTCTTCTTCAACGTGAGCGATGAAAATTCGAATGTGGAGAATACGTCTATAGGCTGGCATAACATCACGAAGGATACGACAAGCGTGAACTACGGTGGGGATGGAAATAATTCTGTTGTGAATCGTTCTGATTCTCAGCCTGGTAGCACTGTTCTGCTGTCTGTGCAGGTATGGGACAGTGATACGAATAATTACACGGTTGGTATAGGGAATGATACGTTCTCTGCATGGGTGAAGAAGGACCAGAATGATTGGATTGAAATGAATGCAACGGAGAACGGGACACATTACAGGGTTAACCTCAACCCTGACTGCAACTACACGCCTGGGGTCCGTCAGTGGAAGATGAATATCACGAATGACCAGTGCTGGTTTAATTCAGAATCCTCTGAATTCAATGTGACCATATGGGGCGACCTTAATAATACCATCCAGACGCCGGATGGGAACACGAACTATACGAAGGGCATTGAGAACGTAACCCTGAGGGCGCATGTAAGCGATGAATATGCATGCAGCAACAACATAACCAATCTCATAAGCGACGGAACGATCTACTTCAACCTGACAAACCAGGAGAATGGTAAAACCTACCAGTGTAACTCATCGAACGGTCTGGTTGAGGAGACAGATGGATGGTACAACTGTACGTGGGATACAACAAACAAAGAGGTTGGAACTTACCTCGTTGAATTCTACACGAACAAGAGTTATTACAACTACGATATCAAGAATGTGAGCTTCTATCTTTCCTCCGCTCCTATTCTGGAAGAGCCAACTGTTATTCCATCATCAGGCGGGTGGAACCGAACGTATAATTACACAGTGAATGTAACCGATGAGGATAATGATACCGTAACGGTATACTTCTGGCTTAATTCGACAAAGACCGGTGATTGGCAGTACCAGGAGGAGAAGCAATACAATGAAACCAATGATACCAAATTCATATTCAACAAATCCTATTCCTGCTCTGTTGCAGATCAATCAGATCTCACGACATGGTTTGTTTACTTCAACGCCACAGATGATCATTCTAACATTGCGAATGTCTCAACCATCATTAACCACACCGTGGAGAAGGATCTGGTGTCAGTAGAACACCTAACAGGAGATGGATCAGAAGTTAATAGATCGGATACCACGACCCTCGCTACGTACGTTTATGATTACGATTCCACTGTGAACACCACAGGGCCTTCAGTCTACCTTTACGTCATGCTGAACTCCACGCACTGGGATTCCGGCGTGCAGGTAACACCCGGCCAGAATTATTCGTATGACTTCAACGCCACATGTAATTACACTCCAGGGATTCGCCAGTGGAAGATGAACATCACGAATGATACGTGTTTCAAGGATAATGAATCCAGCGAATTCAATGTTACGATATACGGTTTCTTGAAGAATAACATCACATCACCAAACGGAGAAACTTACGAGGCATATCAGAACATAACGTTTGTCGGTAACGTCACGGATGGGAACTGCTCTAACGCGCCTATCGCAAACGCGAGCGTGAGGTTCATAATAAACTCAAGCGTAGGAGGAACCCACTACTGCCCGAGTAACACGACCTGGGTAACGAATACAACAGGCAACAATTATACATGTGAATGGAACTCATCAGGTCAGCTATCTGGATGGTATAACGTAACCATGATCTCAAAGAAGGATTACTACAACAACGGAACTTATTTCAAAGAGAATGCCTTCTATCTGACCATGATTCCGATGCTTAGATATGCGAATGTCACCGTTCGTTCGGATGGCTGGTCCATACCGAGGAATTTCACCGTTAATGTAACGGATATAGGAGATAATGTAACGGTTTGGCTGTGGATCAAGAACTCAACAGGAGAATGGGAACAGGTTGATGGGTCAAAGATCTGTGAAGACTGCAATAATCAGATGCTTTCGTGGAACAAGAGTTTCACATACACGGATATAGATACGTGGTACTTCAAGTTCAATGCAACAGATACAGAGGGCAACAACCGAACGACGACGGTTTATGCCGGGGATTACTTTAATGATGATAACACCACGGTAGTAGAAAAGGACGATATCCAGTTCGTACATATCTACGGGAATGAAACGACAACGACAAAAATCTCCTCGACGTGGTTCAGGGTGATGGTCAACGACACGGACAGGGGAGATCTGGTTAATAGTTCGTGGCCATCCGCAAACATACAGGTTGAGGTAACAGAGTATGATGAAAGCTATCTCGTGGAAGGAAGTACATCGACAAACGCTAGCGGGTATGCGAATTATGAGTTCCTTGCGGACTGTACTTACGATCCGGGCAAGCAGAAATGGAGGTTGATTGTTGCAGCGAGTGATAACTACTACAAATCTTCTTATTCGACTGTTTGGAACGTGACGCTCGACATACAGTGTCCTGAATTCAACGTAACTGATATATATTCGCCTTCCGAAATCTTCCAGTACAATCCATTCGTTCTCAATGCAACCATCTGGATAAGGGGAAGGGATGCAGATGATACCAATGCCAGCCTGCAAACACTTTCCTGGGATGTTCTACCCTCTGTGACACAATACCTTGGGACAATACCTGCCGGTGTCGGACAGGAAAACACAACTCAGGTTATATGGACCGTAAACGCGACAGACCTCATTCCTTACGAGGATTCCTACATACTGAATGTAACAGCAAACACATCCGCGCCAGTTTCTCCGGGATATTACGAGGATGATAATTATACAACCGTGATAGCATACAGGCTGGAGGAAGCGGGATCGCTGGACTCCATGCCGGTTAACGTGACTCCGCTATCATACACTATAACGAAGTTCGAATGTCCTGCAGGTGAATACAGGGTAGGTCATCTGCAGACCAACTGGACAGGGAACGATACCTTCGTTAGGATTTACATTCACAATTCCACAGAATGGATCGATATTCTACATTCATACCACCTCAACACAACAGAGGAGTTGAACGTAACTATATTCAGAAGCCAGATGGCTCCAAATGGATCTGGATATTGCATAGCGAAAATCGAGAACTTAGGAGATTCCAACGTCACGATAAACAACATGAACTTAAAGGCTTACTACAAACCCAAAATCTCTGTCATAGATATATTATCAAAGGTTGATGGGAATGAAACGAATGGTATGGTGTTCGGAGAGGATAACTTTTTCAATGTAACACTAAAGATAGAGAACTCCCTGAACATCTCATACCTTTCTAACATAACCCTGAACATAACGAATTCATCTGGAGTAGTCGTAAACTCATCCACACATGTCAACGTAAACATCCAGGAAAATTCAACGAGACTCGAAAACTTCACCTGGGTAAACCTTACGGGAAGGCCAGAGGGTGTCTACACCCTGGAAGCGCATGTTGAATACTCCACAAAGGTGTCGGAAAGGGGTGAAATCTTCGTTTACGATGTTCCTGAAGTAAGCATCACTTCGCCTGACTACATGTGTAACTACACGAATGAAAGCTTCAACGTCACGGTCTCACATCCTTTTTATGATTCCATTCTCTATAACGTTACCGTTCAAGTTCCCTCCGGATGGGACGTCTCATCATCACAGACCGTCGAAATCTCCCAGCCGGGCAGCCAAACCCTGATTTTCGAGATCAATTCTTCGAATACTAATGAGAATGCAACGATCAACGTATCACTCAATTACACCTATCCTTCCACAAGCGAGAGGAGCGTCACGGAAAACTACACCATAGAGAACGGGGATAACGTTTCAATACTTGAAATTATCAGGGAAACGCCCCAGACAATAGGAGAGGATAAGGTATTTGACTCAAAGATTATCATACACAACAAGGGATGCGGACCCACAGCAGGGACCATCACCCTGAGGGAAACTGTATCATCTGGATGGACAGCTGCAAACCCGCAGGTCGAGGGTCCTGTAAATTACGACTCCTACACCAACCTTACGAGCAACGTGTTAACATGGTGGATATACGACAGCTTGGTCTACAATGATTATGTGGTTGCAACATACCAGGCAAAATCCCCAACCTCACAATCGACCTTGGGCAACGTGAGGTGGAAGTTGAACTGGTCCGATTCATATTCAGACAAGTACACGGAAGAAGCGATTCCATATCCCATAACCACAATGAACTATTCCAGCGAGTCGCACCTGGAGTTTGGGTTGGTTATTTACCAGAAACCAGAGTACCCGTGGCATGAGGTCAGGAGTATACAGCCAAATGTGACATACAACTATTCTCTCAATGTAAAGAACGTAGGTGATGCTCCGACATCGAATGAGTGGAATGCAAGCCTTTTCGTTTCTCCTGATTGTAACGTAACGGACGTTTATCAGGGAGGAAGTTACAACGAATCGAACAACGAGATTGTCTGGAACGTTCCGAACGTGGGAAGTGGTAGTTCCACAAACTTGAACTTTACCCTGAACTGCACGGATGCCGGTAGGAAGGTTTTCCGGGCAAGGGGTGTTCGCGATACCAGAGCTTCGTCCTCGTACGTGAATAATACATATATAGATTCGACCGGTTCTTTGAACACGACAACGACTTCGTATGGCTTCACCCACCCTGCCCAACCGTATGAAAAGTTGAGTGAAATGAGGATGTTAGTTAACTATGATTTCAGCGGGACGAACCTGACAATAGGCGAAGCGAACGTATCGATAGAGGATGTTTTGAGTGAGTATAAATTGATATGGCAGAACTATTCCTTCGAGAGCGTTAGCGGTGAATTCTGGTCCAACCACACGATGGATTCGGATGAGAAGGAGAGGTTTGTTGGTTCGTTGAATCCGAATCCAGTCTATCGTAACGTAAGGATTCACTCCCATGCTGATGCTACGCTGAATCCCGACACGAACGTTACGGTAACGAAACTGAACTACACCTGGACATACGGACGGATGTTCGAGGAGGAGCAGGATCTGTTCACCAAGGTAAAAGCCTATGATTACACTACTTTGTTGGAGAATGAAACCATCAGCAGATCTTCAGGAGGGTGGGGGGAAGAATGGAATTTCACTGTTATGGTGAGGGACAGGTTCGGGAGGAACGTGACAATTCGCTTGTGGCATCACTACCTGAAATCAGGTCCTTGGGAAAACTACACAATGGTTGATGAATACAACTGCACCAACTGTATCAATTGGACACAGGTTAACTTCACATACGATTACAACTGTTCGCACATCGCATCTTGGGAATACTTCTTCAATGCCAGCAATCCTGACGGTGAGAACGAAACGAGTATACATGGTTACGAGATAGAAAAGGATGACGTTGATGTCTACAATATAACGCCCTCAGAAAATGTTTCTCTGAACAGATCACAGACAACGCAGTTCATAGTGCAAATGAACGACACTGATAACAAAACCTATCCGAACAATACGGACGGAAAGATCAGGATGACTACCATTAACCTTGGAACTTGGGGTACTTATACGACATCAACAAACGGAACAGGCCATATCTTGTTAACTATGACAACCACTGATTGGTGTGACGGGACGAGCTGGAGCAATGATCAAAGGTTTAACCTGGGTGAGCATAAATGGAGAGGAGGATTCGAGGGTTCAACATGTTATAAAGACAATCTAACGAGTGAATTAACGTTCTATCTTTATGGCGGTTTCTTGAACACCCTCACACATCCCGATGGAAGTAATAACTATACACGTGGCTCGCAGATAACGATCAACGGAAGTCTGGAAAACTACTGCGGAGACCAGATAACAGAGGCCACCGTAAGATTCAACCTTACCAATGGAGGATTCACAGATTCCTGTTCTGCTTCGCACATAGGAAGCGGGGTTTGGGAGTGTTCGGTAACGACAGACTCCGGCTTCCCATTCGGTTGGTACAACGTATCATTCAGCTCTTCAAAGAGCCTTTACAACACGAACATCACGACCGAGGAGAATGTTTTTGTCCTTGGAACCGTTCCGAAACTTGATAACGTAACCTTGGATAAAGGGATTTACGGATGTTGGGGTGAATCTCCGTTCAACTTCTCTGTGAACGTCTCTGATGAAGACAACAACAACGTGACTGTTAAGTTCTACATGAACTCCAGCCAGACAGGATGGCAGTGGGTTCAATACGATGAACGGACATTGAACTCTTCCCAGTATGGAGTCATAACCTTCAATCACACATTCATCTGCAACGATACGTACAGTGATGTTGGGACGTGGTATTACAGATTAACAGCGAATGACAGCTATCAATTCCAGAACGATACACTGGATTTCATTCCGCTTGGTTCAGTGGAATTTGATGTTCTAAAGGACTACACCAATGTCACAGTAACGAGCGGGAATGATTCTTACATAAACCGTTCTGATTCAAGACCGAGCCACGAGGTCCTGCTTTCCTACCAGATCATCGACACAATTTTGAACAACTATACAGTAAATCCGGATAATGATACCGAGGTGAGGACTTGGTTACTCAACAAAACCAACTGGATACAAATCAGCGAGTACGTGAATTCAACTCACTACTTTTACAACTTCAATGCAACATGCAATCCGCTGATAATGCCAGGTCATACCTATTGGAAGGTAAACGTATCAGGAGCGAGTTGTTACAACGATAGCGAAAGCGCACAGTTCCCGATACATATATACGGAGATCTTGTAAACAATGTTACCTATCCTATAACCAACGTGAGCCATGACCAGGGAGATTTCATACCCTTAAACGGAACAGTTGAAGATGACTGTGGAAATCCTATTGCAGGGGTGAAGGTCAGATTCAAGATAAATTCTTCTGCCGATACCTTCTATTGCCCAACCTCCGGGTGGGTAACAAACAATTCAGGAAACATCTACAACTGTACATGGAATTCTGGAAGTGCTCCTTCCGGTTACTACAACGTGACCATGATTTCATGGAATGAATCCTACAACAACGGAACGCACATGAGTCCTGGCAGCATTTTCGTGGTTGCTCCTATCGAGCTCGAAGACCCGAACGTCACTCCTGATCCAGGAGGTTGGGGCTCTCTGTTTAACTTCACCATAAACGTTACGCACTACACAGACGTTAAGGTCTGCCTGCTCGAAAAAATAGGTGGGACGTACACCGTAACTGAATGTAAGAATGTTTCGAGCCCGAGCAATACCCTCGTTAGCTTTAACAATACGTACACCTGTGGAGAGGTGGGTGCCACAAGGTTCTACAGGTTCAATGCAACCGATATAAATGGCCAGGCATACAATGAAGAACCCAATGCCAGTGAACCAGAGATATACTTTGACATAACCAAAGACAATCTTCAATTTACTTACAGTGAAGGTAACGAATCCGATGTAACGAGGCAGGGAAGCGACTATGCAAAGTTTGTTCTTTACGCGAACGACACCACAAGGAATCAGCCGGCTGCATGGGATTCTTACTACAACTCGCCGAACGTCTCCCTCAACGTAACACAGAGTTCTTGGCAGGTTGGGGACTATATAAAGGATGGATGGAACCAGACGAATTCGTCAGGTTACTTTGTATACCGTTTCGATCCAACCTGTACGCACAACGCAAGCAAGCATAACTGGAGGGCTTACATATTAAACGACCAGTGTTACAATGATGTGGTTTCCAGCGAATTCAACGTAACCGTCTGGGGCACGCTCTATCCGAACGTCACATGGCCGAATGGCTCGACGTATGAAGAGAGCGTCACTCCGAGCGAGAACGTTCTTGAGATAATAGGAGAGGTGATGGATGAGTGTAACTTCTCGCTTTACATAGACAATGCCTACGTGAATTTCACCATAAGGAATAATGCATCAAGCGAGGAATTTGCATGCAACTCGAGCATAGACAACCTTGGGAATGGAACGTACAACTGCACGTGGGACTTCAACAACAAGTCATTCGGATGGTACGATGTTGATATGAACGCATCAAACGTTTCCTATTACAACAACAACACGAGAACGAAATTCAGCGCGTTCAGGATAATACCACATATATTCTCGCCTCCTGATATGAACAACGAGACCTATATCTATGAGAAGGATGGCGGTTGGGGGGAGAATTTCACATTCAGGGTCAATGCCAGCGATGTGGATGCGCAAGACGTAAATATATCTTTCTGGCTTTCCAGTGACAACCAGACATGGTATTTGATGGAATACACAATATGCACTGCCTGCCTGGTTCCGAGATGGGTCAATTTCTACTATAACAACTTCACATATGAGAACATAACCGATGGAGGAATGTATTTCAAATTAAATGCAACCGATGCTAATAACATCACGGATCGACCTGAATATAACTTCAGCATATACAAGGATGATGTCGAAATCTTGTATGGGGATTACGGGAACGCCTCGGGTGTGAATAGGTCAGAAACCATAATGCTGAGGCTTCTAATAAATGATACGGACAACCGTTCGCTCGTTATCGATGGAACAAACGGAAGTATCTGGGTATCATACAACACCTCGAAAGTGGATGGTGGTTACAAAAACACGACACAATCAGGTTATCTCGTCCGGAACTTCTCGCCCAACTGTAGCTATTCGGTCGGACCGCAAGATTGGTATGGCGGAACGGATAACGATAGCTACTACAAAGATAATCTTTCGGTAAACTACACGCTAACGATATATGGTTGGCTGAACAACACGATACTCGAACCTAACGGGACATCCGATGCGTATTACTATTCTAATGAGAACGTTACGATTGAGGTTAACATCAAGGACTATCTTGGTTCGTCAGGAGCTGACTGCGCATTCAACATATCTGACGCGAACATTACGGTCCTTATTTTGCATAACAGCTTCAACGATACCTGTTCACCCGTTAACAACTTCACTCAGGGGATATACAACTGTACATGGAATATCTCGAACAACCCGTCGGGATGGTATAACGTAACGGTTGAATCGAATAAAACTTATTATAACCCAAAAACATTCACGAAAAGATCATTCTTCCATCAGGTTGATCCAGTCATATCGGATGGATACAGCGATAAACTTACAGTTCCGTGGGGTTCAAACCCCTCGAAATCGCAGATAACGTTCTATGTAAACGTAACGGATGATGATGACAACGTCACCCTTCGCCTGTGGGATTCACGTTCGACAGGAGGTCCCTGGACCTTGAGAGATACGGAGTACTGCTTTGATTGTGTGAACACAACGGCTAACTTAACAAGGCTTTACAGTTCCTGTAGCCTTGGGACTGACCTGGGGGTATGGTACTGGAAGATAAATGCAAGTGATGAGTACAACGCAAAACACAACACGAGCATACACAGCATAAATGTCACTAAACGAAATGTAACGTTCAATTTCCCCACCAACGGAAGCGGAAGTTATGTTAACAGAACGTTCAACAACGACACCTATTTCAGGATGCAGTCAATAAACAACTACACAGGGAGTCCGTTACAGGGTTCGGATCTTTCTGCGGGAACAGGTCATTTCTACGTGAATGAGAGCAGTGGCGGAAGCGAGATTTTCGTGGACATAGGGACTGACGCGCCTGATGCGCAGGGTTATATTGAAATATACTTTGATCCGGACTGCCCGACTTTCGAAGTGGGCTGGCACAAGTGGATGGGAGGGATAGTTGGGGACCAGTGTTATGCCGATTCCTACTCTGACAATTACTCGGTAACCATAGAATCCATCCTGAACAACACACTGTTAGAACCTGTCAATGATGTGAGATACGTCAGGGGCGAAGAACCCGTCATTATTTACGGGAACGTCCATGATGAGGATCCGACATGCGGATACATCAATCTATCAACAGTCCAGTTCAACATAACAGGAGCCAATGACTACCTCTGCAGCGGAATTGACATGGACAACGGAACGTACAACTGCACGTGGAACCACCTGACTGATGCCACCTTGGGCCTGCATAACATAACAATGATTGCGAACAAACCTCCATTCTTCTACGGAGATAAGGATTTGTATGAAGACGCATTCAGGCTTGTGGAGAGACCAAGACTGATAAACGTATCAGTGGATAATGACACGGAAGGATGGGGCCATACCTTCAACTTCTCTGTGCTCTTCAGGGATAACGAAATAGGAAATGAGGACAACGTGACCTTATGGAAGGCGTACGACCAGGGAGGTCCGTTCATAGAAGTGGAAACAAAGAACAGGGTTGACAATACATCATGGACCCGTCTGGATTACCTTGTTAATTTCACATGCACTGATTTCTTGCAGGGTCCTGACATATACTACAAATTCAACGCAACCAACCAGTGGGGTAAAACGAACGAAACGGATGTGAATAATGCCAATCTTACCAAGGATAATCTGACCTTCCAGATAATCGGAGGCTCTGGCTGGGAGATAGCAAGACAGGGGAGTGATACGAAAATACTTAGTGTAAGGTTATTCGATGTTAACAAAGGCAGCATACCTGTGAGCAATCCTTCTGCAAACGGAAGCTTTAATGTAACAAACGATTCTTCGACCTTCAATGTGGTCAACACAACAACCACGAACACAACCGGTTATCTGAACCACCCATTCAATCCGAACTGCTCTTACACGGCAGATACTCAGTATTGGTACGTGAGTTTCGGGGATCAGTGTTACTATGCGAATGAAACCACATGGACGATATTTTACATCAAGGGTCAGCTGATGAACTATCTTTACGAGCCCACGTACGGGTCCACCTACAACGTAACCGACCAGATACCCGTCAACTTCAGCATACTCGGGGATTGCGGAGAGAATATAAGCGATTCAAATATACTGAAGAGTGTGATGGTGTTCACTGTTGGGGATCAGCTTGGATGCACGCCAATAGACTACAATGGAAATGGAAGCTATAACTGCACATGGAATTCAACCGGGAGGATCGAAGGCAACTGGAGCATAAACGTATCCTCGCAAGATCAGCAGAATAAGTATTACAATAACCTAACGACCTTTGCTGAATGGTTCTGGCTGGAGAACATACAACCTCAAAACCAAACCTCGCCCTCGGTCTCGCCTGCCTCGGATGGATGGACTAGGTGGTTTAACTTCACTATTCAGATTGATGATCCGGAAAATGACGAAACCAACTGTACGCTTTGGGTTTCCACTGATAATGGAACGATATGGGTTAACAAAGGATTTTCGAATCTTCCGAGCGGTCAGGGATATTGTTCCGTCATTGTCTCTGATTTCAACAAGAGTGATGTTAACTTCACGGCAGGTTTCGACACGGATAATTACTTCTACTTCCAGATTGCGGACGAGGAGAACGAATGGAACACCTCGAACGTTAGCGGCCCTATCCTGGAACCCTCGAACGTGAGCATCGCGCATGTTTTAGGAAACAAATCCCAGGTCTACATAACGTCTGACTCCTCGAATTCCACGCTGTTAATAGTCAATGTAAGTGATGACGATAATCAATCCGTTCCTGTCCCGATGAATGTTACTGTTTACGTGCAGTTAAATGATACGCACTGGGACTGGGGCAACACATCACAGACCAATTCATCAGGTCACAGGAATTACTACTTCGCCCCGAACTGCTCATACGAGCCAGGGATCAGGAAGTGGTATGCGGAATCCACTGATCTTTATTATGAACAGGAGGCTACCGATAACTTCACAATAATGATGAACGGCACGTTAATAAACACTTTGATCACACCTCAAGGAAAGGAGTATCTCAGGGGTGAAAACGTAACCATACAGGTTAAAGTCAATGACAGCTGTGGAAACAACATGACAGATGTAAACTTAACGATGAGTATGGTAAGCGACAAGACCAACCAAACCTTCTACTGTTCGAACATCACGCATGTAGGAAACGGGTACTATAACTGCACGTTCAACACGTCCGCGAATCCGGGTGTGATGCCTGCAATGGGATATGAGATCATAGTAAACTCCTCGAAAGAGGCGTACCTTTCGGATCTCATATCGGTAAACTATTCATTGACCTCATCCTTCTTCATAGAGACAGAGCCTGTGATCGAACCCAACTCCTGGTCGCTAACGCCCGCTGAAGACTGGGGTTGGGGCGAGACGTATACATTCAGGATAAACGTTAGCGATGAAGATGATGACAACATGACGGTTAGGATATGGGTTAACAGGAGTGGTGTAGGATGGGAAAACATACACACCAATAGCAGTGTAAATGGAGTGAATCAAACAGTTACCTACATTTATTCCGGGTTTGATGACGCCGATATCGGACAGAGACAGTACGTTATAAACGTGACGGATGATGGAAATGAACCGAGAACGGGGGGAAATTCTTACAACGATACCACACCTGTGGAGAACTTCACCCTGGACAAAGATAACGTGTCCGTAGAAGTCCTTTTGGGCAACGGAACTGTGGCCCAGAGGATAACAGGTTCGTTCGCATTCAAGGTGAAGATATGGGACATAGACAAAGATCCAGATGTGGCAATAGGCAATGCACAGAAAGGAAGGTTCTGGTACACAAAGGATAACAATACCTTCACAGTCCATCCCACAAGCGGGTACAAGTATACGGCAGAAGGTGGTAACCTAACATTCCTATCTTCTGAACTTGATGACGATATTGATTGTACATTCGACGTTGGACCACAGTGGTGGACAGCAGGTGTGGTTGATGAAAGTGAGTATAAGGATACGAACTCAACGAATGTTTCATGGAAGGTTTCAACCACACCCCTCAATGCAACCATGTGGCTTTCAGACGATCACTACCTTAGGGGCGTGGATAACATAACGTCAACAGCCAATATCACGGAATCCGACGGCTGTGGTCAGGTCAGCGGGGCGTGCATCGTTTTCAACGTGACCCAGGAAAATGAAAGGTGTCCGCTGGTTGGATGTTCTCCGTATCTAGGGAATGGAATATATCAGTGTAATGTCACCCCGAACAGACACAGTGGATGGAGTCCGGGGTCATGGTATAACGTGAGTATGAATGCCACGAAAAAATACTACAACGGAACATCATTGACAGGGAACGAGAGCAAGCAGTTCTACCTTGCAACAGGCCCGTACTTCACAGGTCTTCAGGCAATAAGATCCGGTGGAGGGGGATCGCAGGGAGGATGGGGAGAGCTGTGGGAGTTCCGGGCAGATCTCTACGATCTTGATGATGATTACAACAACGTCTCACTTTACGTAAATCTGACCGGGAATTGGAGCAAGATAAATGAATCCTTGAACGAACAGACCGGACTTGTCAGGTTCAGAAACCACCAGTTCAATTGTTCCGATCTCCAGAATCAGTCTTCAAGCCAGAAGCAATTCAACTTCACATCCATAGATGTCTGGAATTACACCAACAGTTCTGCTGCGAATTTCACACTCGAAAAGGATGATTCATTGGGTGTTCCATCTTCTGGTTACGGGGTTTCGGTAGACAGGGATTTCGATGATACGGAATTGTTTGAAATATACATAACCGATGAAGACAGGGGTTCTGTGACTGTGGAGGGAGGGATCTGGGGAGGATTCTGGACAACAACAAACGCCTCCCAGCCAAATGTTTACATCTTGGCTTATGTGAATCAGACCGATAATTCCGGTTATCTGAGGTACACGTTCAATCCGAATTGCTCGTATGGTGTGGGAAACCAGTACTGGAGATCAGGTGCGTATTACAATGATACGTGTTACAAGGGAGGGGCTTCAGCTGCTTCACCGTACAACACAGAAGCACTTCCAATAACCATTGTAGGACAGTTAAAAACAAACCTGACAGAACCCAACCAGACATATGCTTCAAACATCCCTGTAGGTGATAACGTAACCTTCAGATTCGGCGTTCCGACAGACTGCAGTGGAATCGGGATAAACGAAAGTTACCAGACAGGCCTTTCCCTGGTTATGCTCGAATTGAATGGTCCTGATGGATGGGAGAACTGCACGGAGAACGGGACTGTAAACGACGAAGGAACGGGATGGTATAACTGTACATGGATTACGTTTGGCCATAAGGGAGGGAATTACACTGTAAGGATGACTGTGGAGAAAACGCCAGACTACAACGACAACGTAACTGTTCTGACTGATTACATCTACCTGAACAACACCCCGCCAGGTTACAGCGGCCTTTCTGTTACTCCGGGAGAGGACGGCTGGGGTGTCGTGTACAACTACAGCGTTGATATATCGGATCCACAAGAAGACAATGTCACCTGTAACCTGTGGGTGAGGACCAACAACTATGGTGGAGCGTGGGTTATGAAGAATTCAACAACTGTCTACGGAGGACAGGATACATGCAGTTTGCTTGTTACCGATTTCAACTGCAACGATATCGGAGATGTAACAACGAACTTCTTTATGTTCGAACTGGATGACGGGACCAATACGTTGAACACCACCAATCAGAGTGGTCCCAACATAACAGTGGACAGTATAGAAATCGGATACACATTTGGTAACCTTTCGGAAGTCAACAGATCCAAAAACGACATAACCTTGCTAATAGTGCAGGTCAATGACACGGATAGAAACGAATCCATCGCAGTCAACACGAACGTTACATTCTGGGTAACAACGAACTCTTCTGACCCGAGCAGCTGGGACTATGGAAATATCACAAAGACCAACACAACCGGACATGCCAACTACTCGTTCAACCCGGGATGCTCTCCACAGTATACTGTTGGTAACCAGTCCTGGAAGGCCGGGGTTACCGATAGCTGTTACCAGAACGTGAACCTCTCGGTAAACCTTATACTCAAGATATACGGGGATCTCCATCAAACCATCTACACTGTCAGCCCGTCGCCTCAGATGGGAGAAGAGTTCTTGAGAGGTGTAGATAACATAACGCAGCAGGTTTATCTCGAGAGTGATTGTGAAGGAGACTTCATAAACGACGGGAATGTTTCGATAGAATTCATAAATGAAAACAGCAGTTTTGTGTTCAACTGCACGGTCTACAAGCATCCATCGGATGGATTTTACGAATGTAACAGAACGACAACTGCAATGAAAGCAAGGTGGTATCACACAAGGATGAACTCCTCGAAGTACCTGTATAACCCCAATTCAACCAACGTTACGAATCATTTCTTCATCAAAACCAAGCCTGTCCTTGAGAATGAAACTAATCTGAAGGATCCGGCAGGATGGGGAGAAATGAGGAATTTCTCTGTGAGGGTAACGGATGAAGATCTGGATAACGTGACTATCGAGTTGTACATAAAATGTCTGAATGTAGAATCAGGGGGTGGTTGTCCTTTCCAGTATCAGGACTGGAAGAAGGATAATGAAATAACCCTGGAAGGTCCGATAAACCAGACCATTTATCTTAACACAAGCTTCGAATCAATAGGTTGTACAGCGATAGGTAACTGGAGTTACAGCTTTAATGCAACAGATACGCATACATACCAGGTTGGTACGCAGGCCCACAACTTCAGCATAGAGAGGGATAATGTCAGGGTAGAGCCTTATCTGGGACATCAAAACTCATGGGTCTGGAGGAACGGAACGTACTCTGTTCTCCTCAGCCTGGAGATGATAGACAACGACACAAATCAAACGTTAGGCTCTGGTAATACGATGTTCTGGGTAACCACGAATGCATCTGATCCGAATTCCTGGGATCCGGGAAGCATATCAAGTGTGAACAGCAGCGGTTATACGAACTATTATTTCCTTGATGCTCCGCCAGTTGGTGAATGTAATTACACGATAGGCACACACAACTGGACAGGTGGAATATTCAACGACTCCTGTTACTTCGATGTAAACTCTTCAATATACGAAGTAGAAGTACATTCAGACCTCAGACCTTACGTATACTATCCCGTGGGTAGGGTAGGGTACCTGCAGGGTGATCTCGTAAACGTGAGCGGATATCTTGAGGACGATTGTTCAGATAATTTGGGTTATGGCGTGGATTCAGCAACGTTAGGATACCACGGAGGAAGTCCTCAGGAATACAGGCTGCAGAACGGTGCGACCATACGTTACTGTACAGGGAACTGGCAGGAAGGAGGGGGGTGGTACAACTGCAGCTGGGATAGCAGTGGACAGAAAAAGGGTGACTGGAACATAATAATGAGGGTATACAGGAGTTACTACGTTTTGAATGAGACGACAGAAGTAGATGCATTCAACATTGGTAATGCCCCGTATCTATCAAATCCGTGGGTAACTCCTGTGCTGGATGGCTGGGGGAGGCAGTATACCTTCCATGTTTATTTCGGAGATGCAGACTGGAACGAGGATAACATCTCGCTTTGGAAGAGTTTTGATAATGTTAGCTGGACTCTTGTACACAACGAAACCAAGAGTTCTGCAGGAACGGATGTGTACATCTATGAAAGATTCGCTTGTTCGGATTCGAATCAGACACCAGGGAGATTGAACTACTACAAGTTCAACGTTACTGATCCGTTCAACTACACTGATGAAACGGAAGTGAAAAACTTCACGTTAACAGAGGACAATGTGACCGTTTCCTACATATTCAGCAATTCGTCCATCAGAAGGTTCGGGAACGAAGAGGAAATGATGAGGTTCAGGATAAGGGATGATGACTACCCCAGATGGCCTGATGGTGCGAAGGGATGGATGTGGGTAACAGAGAACGGGACGAACTTCAGCCGTACGTATTCCTGTATATCATCCAATGGTTACTGCGAGAACTTCTCTGATCCCGGATGTGGGTCAACCGTGGGGACACAATATTGGTTCGGAGGAACGAATGATACGTGCTACGAATATGAAAACTTCACAAGTCCTTCCAACAGAAGCTTTACCATAATAGGGCAGCTAAACATAACCATTGTAAATCCCGTAAATGGAACCATTATCAACAGGAACACAACGACTTATTTCAATGCAACTGTGAAGGACGAGTGTGGGAACTTTGTGAATGATTCTTCTGTTGTCTGGTACAACGGTAGCTGGGTTAACCTCACTTCAGGTTACGACACAAACTGGAGTGTTCCCTACAATTATCCGCTTGGTCCAAACCTTACATACGTGAATGCGACAAGAACCAATTACGACGGAAATACAAACTATTCGACTGTCTATGTATACGGATGGAGCGAGATAAGCGATATACAACCGGTATCCGGAACCGAATATCAGGCAGGTTCTACAATTCAGGTGGACTGCTATGTAACGGATGCGAACACAGGACAACCAATAGAGGGATACAACGTGACTTTCTACAAGAACGGAACCTATCAGGACTACGATCTTTCGAATGCAACCCTTAACGGAAGGGCTAGATGGACATGGGTGACTGGAGGAGGCTCGCCAGAGAACGCTAGCTGGTATAATATAACGTGTAACATAACGGATGATAAAACACTTTACTACAATACATCAGTCCCGGAAAGATATACGATGATAAGGATAAAGAGGCAGCTCTTCATAGATGTTATAAACAGAGACCCAACGATAATCTACAGGAACGACACATTTGCAATTAACAGATCATATTATTACAACTCAACCATAAGCGTCCACGTAAAAGAAGCGTTGCTTGGGAGTGCCGAAGGAGCGAATGTCAGCTTCTACAACTCAACCTATGGCTACATAGGTTACAACACAACAGATTCCAGTGGTAACACAGAGATATTATACAACCCGCCTGATGATATACAAGCGGACGTCCATAACATTTACATCAATGCAACAAAACTTGGTTCTGAAGATTCCGAAACAAACACAACCACTTTGACTATCAAGGGGGCCCTCTACGCCAACATTACCTATCCTCTGAACGGAAGTCAATGGGACAAGGATGATACGATAAGTGGATCACATGCCGATGTCTGGGATGAAAATAACAACAACATAACTGGAGGTAACCTGGAGGTTAGATGGTACAATGAATCGGGCATAGAGATAGCTCCGGAAGGCGAAACCACTGATATATACCTTGGTAGTCAGCAAACAGGCTTCCGGAATATCACGGCTAAAGCCACTAAACCGAGCTATGACATGGGACAGGATAGCGTGATTATAGAGATATCAGGTCTGGCCGATGTTGTATGGATAAGTCCTCCGGACGAATCCAACGTTTCCTATCCCTTCCCATTCAACAACACCTGCAGGGTGGTCGATGGGGAATCGGGAGCAGGCATAAGCGATTACCAGGTTAACTTCTATTACGACAACGGCAGCGGATACGTTTACAACGGCAGCAAGAGCACGAACTCGACTGGATATGTTTTCTTTACATGGTATCCGGAAGATAAGGGAGACATGACCTTCAAATGCAACATAACGGATAACGCCACGCAACTTTACAGCGCACGTATAGACGAGGCCATTGCCCTGATCCACATAAAGGATACGGAACCGCCCCAAATAATTGGGACCTCTATATACCCGACAGACGGAATAGAGGCTGTTGCTAACTACACCAATATAACGGCGAACGTTACGGATGATTACCAAGTTGACCTTGTATGGGCCTACATACAGCTTCCCAATGGTACGTATACCAATGAGACCATGTCGAATATATACAACGATACGTACAGGGTTTCCTACTACCCGCCCATAGGGGGCGTATATGACGTGACAGTTTACGCTCGGGATGAGAGTCCTGAGTATAATGCGAATTATTCGTACGCAGGTAATTTCACGGTGTGGGGTAAGATAAACTATGCAATGGAGCAAACCCCTGAAATCATAGCCTCCAATATAACCCAGACTCTTAACTACACGACAGACATGTACATAAACTTCACCAACCTTGGTCCGCCCCGCGCGTACTTCGTAAACATCTCGGCGTATGATGATGCCGGAGGAATCATAATATTCAATCAGACACTGCATTACCATGACTGCGGAAACATGTCTAACACTACGAAATGCGTCTGGCATTTCGAGATTACCGTCCCAGAAGCGACAACACCTCAACTTATCCATTTGATAGGGAATGCATCATGGATGGATCCTGATCAGGCGTGGAACTGGACAACTAATACGACAGATATCAAGGTCACCTCAAATCCTATACTGGACATCTTTGAATCGCAATTAATCAACGACAATGTCCCGCACGACAGCCAGAATTTTTACATAGGAAACGTAACCGTCCTTTCAATAGGAAACGACTGGGTAAGAGATATAACAATGAGTTTAACCTCTGGTATAGGGAGCAATCTGCAAACGAAATGTCCTGAATGCAACGTGACTTTCATACCTGAAACCCAGGGTATTTTGAGACCCACCGAAAACTTAACAGTGGATATTTACATGGACATCCCAAGTGGACAGGAACCGGGTGACTACTGGGCATACATAAAGGCAGCAGCCGTCCTTGGCGGAGAGGACCTGGCCTTGATGAATATAAGCATTCCCCTGAACTCAAGCTGGCTGATAGAACCTGTTTCGAGGACATTCGGAACCTTCTTAACACCTCCGAACATGGATGGTGAGGTTGGGGTGATAAACGTAACCAACATAGGTAACGTTAAGATGGTGTTTGACATAGCATTACAGGGGAATGGAACAGGACTTGTTGTTTATTCGCCTCCGGCCCTGGATGTAGAGAAGGGAGACAAACAAAATATCTATGTTAACTACAGTGTTGGTGGTGGAGCCACCGAGGGATTGTTCTACGTAAAGCTATGGGTAATAAATACAACGTTGCCTGCGGATCCTGACGAGGATTACGTGGACTTCTGGCTGAACGTAACGGATATTCCTCCGGTAATAGAGGATGTTAGCGTAACGCCGGACATATTCGAAATAATCTTCGAGAACGTTTCAATCTCTGCGAAAATAACGGATAATTTCGCGGTTGACAAGGCCTGGATACGGGTAATGAGACCCGGAGATATAAACTACACCAGTATCTCGAAATTGATCCGCCAGTCAGTAGGTAACGAATCAGGATACAATCACACGGAATATGTTAATTTCGAGGGAGAGATGCAATACTTCAACGTAACATTCAACAACGATGAGGCCTCGACAGTTTACATAAACATCACCGTGAACGAAAACTTGATCGTGATAAACCAGTCCGTAACCCCAGGAGCGAACTTCACGGCTGATGCCGTCCAGAACGGAACGAGTTTCACGCTTCCTGGAGACCAGAACATAAACCTGACCGTTCATGATGTCAACGGATCGCAGATAAGTTCTGCATACTATTCATGGCTCCATTACTATGCCAAGGTTGAGAGCCCATTCAAGGATTACATGGTTAAGAACGATTCCTATTACAGCGTGAACTACTCCTCCAACATCTCGGGGATCCATACGCTTCATATATGCGCAAACGATACCCGAAGCAAATCTGGGTGTTATCTTTACGGAGATCTTCTGGCTGCTGGAATAACAACGATGGAGATAAATCCGAATGTAACGAGCATTGAAATCACCGACATAACCATTTACGCGGGGGAGGACATCCCGGTCAGAATAGACATGAACAACACGGGCCATGCAAGAGCGTACTATGTAAACCTTTCTATAACCACACCCGTTAGCTGGTCAGCTTCCCAGGATACGTTCGCGTTCGGGACCATACTAAGGAACGAATCGAGTTACGGACAACCCATCATAAACATCCCGAACTCGACCTCACCAGGAGTTTATTATGTGAACCTAACGTCGGATTGGATAGATATTAACGGTTCCCCCGGTTTCAACCAGACCTACATACAGGTAAACGTCACTCAGAACCCTGTACTGGACATAGTTCAGGATAACGTAAGCGATATCGTTATACAACCAGATTCATCCGAAAATATCTCGATAACCCTGAGGTCAATAGGTAACTATCAAGTCGACAGCATATCATTCAACTGCACACCAGGGTCCGGGGCGGTATGCGATAACTTCACCGTGACCTACTATCCTGACAGCATAGCATCAATGCCCATAAACGACACGCAATACGTGACCATCGAGATATACGTTCAAAGCAACTTCCCGAGCGACAAGTATTACGGAATGATCAATGCGAGCGGGCTGGGGACGTACGATGTTGTCAACGTAAGTGTGATAGTTCCAGTAAACCTTACCTGGACGCAAACGCCTGCAAACATATCGAAAGAGGTTATACAGGGAACCACAGGTCCTCTTGAAACCATAACGGTCCATAACACGGGTAACATCTACCTTGTCCTCGATACAGGAATAGAAGGCGGGATACTTGGTGTGGTTCAAAAGAATGTGACCCAGCTCCAGATGGATATCGGTGAATACGAGTACATAGGCCTGAATTACACAGCTCCTGTTATCTACCAGTGGAACTATTACACGGGCAATGTAAAGACAACCAATTATACAGCCGCATCAGGGACGCAGACAGAACAGACCTTTGTTAACCTAACTGTTCACCCCTACTTTGTTGATATCATCGAACCCACGAATACAAACCCTGTTATAAACATAACCTGGAACGACACCATACAGGTAAAGGTTAACCTTACATACGGGACGAGCCCTGTGGACAATACGAGCCTGGTGATATGGAATTTAACATTGTATAACGAGACCCTATCAATGGAAATGAACCTCACAAACATAACCTACTCATCCAACGAAAGCCTGTGGCTGATGAACTTCACTGCTCCTGATTTCGCGATAGCAAAGAGTTATGATATCAACGTAACAGCGAACTACACCAACAAGAGCTTGCTATACTTTGACGGCGAACAAGACGCTATCATATACACGGATTCCGAACCACCAAGCATAGAGATAATAGTTGCAGCAAGGGTTCCAATGTTCTCAACCGCGAACATACGGGCGAACGTGACAGATGCAGGTGTTGTTCAGAATGCAACCGTTCGAATTTCCAGAACGAATTACACCGAACTGTTCAACATGACCTTGATTTCAGAAATTGGGGACTACTTCCTCTTTGAATACAACTTCACTAACGTAACAGTTGCTGGTATACACACGTTAAATGTAACTGCCTGCGATAAATCAGGTAACTGTAATTCAACTACAACAACGTTTGAAGCGTTTGCAGGTGTGTTCTTCTCAGGAGAGGCTAGGGACGAAGAGAAAATATCGAGACCACCCATACAGGTCAAGTTCAGTCTGTGGGAAGTGGGAACAAACATATCCTATGCGAACATCACAACCAATGGAACTGGCTACTATAACCAAACTGTTGATGCCAGGAATTTCGACATAGACGTATACTTCTGGAACGACTCTATGAATCTTATCAATACGCCACTGTTGGTTAACCTTATTGATCCTGTGACATTTGGTGAAATAGAGCCTATCTGGGTTAGTAGTTCGGCTTTGAGGGGAATATCCATAACCAACGTGTTGAACTCCAGTATGGGGACGCTGACAATGGATTATTCACAACTTTCAGGATTCACGCTGAGTAACCTGGGAGTTTATCACTGCAGTATCTGGACAAGGATAGGAGTTGGTTGCGTTTCGAATGAGGATATCACATGGACAAGATTGCCAAGCTCTATAAACCTGAACGATTCCACCATAAGCATAAATACAAGCAGCATTTCAGGAGCTTACGTCCTTGCTGAATACATATGTGGTGACGGAAATTGTTCAACTGTAACCGGTGAATCAACAGCAGTATGTTCGACGGATTGCCCACCCGCACCGCCAACTCCACCAGCGCCACCTGGAGTTGGACCTGGAGTAGGAGTGGGGGCTCCTGGTGTGCCTGGAGTGCCTGGAGTTCCTGCGATCCCCGTCGAAATTAAATCAACCCTGATATTCGTCACGCTGAGACCAGGGGAACATGAAATTCATTCGATAGACATACTCAACAACCTTGGGAGTTCAATCACGGTCGAAACAAGCGTTACAGGAAATGCCTGGGAGCTCGTCCAGATTGAAAAACCAGTATTCACAGTTCGAGGAAAATCAACGGGTGTTATGAAGGTCAAGCTTTACGCTTTGCCGACGACACAGCCTGGCATATACACAGGTGATATTGTTTCGAATGTTAGGGACCGAAACATCACGCATGTAACGCCCGTTACCATAAAGGTCGAGATACCTGTAGAACCCTTGCTTGATGTAAATGTTAATGTCTTAACAAAGACCGTTGAACCTGGAGGTAACCTTAAATTCGAAGTCACGCTTTTAAACATGGGACCAACGGCAGAAATAGATGACATAATTGTTACTTACGAAGTGAAGGGTTTGGAAACAGAGAATCTCATAGTAAAGAATTCGGAAACCCTGGCAATAGAGAACATCAAGACATTCACGAAATCAATTCCCATTCCGCAAGGTACGCCACAGGACAGGTACGTTGTTGAACTGAATGTCACATACTGGGACGGCAGGAAGTCGGCGTATGCGGTTGATTCCTTTGATATTATCCTTTTACCGGCTCCTCTGATTTTACTTAGAGCAGTTTTCCTTCACTGGTTAACATATGTGGTGATCTTCCTTCTCATACCAGGTTTCTATTTCGGAAGAAAGCTCTATGCTACCTGGATGGTGAGAAGGAGGGCAAAGAGGAGGTACATATTCCCGATAGACTTCAAGAAGCTTCCGAGGGCCGGACCTGACACAGTTCTCGTGGGTAAGATAGCAGAGACCGATGTGAAGGCGTACATGGATACCAAGGCGTTAATGATGCATTCGTTGGCGGCGGGAGCGACCGGAGCAGGTAAATCTGTTTCGGCAATGATAGTTGCAGAGGAGATGTTAAAGAGGAAGGTTCCTGTCATAGTTTTCGATCCGACCGCGCAGTGGACAGGGTTCATGAAGTCATGCAGAGACAAGAGGATGATCAATCTTTACTCACAGTTCGGCCTTAAACCAGAGGACGCAACGGCATTCAAGACCAATATCATTCTTGTTACCGATCCTGATATGGAGGTGGACATCCAGAAGTACAGGAAACCTGGCGAAATAACGGTATTCGTTATGAACAGGTTGGAAACAGGCCAGATAGATCACTTCGTCAGGAAGACCGTTAGCTCTGTTTTCAAGGCTGCGCTTCCAGAGGAAAGGGAGATAAAATTGCTGTTGGTATACGATGAGGTCCACAGGCTGCTTCCGAAGTATGGAGGTAAGGGCGGTTATGTTGCCTTAGAAAGGGCTTGCCGTGAGTTCCGTAAGTGGGGAATAGGAGTGTTCATGATCTCCCAGGTCCTTATGGACTTCAGGGGAGCGATAAGGGCGAACATAGCGACAGAGATACAGCTGAGGACGAAGTACGAAGGGGATATAGGCAGGGTTAAGACAAAGTACGGAACTGATTACGCTTCGAAGGTTGTCAAGCTTGTGACAGGAACAGCCCTCGTTCAGAACCCGGCCTACAACGAAGGTAAACCATACTTCATATCCTTCCGTCCACTTATTCACGATACGGGAAGGCTCTCGGACAAGGAGATCGACAAGTACGTAGAGGTGAACAAGAAGATAGAGGAGATTGATAAAGAGATAGAGGCGATGAAGAAGAGGAAGGTGGACACAGGTGATCTGGAGATCGAATTGAACCTGGCGAAGGATAAGATGAAGCAGGGTATGTTCACCATGGCTGAGAGTTACGTGGATTCGCTCAAGGCAAGGATGAAGAAATAGTCTATTTTCATTTATTTTACATCTATTTATTTTAGATTTCGTAATCAATTAATTAATGTATGGTTGGGAAGACTAAAGTTGGGGGTAAAGGAATTTCTAAAACCAAAGGTATCAAAAAGAAAACTCCTGAAGCAGGAGATAAAGAGAGTCTCGAACATCTTCTTCACCAGAAGGAGGAAATAGAGACCTTGCTTACTTCTCTGGAAGATGCCTACTCCGAAGCCTCTATCATGGAAGAAGATTACCAGCATGTTAAGAAAAAGAATGAGGAAAGGTTGGCTGAGATAAACAAGAAGATTGAAAAGCTTAAGGCAAAGGGTGTTAAAGAAAAGCCCAAGCCTGCCGCTCCCCCACCAACTCCTGCTGTAGCTCCCCCTGCAGCACCGGTTATGGTTGTGAAGGAAGAGAAGAAGCCACCAAAAAAACCGAAGGAAGAGAAGAAGTTTCAAAAACTCATGGAAGATTTTGAGACAAAAATAACAGGCAAGATCAAGGATGTGGTGGCTGCGGCAAAGGCTGAGGAGAGCAGCAAGGACGTAACCGATGTTAGAGCAAGGGTTGAGAAATTCGAGATTGATGTTGAAAAGCTCAAGGCTGTTGTTGAGACCATAAAGGAAGGGAGAAAGATGGTTGATGAGAAGGTTCAGAGGGTAACGGAAAGCATGGGTGAACTGAGGTCCATCATATACCAGAGGGAGGCCTCCCTCAAGGAGGAGGAGGTCAAGATAGGAAAAATCATGGATTCTGTTTCACAGGTTGATCCTGAAAAGATTGTTATGGAGATGAAAAAGAGGGACAGAGAAATGTCGAATCAGGGAATGAAGATAGAAAGGATGGGAAGGGTTATAGATGCCCTGAATGAGACCATCAACAGGCTGAAGAATGTTATGGTCAACATAGGGAGCTTGGAAAGTGTTATAAACAGTAGCAAGAAGGTTGCTAAAAATCTTCAGGACATGGATACCATGAAGAACAACCTTGAAAAATCCGCTGACAGGGTTCAATCAATTTATGCTGAACTGAGCGAAAGGATGGAGGAGTTTTTGCTCTACAGAACAAAGCAGGATCGCATGGAGGATCTTGTTAACGAACTTATGAGAAGCGTTGATGACATGAATACGAAACTCTCAAAATTCATAACAAGGGACGATCTCGAGGCATTCAGGCAGACCTTCAAACCTGCTGGTGGAGCGGAAGAAGCCGGAAAGGATGTCGTCAATGAATTGCAAATACAGAAAGAGGAAATAAAGATGTTCATAAAAACACTCGAGGATGAATACAAAAACAAGAGAATGTCCAAGGAGGAATTTGAAAAGGCCAAGCAGGCCAACCTCGATAAGCTGAATGAAATCGAAATTAAGATTAAAGAGGCCGAGGCTGCACCGTCTGCTCCTGCAGCTGCACCGGAGGCGAAAGCTGAGGAACCGAAGACAGGAACCAAAGCGGAGGAAAAGCCTAAGATAGAACCTCTCCCTCCAAAGTCACCGGAAGTAAAGAAGAAAAGGAAGGAAGCGTTGCTTAAAGATCTTGAAGACACCTTCAAGAAGGGATTCATAAGCAAGGAAGCGTACGAAAGAACCAAAAAAATGATTTTGTCTGGTAAGGGTGAATAAAATTCGTTACAAAATTTTCATTTTGGCTTGTATAGTTCTGTTTGCTTTAGGCCTTGGGGTTTTGAACACCTCATCACAGAACTATGATGATGAATGGTGGAGTGAAGTCTGGCGTTATAGGGTCAGGATTGATTTGAACACCAGTGAATTTTACAGCCCCAACAACAAGACAGACCGAATAGACTGGCCCGTTGAGTATGAAGTGAACTTTACAGAGATTCTGAGTGAAATGAACATCACAGGAACCTTTGATGAGAATTCCACCCGTGTTATTGAATACAATTCAACAGGTTCCGTACTCTGGGAGGTGAAGAGTCAGTTCGATAAATACGATGATTACAATGCAACCTCTAACGCTGTCGGTGTTGTTTCATTCTTGCTGAACGGGACAAATCCCAAAAACACCATGAGATATTATTACGTTTACTTCGATATAACTGAAAATGGAAACAAGGAAAAACCAAACTACACTAGTGATCTTGTATACAGCTATGCAGGCAGCATAGATGAGTTCAATGTAAACAACTCAATAATGGCATGGTTTGTTGACACCGAACGAGCTGAGAATACATCGGGCATCTATCATGTAATTGATCTGGGGACGACAAACGAGATTCTCAAGGAGGATTCGCAGGGAAGGACAGCAGAATATCTGAACTATTCTAACGGAACGCAGAACTTCGGATTCGATTTCAGGGACAATGCCACCTTCAAGCACATTGGTCCCGTAAGGATAGTTGTCGAACAGCAGGGCAAAGAAACCTTATGGGGTCTGCCCGACAACAAAACCAACGAAGGGTTCATGACTAAGAGATACGTATTCTATTCAAACAGTTTTTTTGTTAAGATAGAGCAGATATATGAGAACAACGAAACCTATAACATAACCCGAGAGTCGGCATACTCATCCGCTCCCGGAGTAAATGTGAACACAACCTTCAACGATACGTTCAACGACCCGCCTTATACGTATCCTAACATGTCGAATACAACGGATCCGGGGTCATGGGCATGGGCCGGTGAAGAGCAGGGATCTTGGTCAGCAGGGATAATAAACATAAACGAAAGCGGAACATCGAACTTTTTTGCCTATAACGATGTTGACAAATCCGGAAGGATAGGTATAACATTGAATGCAACAAACATAACAGCGAATGGAAGCATAAGACAGGTTTCTTACATGCAGTTTAACGGGACTGCTGCAGATGAGAATCAGATAATGAATCTAAAATACGGGCTTCTCAGCAACGTTATTCTGACGAAAGATGTCCTGGAAGCCTGGCAGGTCGTTACCGAAGTTAAAGCGCATAACATCTCGGACGTTAACGTGACCGTATTCAACAGGAACGAAACTTTTATTATAAAGGCCAATGTGACCATCGATTACTATAACCTTTCGAAAAGAATTAATGCGACCCTGGACATGGGGACTGCGGGCGCTAGCGATGATATAAACATGACCCTTTACGATGAAGATGGGGATAAACTTTTCAACAACAGCTACTATCTCCTTGATAACGCTTCAGTTGGCCTATGGAACATCACGCTATGGGTTTACAACGATACATGGTATCTTCTGAACACGAGCTTTTTCGCATTCAACGTTACTGATGAATACTTCATCAACATAACATCAATCAAAAACAAAACAGGGTTCCCTGACAGAATAGTCAATGTTACGCTCGAGGTAAAAAATTACAGGGAGGATGTATGGGTACCTAATGCAACCATAAACTGCACATACGATTCAACAGAGGTTAGTCAGGATAACATAACCGATTACAACAACGGAAGCTATTTCATCCAGTTCAACGCTCCATCCCAGTACAAGACATACACGCTGAACTGCAACGCGACAAGAAATAACAACAGTGGTTTTGATTTTGAGGAGTTCACCGTCGAAGGCTATACAACAAATCTGAGCATAGTTTCTATACCCGACAACCTGACCTATGATAACATAACGTGGTATCGTAATCAAAGTCTCCCCATAGCGGCGAATGCAACAAACCTGGAAAACGGTTCTGCCTACTACGCGAACATAACGTTGGGTCTGCCTCCAAACATAACAGCGAACACAACGATAGAAAGTTGCGGTGATATTCTTATAGGCAAATCGTGCGAGAGATATTTCTCAATAATTGTTTTGAACGGAACCCCTCCAGGTAACTACACATTCAACGTAAGTGTCGAATGGAGGAACGCAGACTATTCATATAAGATAAATACGACATCTGTAAACGTAACAGTTCTTCCGAACTCCATTCTTGATATAGTTCCAATAACCGACAACAAGATATCCAGCATTGTCGCGAAAGAAAAGGAGAAGAACATAGGGAACTTCACGATAAATTCGAGCGGTAACGCTCCTCTACAGAACATCACATTCAATGTCTCAGGTTTCGATAATAACTTCACTTTCGAACTCCTACCGCCCAACGTTTCTTTTATGGGGGCAGGCGAACTGAAGGAGATACAAATAAATCTGACTGTCTCCAATGAGACCTTGCCTGGTACTTACAACGGGACTCTGAACATAACCAGCGGTAACGATGGATGGAAAAACATAACCCTGGAGGTGGCGGTCGCGGGAACCAACATGAGTATTTTTATCGACCCCACCAACTACACAGCAGAAAACATAACGTGGTACGTAAGCCAGAGCTTCCCTATATTAGTGAATGCGACAAACATAGAGACCGGGGTCGCATTCAGCTCTAACATAACTTTGGGCCTACCCGGCAACATAACCTCTAATTCTTCCTTAGAATCTTGTGGGAATGTCCAGGCAGGGGATTCCTGTGTAAGGTATTTCTTGATAACTGTTTCAAATGGAACGCTTCCGGGGAATTATTCCGTGAACGTCAGTGTTGAATGGGTAAATCCGGAGGTGGGTAAAAGCGTGAACTACACACTGCTTAATATAACTGTCGAATCAAACATTATTCTTCAAATACCAGAGGATAATCTGACAGCCAATGTCACGCATGGAACGAATGTAAACTTCGATAATCTCACCCTCAATTCTTCAGGTAACGACAAGGTAGTGAACCTGACCCTTGAGGTTATAGGGTTGAGCGATTTCAATTTCACCTTCGTTCCTCTCCAGTTCAATCCGCCTAACATTACGAACATGTCGGCTGGTGAAGTCCAGATAGTTATAGTCAATGTTTCGATCCCTGCAGGTTACAATCCCGGGATTTACAGCGGAACCCTTAACATCACCACTCTTAATGCCGGGTGGAAAAATCTGAGTATTGAGATAGGAGTTCCCACTAGCAGGACATGGACCATCACGCCAGATCCGCCCTACTGCGAAAGACCCATGAGCCCAGAATTGGGTCATGTCTGTCCCAACAACATCACGATAGATAATACAGGGAATGTCCAACTGGATTTCAACATAACTCCTTACTCTTCCCAATCAAGTCCTGTCAATTATACATGGACCAATGAAACGAGCTTTACGATAAACAAGCTTGAATCCCATAGGTTCGCGGTTCTTTACAATGTAACCAACGCTCCCGTACAGTTCCATCGTACCAACTATACCATAAACGCCACTCAAGCTGGTTCGTCTCCTGACTTCGTCATTCTCCAGATAGTTCTTAATCCCTACGTCAAGCCTGTTGTGGAGATAGGGATATATCCAAATGCCACAGAGCAGAACGGGACTTTGAGGATATTTGCGAACGTAACGGATCTAAGTTCCCTGAACCCCATTCAGAACGCCTCCATAAACATAACAGGACCCGATGGCACGAACTATTCAGCCCAGATGGACCCATTCGGGCAGACCGGCAATTTATACACGTATGATATATATTTCCCCTACGATGCAGATCACGGACTATGGGGGAATACATCCCTCAAGGGTGTTTATAACATTAGCATAATATCCTTCGATATCCAGGGGAAGAACGGGACGAACTCTTCGAACTTTACAATATATAAGAAACTTATGATAAATCTGGGAACATTCAGGCAGAGCGGCATTTACTATCAGGGAGAAAGGGGAGCGGTCAACTACAGCGTCGAGGATTTCTTGGGCAGTCCGATAGGGGATACGAATGTAACATTTTCAATAAGGGATCCTCTTCAGAATCTGATAATACCTCCTGATCCTTCAACTATTCATACAACTTTATCAAATGGCAGGATAGAGATACCACCTGAATTCGAGATCATTGATGATGCCGTCTTGGGTAACTATACCATAATAGCCAATTCCTCGTATTATGAAAGCAGTGTGGGCAAGATGTTATACGAAAACTCAACCTATCAGTTTGAGGTTAAGGAAGAGAGCGAGATAACAGCGAGGGTCGCTATACCAGATCCCTCGCTCATCGGACAGTCCATGCCCATGAGTGTTTCTGTCCTGGCGAATGGGGTCCCGTCCGAACCGGACTCGATAGATCTTAAAGTATACTACACGGGTTCCATCTACGGGCTTCAATTGGTTACTCGTCCATGGGGTCAGTTGAATAAGAGTGATTTCACAGAGACCTCCCCTGGTTTCTATAATTATCTAACAGAAATATTGGATGAGAATACAACACAAACAGGGACCTACGTAGCTGTCCTGGAGGTTATGCTTGGCGGAAAACCTGGCTGGGATATGGAGGTCTTCAGAATATCTGCAGGAGGTCCGTACGACGTTTCGATAAACCTGTTGGAAGGTCAGGCTTATCAGAATGATTACATAGATTTTGAGATATATATAGAGAACAGGGGAGAGGTTTCGCACACGGATGTTAAAGTTGAATATTGGGTTTCTGGTCAAAACCAGACATGGAGTTATCAGTATGATTTCGTCAATGTTCCTGCCCTTTCAAACAGGACATTGGTAAAGAACCTCTACATAACACCTACACAACCACTCGGAACATATTATGTGAATGCCTTGGTTACCTACGATCCCGCCCAGCCTACTGCCTCTGCCAATGCAAGCTTCCTGGTTGCAGAGAGGGGTGTTGGCCCACCAGAACCTCCGGTTCCCCCAGGTGAAGCGCCACCTCCGCCGCCTGCACCGCCAGAGGAGAAAGTCCCGAAAATAGAGATAACTAAATACCTACAGGAAATCGGAATAGAAACAGGAACGACGAAATACATAACTGTTGAGGTTGAAAACACTGGTGGTTTGGGACTCAGAAACGTAACGCTTAGAGTTATCGGACTCCCGACGCCGTGGACCGAGATAACACCTAAAATTGTTGATTATCTTTCTCCCGGCAATTCCACCTCCTTCAACATGAAGCTGAGCATGCCGAGCATCGCTGAACCAAAGGAATACTTCGGAACGCTTGTAGCGGAAGGAGTCGCATACAACAACAAAACAAGCGATGAAAAGATGTTCAAGATAGTGGTCTTCACCTCTCGAGAAGATCTTGTGAGGTGGGAGATAGAGAGACTCGAGAAGGCATTGAGGGATTTCGAGTTGGATGTTAAGGAAGCGAAAGATGTTGGGAAGGACGTTAGCGAAGTTGAACCGCTGATAGATGAAATAAAAGAAAAGTTAAGCGAAGCGAAGGATTATCTTAACAAGAAGATGTATGATGACGCACTCAGCGCGGTTTACGTCGGGTGGAACCTTCTGGAAAGAGCGAAGTATCTGCTTTCGAAAGCCACATTTGTACAACCCTTCGTCACCTTCCTACCGATATGGCTGATAATCGTTCTGATAATCTTGATTGCTGTTATAGTCATACTGTTATTCTTTGTGAAGAGGGTAAAGGGAAGTGTGGAGAGCATTTTCAAGGTACAGCTACCGAAAATGAAGCCAACGACAGTGGCAGTGGAGAAGATACAAGAGAGGGAAAATATAGCAAAGGAGATAGCAAGTGTTAAGAGGGTTATAAACCTTCTTGAGAGGGAGTTCAAGGACGGATTGATATCAGAGAAAGCCTATGAAAACCTTAAGAAGAGAAACGAAGAGAAACTTGCTTCTCTGGAGAAGAGGGTAGCAGAGGTTAAATAAATTTGTATGTTTATACTATTATATTTATATAAAAAATTCTAATAATAAAATGTCACATCAATAAACAGTTAAGGTTCACTTGAAGAGGAAACGCCCTGAAACCGGATGTGATTATAGTATAATTGTAGAAATATGGTCAAGAAAAAGAAGCTAACGGATTACAAGAACTTTTGGCTTATCTGGTTAAATGCCGCAAGCGATAAGAACGGGACGTCCCTTTTCAAAATACAAACGGAATGGGGTGTGAAAACCAACTATCTCTATCACATAGAATCAGGTCTCGGTGAACCCCTTTTCAGACAAATGATAAAGGAAAATTACATAATTAAAGAAGGTAAAAGGCTGAAGCCCCTCTTCGGATGGATACCTGGTTACGTAAAGGGTAGATACAAAGGAGAGCTTCAGGAGGAATTCTGGACTCCCAATTCACTGCTGGTTGCGAAGTGGAGTATCATCCAGAAATTCATGGAAAAGTATCATCCTGTTCTCTTTTCCCTAAAGAATCTGAAACTGCTCTACAGGGGTGATAAGGACTTCGTCGGCAGATACGGGTCGAACATATTCACGGATGTTTTCATGTATATATTGTTTTCCAACATGACAATATTTTTCAAGAAATACAAGGCTGACATTGTCTCAAGGATGATTTCAACCATCATTTCGCTATCGTGCGAAAGGGATGTTTTGAACTATATGTACCAGCTGGATTCACAATTGGGAAAGATAACAGATTTCCCCATGGTCATAAAAAATGAGAATGAACTGTCGAAAATATTGTGTACGCTAAAATGGTAGGAAGGTATTTAATTACAAATTAATAAAAATAAAGAGTGAAAACGAATGACAAGGATAATTGGGGTGATTTCGGGTAAAGGTGGCGTTGGTAAGACAACCATAGTTGCAAATCTGGGAACCATCCTAGCATCAGAGTTCAAGAAAGAAGTCATAATAGTCGACTGTAATATAACGACGTCTCATCTTGCCTTGTATCTGGGGATGTACTACTGCCCTGTTACGCTCAACCAGGTCCTGAAAAACGAAGCGAAAATAGAGGATGCCATGTACGAATACCACATAAGCGGTCTGAGGGTTATCCCCGCCTCTTTATCGCTTGGTGATTTGAAGGGAACCGATATAGCAAAGTTAAAGCATTCGCTAAAAAATCTGTTTGGGAAGGCTGATATAGTTCTTCTTGATTCCGCCCCTGGTCTCGGAAGGGAGGCCATGGCAACGTTACAGGCGGCCGATGAGGTTATATTCATAAACACACCCTTCGTCCCCTCCACCATGGATATAATGAAATGCCACCAGGTTGTAAACGAGATGGGAATAAAACCGTTGGGCGTGGTTTTGAACATGGTCGGAAAGGAAAAGTATGAGCTAGGTCAAAAGGAGGTTGAGCAGATATCAGAAATTCCCGTGATATCCATGATACCCATGGATAAGAACGTTCTGAAGAGCCTGGCCTTGAAGGTTCCAGTATACTTATTCTCTCCAAATTCTCCTGCAAGCGTCGAAATGAAGAAGCTTGCCGCAAAGTTGATAGGTAAAGAATACACACCTCCGAACATTTTCTCGGCTTTCCTGAGATTGTTCGGGATCAAACCGAAAGAATAAACATATTTCAATAATAAAATCAAAATAATACTTATGTTAGAGATAATGGTTTTGGTAATATTTTTGATGATTGTTATAATTTGCTTTTTATTATATCAAATTTATAAAATTAAATATAAACTGAAAACAAAATCAAATAGTATGTTTGTACCAGAAATCGGAAAGGTTGACGACTCGAAATGGGAGTTTAAATTCAGCTCCAAGTTAAATGAGATCGATTCCAAAATTTCAGAATTTGAGGATAAACTGAAAGAGCAAGAAAGGAACGTAAAGAGGCTTGCTGAGGCTTTATCAAACGAATAAATAATATCAATGTCTTGAAGGTTGGGTGGTTGTATGGTTGATGAGAAAGATCCTAAAAAGAAAAAAGAGGTTGCCGAGGGCTTGGGCGGCATGGGTGAATTGGGCAAAAAGAAACCACCGGAAGAGAAGAAGCCCGAAGTTGCGAAACCGGCGGCCAAGGAATCGGAAGTGGAAAGCCTGAAAAAAGAGCTCGAGGCTGAAAAGAGCAAAACGAAATCACTTGAAAAGGAAAGGAGTGAACTTGAAGACAAGAGCAAGGGCCTGGCTGAAATAATAGAGAAGGTTTCTTCTAAGGCCGAAGAGACGAAAGACTCCCCGGCCACTCCCCCGGCAGAGCCTGTGGAACCCAAGCTGAAAGATCTGGAAAAAAAGCTAACGGATCAGTTCCAGACTCAGCTGAAGGAACTAAAGGATAGCATGGTGGCTATCGGAACTAAGATCGAGAGTGCCGGTAAAACCGAGAAACCTGAGAGCGGAAAGGTTAAAAAATTGGTTGATAAGATACAGAGCGAAACCACGAGCAAGATATCGGCCCTTGAGGACACAATAAAGAAATTATCTGATAAGCTTACAGCGCCAGAAGTACCTGCCGGCAAAGGTGGGGAAGACGTTTCCAAGGGTCTCGCTGCCCTAGGAGGCAATGTTGAATTACAGAGTAATTTGGAGGATGTTAAAAGGTCTTTCAAGGAGCTGGAAAGGACATTTACCGAGATGAGGGACGAGAATGAGAGTAGATTCGCAAGGATCAAGGAACAAATGAAACGTCTTGAGAAGCTTCCTTCACTCGAGGAAAGGGTCCAGGCTCTGGTAGAAAAGCTGGGTCCGGAGAATATCGAAAAACTGAAAAAACTGGTGTTTTCCACTGAGGAACTTTCAAACCAAGTTATACCCCAGGAAATAAACAAGGCCCTGTCAAAGGAAATATCGCCTTTTACGGGCGATATAAAGAGCCTTAAGGATGGCGCAGCTAAATTGAACGGAAGGATAAAGAGGGTTTACAATGAGATGAGCTACTTCAAGGGAGAACTGAAGACCCTTTACAAATTTGGCGACTACATAGGAGGCCTGCAGTCTGAGATAGATAAGACAAGGGTGGATATCAAGGAAAGGGAAGGCAAGCTTTCGGAGAAAATAGCTGGCCTGGAAATGAAGCTGAAGGAAAAGTCAGAGGAAATTTCGGATAAGATAAAGATATTCAAGAAGGATTATTCTGAATTTATTGAAGAGCTTGTAAACAGATTGTTTAGAGACATGGCTGAAACAAAACTTTCTGAGGTAAAAGACAAAACTTCCAAGGAGCTCACTTCATTTAAAGATGAGATGGATATTATTGCCTCAAGGTTCTATCAGTTTGAGAACACGATAAACCCGGCCATAGAAATGATAAAAGAGCAAATGGGTAAGTTTGAAAAGAATCTTGGCAGGATCAAGAATTTCCAGGAAAAACTTAATTTGAATGTTGAGAAGAGCATAGAGAAGAAATTCACGGACATCTCAAGGCCAGCGCTGTCTGAGATCGAGGGTAAGCTTTCGAAAACAATGGAAATGGTTGATGAAAAAATAGAGGGTTTTGGAAGCGAACTTTCCCAGTTCGCTGATGTTGTTAACCCGACTATGGAGATGTTCAAGGGAGATCTGGAGAGTTTTAACGGCAGGCTTGATAAATTGAACGAATTCCAGTCCAACCTCAGTGATAAGATAAAGGAAATCAAACTTGAGAACAAGGATTTGTTCAAAACCTTGGGTTCCCTTGAAAGGCTAGAGGAAAACATAGAAATCTTGGACGGAAAAACCAAGGAGATTGACGATCTGAAGGATTTGTTGGACAAGAGGATCAGCGAACTTGACAACAAGCTGAAAACCCTGAACGAGAGATTATCAGAACAGAAAAGGGTTCTTGGAAGGGTTGATAGTATTGAGAAAGTCCTGAATGATTTCTCCGTTGAAATTAGCAAACTCAGTGACGGCTCTGCTGCCATAGAGAAAGAGATAGAAGATAACAGGAACCTTTTCGAAGAGGGTATGGAAGAACTGAGGAGTGAGATCTCACAGTTCGAGAACGTTGTCAAACCGAGTCTGGATCTCTTTAAAAACAATCTGGGTGAATTTGCCGATTCTCTTCAAGGGCTTAAAGAAAAAGAAGGGAAGTTGAAGGATGATCTGAAGGAAACGAAAATAAATGAGAAGGAGATGTCAAAGAGGCTTAGCGATCTAGAATCCTATATTGAAAATATTTCACAAATGCAGAAAGGGATTGAATATCTGGAAAGTTCCAGAAAATCATTTGTGGACAGGTTTGAAAGAACGAGTGAGAGGGTTAAAACCCTCGGGGAAAGAATTTCATCCGCCAAGAAATCCATCGAGGGCTTTGATGAGAAATGGAAGGAGCTAAAAACGATCGGGAGCTTCCAGGAGAAGATGGAAAAGAGAATTTCGAGGCTTGAGAAGGAACTCGTAAATACACGTGCTCAATTCGAGAACGTTGTTGAACAGAGTTTGATGGACAGGAAGAAGCTTGAAGAAACGTCAAGGAAGCAGAAGGAAAGGATAAATTCCCTTCTTGCCGAGTTGAGAGGTTAAATGAAAGAGTTAAAAGAACTGGGAGACAGATTAAAGAAGCTCAAGGAAGAGAATGAGGCAAGGAAAGGTAGTATAAGAAAACTTAAAGGCGATAGAGCATTCCTGATGGAAAAGAACAGGTATCTGACAGAAAAAATTAAGGAAGTCTCAGAGGCCTATTCCAATGCGGGCAAGAGGGTACTCGAGTTTGTGGAAACGCAGGTAAAACCCGTGAAGAGGAAGCTGGAAAAGTTCGATTCAGTCTATAAGAAAATTTCTGATTACGAAAAATCTGTGAACGATGGTCTTGAAAAGGTTGGGGGTTTTGAGGATGTTCTTAATTCCTTGAAGACCGGTCTCTTTAACCTCGAGAAGAAACAGGCGGAATTTGACAGCACCTTGAAAGATCTGTCAAAACAAACCGGAAGGATTGGGGACGCCACCCTAAAACTTGAGGGTGTGAAGGTTGATTCTAAGGAGGCTGATGACAGAATCAGTGAAATAGAAAAAACCATGAATGAGATGAAGGATGGCTTCAATAGTTCTATCGTGGGGATAAGGGACGACTTTAAGCAGAGCGTTGATTCCCTCAGGGAGGATGTTGATAGGCTTAGTGAGAGGAAAGAGAAAGGGATGGAGA
>CAYFWU010000003.1:0-8733 GCA_964347025.1 uncultured archaeon | reverse complement strand
TTAGCGAAAAGAAAGAGGAGAAATTGGGGAAGAGTATAGCTGATGTTGAGGGTGAGTTTAACAAAAGAGTTGATGATGTAAATTCGAATTTAAAGGATTTGGCTGAAGTTGTTTTCTCCCTTAAGAGTTCCAAGAGTGATTCAAAAGCGATTGATAAAAGGATCAGGGATTTGGAGGTTATTCTGGACGCGTCAATTGTTGAGTTAAGGGACGGTTTCCAGAAGAGTGTTGATTCTATCAGGAAGGATATCGATAGGTTAAGCGAGGAAAAGGAAGAGGGGATGGAGAAGGATATAGGCGAAGTGGAGATGGGCTTCGCCGGGAAGATAAAGGAAGTGGAGAGTGGTCTCAGTAAAATGAGGAATAATTTTGATGCCGCTGTGAATTCTTTGAGGAAAGAAATAAAGGGTGGGGAAAGGTTAAAGAAAGACGAGATAAACAGGATAGTTAGAGAATTCTTCGGTATAAGGGCGCAGATGGAAGAACGTATGAAACAGCTTACTGAGCAGTTTGATCAGCTTGACAAATTCAAGGAAGAGTTCAGAAAGAGTTTTGAAGACAGGGTTACAGGATCAGAGATCTCTGCCAAAAGACTAGGAGATGTCATGTCAAGAATGGAAAATCAGCTGAAGGTTATCAGTGAGAAGAGCTTTGTTAATGAGAATAAGACCAAGGAAATTGATAAAAACTTCAAGGAATCTGTTAAAAATCTTGAAGATAAAATAGACTATCTTTCGAAGTCTATGAAATCCTTTAAGAAGGAGAGCTCAAAAGAACTGGATGAACTGATAGAGGAGGCCGGTGGCTGATGGACAAATTTGAAAAACTCGGGGGGAAAATAAAGGATCTTAAGGAGGAGAAGGAAGAACTGAAAAATAGTTATAACTATTTATTGGAAGATGTAAGGAAGTTGGTTGAAAAGAATTCAAAAAGCATAGCTGAATTGAAACTCCTGACAAAGGGTCTTGGCAAGAAGGAAGAAAAGGATGACCAGATTTTTTCCGAACTGAGGGAATCTGTAAAGGGCCTGAACAAATCGCTTACAGATCTGAAAGGCAAGCAAACCTTGTTTAAGGAGAAACTTTTAAACAGGATTGATGTCATGGAAAAAAAGGTAGACTCTGAGGACAGGAGGTTTGAAGATATAGGCAAGGATGTGGAAGAACGTATAGAGGAGTTCGAAAAGAACTTTGATGAACAGAAAAAGAGTATAGATGATCTTGAAAAGAAGCTTGTTATCGAGATGGGTCAGATAAGGATGGAGAAAGGAAGCCTGTTCAAAGAGTTCAAGAAGATAATCTCCGATTTCAAGGATCTGGAAGGAAGCCTTGAAAATTTAAGAGGGAAGGATTCTGATCTTGATCACAGGATACAGAATATGGAGGGGGAAAGCAAGAACTTCTCTGACAAGCTTGAACTCTTCAAGGCAGATCTCACGAAAATGCTAGACAAACTCAAAAGAGAATTCGACCGCAAAGAGAGGGATAAAAAGAAGGAATTCGATGGGATGATGAAGGAATTCCTGATAGTCAAATCACAGGCAGACGAGAAATTGAATATTCTTTCCTCGCATGCAAAGAGTCTTGACAAGCTCAAGAATGAGATGGAGCTGGATATACGTAAGGATGTCTCCAAAGAGATAACCGAGGGTCTGCAGACAATTGAGGAGAAGATCAAGACCAGTATGGAGGACCTTGAACAGGCAAAACTCGAATTCATGAAAACCACGGATGATCTGAAGAAAGAGGTGAATGAAAAGATCACCTCCTTGGACGGGAAGCATCGCTACTTCGAGGAGGCCGTTATTACAAAACTTAAAGAGGCCAATGATAACATTTTAAATCACTTGAGGGACAGTGAAGAGCGATTAAACAAGGCATTAGTTGAAAACATCGAGGACATAAAGAATTTCAAAGAACACATAAGGGATTTCATAAACGACCTTGTGGACAATTATGAACGGAGATTCGAGGTTCTGAAGGACGGGCTGGATGAAGTTTCGAGAAACGTCCAGACCTACAAGAAGGGCGTGAGCGCCTTGGTTTTTGAATAGATATTATTTTTTCACCTTTTTGGAAATTTTCCAGAGTAGATTGAATTGTTTTCTGTATGAAACAGCGAGGTTTTTATTATCTATCATGACCGCATAGTTGGGATTTCCCCAGATAATGATTGTTAATTTGTTATTGTAAACATAGATTGGTGTGGGGTTAAATGCTTCTTCTGGGATCCACCTATATTCTGTTTGTGTACCTTTAACCAAATAGGTATCGCCTTCTCTGATTAAAATCCTTTCTTTACACCCAAGCTTTCGTAATCTTTTGAGGTGTTGGTACAGGGCGATCTTATCTTCTTCCATGAACTTCCTTTCATCAACCCCGGATATAAGGACTTCTCCGTGTTTTCTCTGGAATTCTTTGATTATGTCCCTGTAAACTGTCCTTACTATTCCCTTTCCTTTAAAAACCTCTACAAGTGTGTCCTCTCTAGGAAGTTTTGTTAAGTTAATTAATTCAGGGAGGATCGATCTGAACTTCTCCTCCTTCTC
The DNA here is from genome assembly GCA_964347025.1 of uncultured archaeon. Lineage (GTDB taxonomy): Archaea > Aenigmatarchaeota > Aenigmatarchaeia > QMZP01 > QMZT01 > CS3-C152. The sequence continues at coordinate 6,185 of CAYFWU010000003.1, read as the reverse complement.
CTTGATAAATTCCATTATTTTCTCCGGGTTTATTCCTTGGAAATATTTTTTATTATTTTTAGTGACAAAGCTGACAAAGCCCTTCTCCAGAAGTCTGTCAAGGGCGTCGTACACGGCTTGCCTATGTAGCCCTGAACGTTCAGCGATTTCATTCACAGAAATCGATCCCTTTCTCAAAAGTGTTAGATACACCTCGATCTCGTTATTTGTCAGTCCCAGTTCTTTTAGATTCTCTTTCATAACATAAAATTGTATTTTCCATTTAAATATTTTCGTAAAAGTTTTTACTACAAATTTTTATAAGTCCTAATACGTGACTATTTATAAGTGATTAAAATGTTATCTGGATTGAAGAAATACGTATCTTGTGTCATTATTAGTAGTCTCGCGCTTGGCTCTTTCGGTTGTTCACGGGGAGAAAAGGAATACGTAATACGTGAATTCAACCCCTATAGCAAGGACGAAACAGATAGATGTTTGAAGATTATTAGAATAGACAGGTCGTGTTCTCCCACCAAATTAGAAAAGTACATTGATTATTTTCCTCTTGGATCTCTGGATAGTTATTCCGAAAGTTTTTTGGATAAAAAAACCGGGAAATGGGTACATGTTAAATGGGTTATTCCTGAACGCCCAGAATTTGAGGAATATGAAAAGGTATATAGAGAAAGAATATTCGAGAAATGAGTGAATTCGCGTATTCTGGTGAAATTTGGGTAAAAATATGGGTAAAAACTTTAAATACGCTTATAGAAAATAATTCTCATGTGCGGTATAGCGGGTTACGTGGGCGGTCGTAAGGTCGCGCCTTTGTTAGTGGAGTCGCTCAGAAAACTTGAATACAGGGGATACGACAGCTGTGGTGTTGCAACGCTTGCCAAAGGAAGGATCTGGGTAAAGAAGGACAAGGGAAAGATAGAGGATGTTAATAGGAAATTACGTTTAACAGATATGCCTGGAAGTATAGGGTTCGGGCACACCAGGTGGGCAACACATGGGAAAGTCTCCAAACGTAATTCACACCCGCAGACCGACTGTAAAGAGGACATCGCTGTTATTCACAATGGTATAATAGAGAACTTTTCTGAACTAAAAAAGCGACTGAAAAAGAAGAGTCATAAATTCAGGAGTGATACAGACACGGAAGTTATAGCGCATTTGATAGAGGATAATCTCAGATCAGGTGTTGATATTGAAGAGGCTGTTCGAAAGGCAATGAATTCTTTGAAGGGGAGATCAGCAATAATTGTTATCAAGAGGGACTTCCCTGGTCTGATTGCAGCGAGGACGGGTTCCCCTCTCATTCTCGGGGTCGGCGAAAACGAATACTTTATCGCATCAGACGTCCCCGCCTTTCTGGATTACACCAGAAGGGTTATGTATCTGGATGATGGAGAGATGGTTGTTTTAAAGGGAGAGCCGAAATTCAGGGGCCTAATGGATGGGAAGGACATTAAAAAGAGGGTTATAACCATAGACTGGGATGCTAAACAGGCGGACAAGGGAGAGCATGAACATTACATGATAAAGGAGATAATGGAACAGAAGGAAACCATAATGCGCGCACTTAACCAGGATGAAAGAGAGATAAAAAGGGTAGCGAACGAAATAAACAAGGCGTTCGGCGTGTTCCTGACCGGATGCGGGACCGCGGGAAAGGTCTGTCAGACAGGTGAATACGTTTTCTCGAAAGTCGCTGGTAAACATGTTAACTACGTGGTCTCATCCGAGTTCCCGAACTACAGGCATTTCCTGACAAGGAAAACCCTTTTAATAACTGTTTCACAGAGCGGTGAGACAGCAGATGTTCTGGAGGCCGTTAAAACAGCGAAGGAGAAGGGAGTAAAAATCATATCGCTGGTGAATGTTAAGGGTTCCACACTCGATCGCGTTTCGGACATGACCTTCCTGATAAAGGCAGGACCGGAAAAAGCAGTCGCTTCCACGAAGGCCACGACAGCTCAGCTGGCTATACTCTACCTCCTTGCATATGCATGTACAGGGAAATTGAACGAAGGGAAGAAGCTTTTACTTGAAACCGCCTCCAAGATCAACGACATGTTAAATCCGAGATATGAGGAACACATCAAAAAGCTCGCGAGAGAGATCTACAGGAAGAAGAATGTCTACATAATCGGAAGGGCATTGAATTACCCCATGGCACTGGAATCCGCGATAAAGATAATGGAGGTCAGTTACATACACGCCCAGGGCTTTGCCGGAGGGGAATTGAAACATGGACCCATCGCCCTGATAGAGAAAGGTTCCCCATGCATCGTTTTGACAGCGAATGACGGAACCAACAACATAATGGGGAATGCCATGGAGATCAAGGCTAGGGGTGGTTTCATAATTGGTGTCGGCCCGAAGAGGAACGAGGTATTCGACTACTGGCTGAAGACGCCGGACGTTGGGATCGCTTCTCCCATAGTCAACATAATACCTGTCCAGCTGCTTGCCTATCACTTAGGAGTTTTAAGGGGTTGTGACATAGATCAGCCCAGAAACCTCGCGAAAAGCGTAACAGTGGAATAATTTTTAAATTAAGGCCCACAAATACTTCTTTATGCCAAAAGAACTTGATGTCGCAATCAGGGCAGCGAAGGGGGGAGGGAAGATTCTTGAAACAGGTTTTCATAACATTCATACGATAAGGATGAAAACCGGGAGGGACCTCGTAACAGAGATGGACGTCAGATCAGAGAAAAAGATTCTTTCAATACTCAGGAAAACATTCCCTGATTACAGTATATATTCCGAGGAGTCCGGCAAGGAGATGAAAGATTCCGAATGTATGTGGATTGTTGATCCGCTTGACGGGACGACCAACTATTCCATTAAAAACCCTTTTTTCAATGTATCGATAGCCCTGATGAAACGAAATGAACCGATAGTGGGTGTCGTACACGCTCCAGTGACAAAGGAGACATTTTATGCAGAAAAGGGGAGGGGAGCGTATCTCAACGGAAAGAAGATTCGTGTATCAAAGGAATCTGACATCTCGAAATCCCTGCTTACATATTGCCACAACAGCGATGAGAGGAATGTAATGAGGGCAATAGAGGTTTTCAGAAGGATTAAACCCTTGGCTATGGATTTCAACAGGATGCGGGCTGGAGCGCTTGAAATCGCCTTCGTGGCTGCCGGGAGAGTTGGTTGTTACCTGACGTGTGGTTTTCATTCTTACGATGTCGCTGCAGGGACATTGCTCGTGAGGGAGGCCGAAGGTAGGGTCACGGATTTCGAAGGAAATGATTGGACCCCGCAAAGCAATGATTTTCTTGCAACCAACGGAAAGATTCATGACAAAATTTTAGAACTTCTGAAAGGAATTTAAAACTTTAAAAATGTCCTTCACCAAACTATTAACATGGCTGCGGACTTTTTGACTGAGTTTATAAGCAATCTTGGAGTAGGTTTCGCGGACCCCATAACCCTTGCAATCAACATCATACTGTCCACGATAATAGGAGGTATAGTTCTTCTCATCCTCCTTGAGATAGTGGGCAAACATTTCTCTGAGGAAGTTAGAGCAACGAACGCATTTCTCTTGGTCTTGGTCATAAACATAATAAACATTCCGGTGATCTTCAGTCTTCTGGTACAATTCGCTTCTTTCATACCATTCCTGCCAGTGATTCTTCCGATTCTGATCTGGATCATTCTGGTAAAGTTCTTTTTCAAAGAACTGGCAATAACCCATGCGATTTTGGTGGGAGTTATCGGTTACTTCCTGACCATGTATGCAGTTCCTATCTTGGTTGGTTTGGCAATGGGTTTCCTACCCGTTTAAAATCTCTCCAACCAGGTAAGTTTTTCCGGCAGAGGTTATTCTCACCTTTAAAATTTTACCCATTACGTCCTTTCCTTCCTTTAGGACAACGGGTTTATAGTTTTCATTCCTTCCCATGAACTGGTCCTTTTTCTTCCCTCTTTCATTTACCAGAACATGGTATTCTTTACCTATCAATTTCTTGTTTCTTTCAAATCCTGTTTCCTCTGCCAGCTCTGCCATTTTTTTCGATCTTCTCTTTACAGTTTTATTATCGATCCTTTGCATCCTAGAAGCAGGTGTCCTAGGTCTGGGAAAGAATTTAGATATGTTAATCACATCCGGTTTGATCTCCCTGACAAGGGATAGGCTCTTTTCGAAATCCCTTTCTGTTTCTTCTGGGAAACCGACTATTATGTCTGTGGAAAGCGTTATACTAGGGAAGGTATTTCGAAACGCTTTAACTATCCTTCGGAAATCCCTTGTTCCGTAACCTCTCCTCATGGATTTCAGAATTTTATCAGATCCAGACTGGACAGGAATGTGAATGAACTTGTAGATTTTGGGGTTTCTGTAAATCTCGATAAGTTCTTTCAAAATCTTTTTGATATACGTTGGGTTCATCATACCAATACGTATTCGGAACTCCCTCTCTAATTCAACTATCCCTTTCATGAGTTCAGCCAGATTCGATCCAATATCCAAACCGTAACATCCGCAGTCTTGGGAGGTTATCCATATTTCCCTGCATCCTCCCCTCAAAGAATCCTCTGTCTCCCTTACTATTTCCTCTATAGATCTCGATTTCAAATCCCTCCTAGCGAGCTTGACTATGCAGTATGCACACTCCCCTAAACATCCGGAGGCGATCTCTGTTATCCCCACAAGCGGGTTTTTCCTGATCTTCCTTTTCGTTTCTTTCGCTTCTTTCAAAAGCAGGCCAGCGATATCCCTCGATTTATGGGAAGAGAGAAACAAGGCGTCGGGAGCGAGCCTTCTGAATATCCGATATTCGCCATCAGTTGCGCACCCGGCGATGATCAGTTTTTTACTGGGATATTTATTCTGAATGAACTTTATCCTGTCCCTGATCTTGTTCTCGGTCGGGGTTTTCACGATACATGTGTTTATAACGATCGCGTCAGTTTTCCCTATACCATCGGTTATCTTAAAACCATTATCTTCCAAGATCCCTGCCATAACTTCTGAATGTGATTGGTTCGCAGAGCATCCGTAGGTCTCGATGTAAACAGATTTCATATCAATCATTTATTTGTTTTCTTTTTATTGTATCAGAATAGGGTGTTTCTCGGAATATAAAGGCATTGGAAAAACCGCCCAAATGTGCGATGATCTTTCCCAAGGCAGTTCCAATATCAGCTTTTGTCAGCCTTTGGTATCCCTTATCTGTGAGTTTCACAGATCTGTTTTTTAGAATATCATAGGCCTTGAACATGACATTCTTTGGGAATGGGAAAAGATCTACAAGTATAACTCCACCCTCTTCGACTTTTCCGAATTTTCTGGAGTCCCTCGTTTTTTTTGTATATGTCCCTACCCAATGTGTACACATCACGAACTCACCCTTTGTATATTTGTGCAATTTTTCCCAAAATTCTGGCTCTTGCATCCTTTTTCTCCTGCTCAACTCCCTGAAGGCAGCATCTGGACACGGACAACCACCTCCTTTAATATCTTGCCATTCGGTGTAGAACCAATTCTCAGTAAGACTTGTTGGTGTTGTGATCATTTTTATAGGGTATTTCTTTCCTCTACCACGGGACTCTACCTCAACGAAAATGTCTGATCTATCATACAATGTTCTTATTTTACCTTCAGATAAATCGGCAAACAGCTGACCTTCCACAAATGCGTCAAAAAGAACAATATGATGGACTTTTGTGGTCGCCCCCCACCAACCAACACCCCTGTAATCTTCATCAGGATCCCATCTCAAATCCTGGTATCCGAAAAGTTTAATCCTCTTCCTGTTCTCATCGTATAACTCACCCATCTTTCTTTCCGGTACAAATCTGTATTTCTTGGAGTCCCTGATGGTTACATTTGATCTGTTCAGATCCAGTTGATCACCGAATCTCTTCCACTTGTCCGCCGTATCAAGAATTATTGTTCCGTAACCATCTCTGTATTTGTTAAATTCCTTGCCTTTGTCCCAGAAATCACCGTCATGAACTACAAGGTATTCATTATCACCAAGGGTTAGAACAGCATCAGCAAGGTAGTTTCCTGGGATACCTTCCTCCAATTTCTTTTCATTGTAACCAGATCTTATCTGCCCTATAAGAGGATATTCCATATCAAACCATTTTCTATAAAGATTCCTAACTGTTGGTTTTTCCATATTTTAACAGAAACCGGTAAGCTTTTTATCCTTAAATTGTCGCCAGGATGA
>CAYFWU010000002.1:69472-105870 GCA_964347025.1 uncultured archaeon | reverse complement strand
GCGTGGGAAGCGTGGGAGGAATGGGAAGCGTGATGCCCATGCCTTGCAGTTATTGTTCCATCGCTCCAAGAGACATAGAAGCTGTTGGTATGTGCGGCAGCAACTTCCGGGAGTAGGCTCAAAATTGAAACAGATCCCAAGAAAGCGCCCATGGAAAGTAATCTGTGCTTGTGTATGTGTCCTTTTTCCTCGATTATGAAGGAGGATATCGTTTTCTTTATCTTCGGGACTAAAGCTTTAATTTTTCTCCTCCTCTTCATTCTACTACCGTTTTTTTTAACTTTTAAATCTTGGTTTAAAGACATAAATGCTTAACTACTTTAGTTCAAAAATCCTTATTCTGTCTACGCTTTCTATCCCGTTTAACTCAAATTTTTCGCGAAGAAAATCACACTGCGTATTTTCCAAATAGTCTCCACATGCACCGTCGTCTACAAAATAAACTGGTATCCCTCTGTTATCATTAAGTACATCCTTAGTCCAGCTGTAGTTATTGGAATTGTATATGTTTATATCCACTACGATTCTGTTATCATTTTCAAAGTAGTCAAATGTTGGGATTATTGCCTGACTTATAAAAATTATAGAGTTAGAAGGTGTTTTGTTTATAGCCTTTATCATTTCACTGGTGAAAGGCTCTTCCATTCTCCCGTCTTTGAACAAGGCGAATTCAATGCCTGAAATATTGGGTACAAAAAACAAAAATGAAAGTGTGATTATGAAAAGAACGGATAAGATCGCCCAACCTATGTGTTTGAAATGGACCCTCTTTTCCACTTCGTAGAAAACCAGGCCTGATAAGATTGCAATTGGTATGTGAAGATGCTGCATGTATCTAAGATACTCAAAGCAGAAATATTCTGGAAACCCAAGGCACTGAAAATATAGTGAGTATAGTATGAAAAATGCCAGAAACCATATCCATATGACTAGAACTTTGCTCCTGGTTCTTGCTATTATCAAAAGTAGCGATGATATAATGAAAAAAACACTGATAACAGGATTGTAAAAAAATGTGTTCCCCATGAAATTAAGGGGCAAGAAAAACGTGCCAAGGATCAGGCTTGCCAGTACATGAAAATTTTGTATGCTGTACAAACTATATATACTCATATACAGCAATACCCAATGTTGAACAGGTATTTGGGATACTACAAAAATTAGTAGAGGTAAAGAGTATTTTTTCAGAAGACCGAAAACATCAATTTTATACAAATGCTTTAAATTAGACTTCCTTTCAAGAATGAATAACAGAATCATCGGGATTAGGAGCAAGGAATTTTCCTGTCTCATGTATATGGAATAGGAAAGGGTTATGGCAACAAGGGACCATAATTTCATGCTGTCCTTTTTAAGAGCAATCAAATAAAGGAAGAATGTAAGTCCCAAGAAAAATAGTGAGGTTGGTCTTACCGCTCCCGTGGAGGACAAAAATATATCAAAGGGGATGAAGGCGAATATCATTGCACTGTAAAGGGCAGGCCTTTCTTTTTTGAAAAGCAGATAGGTTATCAAAAAAACCAGTAATATTGTCAGGCTTCCTAGCAAGCCAGAGATCATCATAGCGTATATGTCGTGAACACCGAAGAACATGTAGGAAAGATATATCAGATAAGGGTAACCGGCAGGCGACAGGTGTTCATTGTAAAGGTAGCAACGATCGTCATTCCCTATGCCACAGCTCCATGCTTGGATATCATAATCCAACATTAGTTTTGCGGAATTGAGGTAAAAATAACCATCATAACCCGTCCCGTATCTGTATTCAGCGTTTCTAAGCCAAAAACCCAAGACAAATATAACGAATAGTATCAGTAACGTTTTCCTTTCCATTCCCTTAAAACTGCTTTTCAGGCTGTCTTTTATCGTGTTTGTGTTTAAAATCAACAACACTATGAAAGTAGCAAAGATCGCACTCATTATCTCAACAGGATGCGTTATGAACCATAGCCCAAGAGTATCTTGGCAATAGCCGCCTGTCACGTTTATAGCTCCCATCATATGATCACTGAAAATCTTTAATATGCACCCCTTGGTTGATAATAAGATACCTTTTCATCTTTTATTGCGAGAGTTTTTAAGTGTTGTGTTTTAATTAAATTCATAATTTACGTCTCATGCCATAAAGTATATTTTTGATAATCCTTGGTGCATAAGAGATCACTATTTTATCGGACCTCCTAATATAATGAAAGGGGTTCCCGTATGTGGATTTTAAAATTTTGTAATAAGAATTTACAATCTTGCTCCAAGAAAGGTTTTCATGTTTGTATATCCTGGAAGGCTCATGAATTCTGTATGAGGCCCATCCAACATCCTCTATCAGTGATCCATCCTTTTTGTATATCTCATAAAGTCTGGTTCCCGGGTACGGAATTGTTACGGAAACTTTCGTGACGTCGGCATCAAGGTGTCTTGCAAATTCTGTCGTTTTTTCTAAATCTTCCTCCTTTTCCCCAGGTAAACCCACCATAAAGAAGGCTACAAGTGTTTCTATTCCAGCATCTTTTGCCATTTTGAATGCCTTTTCAGTTTGTTTTATGTTTATTCCTTTATCTATCACTCTCAACATTTTTTCACTTCCTGTCTCTACACCAAAAGCTATCAAATGGCAACCCGCGTGGTGAAGTTTGTCTAAAACTTTTTGATCTACAGTATCTACCCTGATCCCGTTGGGTAGTGCCCATGGAAAGTCCAGACCCCTTATTATAACTTCATCACAGATTTCAATGGTTCGTCTGCGATTTACTGTGAATGCATCGTCAACTACGTGTATTTCTTTGAAACCGCTATCAAACAAATATTCCATTTCATCTACAACCCTTTTAGGGGTTTTGTACCTAAAAACTCTACCAAAGGTCTCTTTATGGCAGTATACACAGTTGTAAGGACAGCCTCTACTGGTTTCTATAGTGCCTGTTGGGTTTTTCTTTGAAAGAATCGTAAAATACTTTTTTAAGTCCAAAAGTTCCCATGTAGGAAATTTAAGTGAATCAAGATTCTCGATAAAATGTCTCTTTTTTGTGCGAAATATTTTACCATTTTTCCTGATCCATAAGCCTCTTATTTTTTTCAAGGGTTTCCCAGAAATTATTTCCCTGATAGTTTCATCGCCCTCACCCTCGCATACTATATCAGGCTTAAGTTCTTGGAATGAACGTTCCGGGAATGATGTAACATGCGGTCCGCCTAAAATTATTTTACTTTTCGAGCTTTCTCTTATGATTCCTATAATATTTTTCACGTAATCGACAGAAGGTGTGTTAACCGTGACGCCAACAAAATCAAAATTCTGAGTTTTTAATGAATTTCTTAGTTCTCTTATGGGATCTGAAAATATGTTCATGTCCAAGATCGAAACATTTTCTATTGATGATGAAAGTGTTACCAAATTGAGTGGGGGGTATCTTGAATAAAAGTATCTCATAAAGTTGTATCTATATACATTGGTATAATCTGGATTTATGAGCAATATTGACATATTCATCATCTCGGTAAATATTACGACTTTATAAAATTCCAGAGCACTCCGCTCCTTTTCATCCAGAATCTAACGTTTTGATTTATGATTCTAAGCGGTTCTCTTGTTTTTTTGATCCTTCTCCAAATATAGGATGGCTTGAGGTAATAATCTTTGTAAGCCTTTCCTATAATTTCGTTCATTCTGTCCGAAGGTATATCGCAAAAGGAGGTTGAGGTGAAATCGTATTCGCCCCATTCCTTTTTCGGAAGGGAGTCAAAAATTTCCGCCCCGGGCAGAGGGGTTAATAAATTAAAGGAAACAAAATCCGGTTTTACTTCGTGTGCAAGTTTAACCGTTTTCTTGATGCTTTCCATAGTTTCTCCGGGATAACCAAGAATAAAGAATCCCACTGTTTCTATTCCTATCTCATCACAGAAACTGAAGGTTTCTCTTGCCTGTTTTGGGCTAGTTCCTTTTTTCATCAAATCGAGCATTCTCTGATCCCCGCTTTCCACACCAAATTTTATTTGATAGCAACCGGAATCCTTCATCTTTCTAAGCATTTCCTCATCAACGGTATCAACCCTTGACAGGCATCTCCAAGCGAAATCCAACCCTTCTTTTTTTATGAGATCACATATCTCAATTACCCTTCTTTTATTCACAGTGAATGAATCGTCAAAAAAGGTAAAGTCCCTGAATCCCCTATCTAAAAGAAATCTAACTTCTTCAAAAACATTTTCAGCGCTCCTGTGTCTATATTTTTTGGAATAAAATCCCGATGAGCAGAACTTACATTTGAACGGACAACTACGTGAAGTTATAATAAATGCTATGGGATGCCTTTTCGCTATGATATCAAAGTATTTTTTTGAAAGAAGGTCTATAGCCTGAAATGGCAGGGAATCGAGATTTTCAATTGGCTTTCCCTTTCTGTTCACATGAATTTTTTGGTTTTTGTCCTTCCACGTTAATCCCCTGACCTTTTTGATGTCATTCCCCCTTTCAAGACATCTTATCAAATCTACCAGAACCATATCAGGTTCGTCCCTTATCACAAAATCACAATGTTCTGCAAGCTCTTTGTGGAAATAAGCGGCGTGCACACCCACGAAAACGACTTTTGCTTTGCTTGAGTCTTTAATTTTATGGGATAACCGAATATCGTGATTAATTGTTGGTGTACTTGTATTGATTACAACCACGTCAAATCCGTCAACCTTTTGGATATCAAAATCGTCAACTTGCGCATCCAAAATTTTAACATTAACACCCAAAAACTCCCTCAAAGCTGAGGCCATGTAGGCCAAACCTATGGGCGGGTATATGTATGGTGCTTTAAGGGGAACACCCGCACATCTGCTCAGAAGAGGATCTTTCAAAAGTTTCTTTTGCGAATACGAGGGATCCAACAAAAGGATTTTCATGATTTATTAATCATGATAAGTTTTAAATTTTCATACATGTTTGTACAGGAATATTTCGTCGGTATTGTTGTAGATCACGAACTCCTTGGATAAAATTTCTGAAAGCCTGTCTTCAACTTCTGTATCAAATGATTTCTTAGTGTTGTCAAACAGGATAAAATCTACCGTAACATTTTTGTACATGCCCTCGCTATTTTCGACGTAGTCATGGAGAAAATAAACCTTTTTAATGTTGGAACTCTGCGGGCATAAACGAACGTCAACTGCTAATGTCGAATTCTTCGGGATTGTATCTATAATCTTAAGCAATAACATGTCATGGTCACTGATCTCGAAATTTATAATTTGATTCAATCTCTCCCCGTAAGAGGTTATCGGTTCTTTGGAAAATGATAAGTTGGAAATGATACTTGTGACTAAAATAAAAAATAAAATCAAATAAAATATCGGTTTTATTCTAATTTTGGACTGAATAAACCTGATCCCCAAGATGGCCGAGATAAAGATGAATGGGATTAGTACTGCTGTATAATGATTCAAATAATACATTGGATATTTACCGGATGAGAGGTGTAATATTAATTCGTGTATCACTATCAGCATTGTACCCGGACTCAATAGAGACAAAAATCCAAGGGGGGAAAACAATGCAATTAGATATTCGACCTTGGCTGGCAAATCGTATGCAAGGGGATAAATTGGATCTTTGATAAAGTTTACAGCTACGTCAGGAGCCGTTTCCCCAATGTGACCCCATCTCCAGGCCCATGCATTGAAATAGGGACGTCCGTCATAAGTATAAGGAAACATTACAAACAACGAAAAGAATGCCCAGAACGAACCCAGGAATATTATGGTCATACCCAGTTTTTCATTTTTATTTTTTATGAGAGCATAAAACCCCATTAAAATAACGGCCAATGCCACGGTTTCTTTGCACATCATCGACAAGACAATGAATACAAGAGATTTTTTCATATCGTTTTTTTCCATAAAATAGAAGCTCCAAAGTAAAAAAGGAACAGCAAGAGCCACTGCATGAAATTCAAAGAGGTTTATGTTCTGCAAGGCAGGATAAAGAAGATAACAGACAGCAAGTATGATTCCTGCCAATTTCGAATTGAGTTTGTCCCTTGCCAGCAGGTAAATTGGTATTGCTCCTATTGCCAGGAACGATGTCTGCAGGAACAACAAGGTTAGAGGGTTTGGAAATACAAAATAGGCGGGGAGCAAAACCCAGAATACCATATAAAAATGAGCGGCTCCGAACCCTTTCTCGTACTCCAGAATTCCGTTAAAAATCCTTCCTTGAGACATTAGAAATATGTGTCGATGCAGCACGCATAATTCATTTCCTGGATTGAATGAGAAGTATTGCATGAATGAGAATGAAGTGAAAAAGAAAATGTAAAGCACAATAAAAATGAAGATTATTATCAAATAAGGGTCGAAATTTTTCAGTTTTTTTGAAAAGATTGAGAAATCGAAAACTTTCATGATATAGTTTTTGGGTTTAAATTTAAATTTCGATCACATAGTTTTTTAGTTGTTTTGAGTTCCTTATGTTTCTGATCTCTCTTATGGCAAAAAATAGAACAACGTAATATGGGATCTGGGTTAGAAATAAAATGTAAGCAGTGTTCATTTCAGCTACCTTCCTTAGATTTCCTTATCTTCTCGAATTCCTTCCTTAGTTTATGCAGTTCGTACGCCGCTATTATACAGGCTATTCCCAACGGAATTTGACTTATTATAACTGCTTCCCAGGTATCCATAATTCACCTTAGATTTATTATAAAGCACTGTCTTTAAAAATTTTAAATCGCTAAAATTATACTTTTTATATCATGTAAAATCTAAAAGTATTCCTTCTTTGGGTAACTCAAATATTTTTTTGTTATCACTCATTATTACTGTTTTATCTTTCTTTATCTCAATTCGATTACCCTGTTTTAATTTTTTCATGAACTTTCCGTCAAGCAAGGATTTGTACGGAAAAACTTTTTTATATGACATTTCATTCCCATTTATCTTACCTTCACATACAATCCATCTAAAATAATCAAAATATAAAACCTGCCTTTTGACGGCGTTGACAATTTCTTTTGCTAGGGAAGGTTCGTGCTCCTTTAAAAGTTTTAACGTTACCCTGCCTATTTTTATGCTTTTTTTGCAGTCAAAGGAGCAAGGAATATGTTTGATAAGAAAAAGGTGTTCGGTCTTGCTGAAAATGCTTAAGTTTTTCAAATATATTTTCAATTCAACGTTAGAGAGTTTAGAATCAAACAAAAACAGGCTGTTACAGTAAAAGCTCGGTTTTGTTTTTGTTTTCTTATATGATCTGATCATAAAATCAGGATTACCTTTAAGGGAACTTCCCTCTTTAATATTTTCTATAAAATTTTCCACGCAACATTTCGGATATCCAAGAAGTTTGCCAAATGCTAGTCTGTTCCCTGAAATCTCAGTTTCGTATGCCGATTTTGCAAGTTTTTTTGATAATGAAATGTATACATTGTACAAAGGGTTTTTGGGTGGTTCACCGTAAAGCAAATCGACCCTTTTTATGAGTACTTTCACACCCAATTTTTCCAAAATATTTTGAAATTTCTTAACGCTATCCTCAGGTAAGCAAGTTCTTATGACGCTTTTAAGGCCAGCCTTAAGAAGAAGATAACTCTGGACATCTATGTTGCACATTTTTAGATATTTCAGATCCATATTCAATAAGTAACGATTAAAAATATATTGTTTGGCATATCTGCCAAAATCAAACTTACCATCTTTTAATCTTTTAAAATTTAATTTGAAAATATTCTTATGAAAAGACTTGATCTCAAAGTTGGCTTCTCGTGCAACAACAATTGCAGGTTTTGCGTTCAAGCGCATAAGAGGGAACTTGGCGACAGAACCACGGAAGAACTCAAGAAGGAAATGGATAAGGGAATAAAAACAGGGTGTGAAGGAATCGTTTTCACAGGAGGGGAGCCTACCATACGAAAGGACATAATAGAGCTCGTTAAATACGCGAAAGATGCTGGTTACAGGATTATACAGCTTCAGAGCAACGGGAGGATGTTCAGTTATAAGGATTTTGTCAAAAAACTGATAGAGGCGGGGGCAAACGAATTTTCACCTGCCTTGCACGGGCACACATCAGAAATTCATGATTACCTCACAAGATCCCCAGGCGCCTTCGATCAGGTTATCCAGGGCATAAAGAATCTCAGGGAACTTAACCAGTATATTCTGATGAATTCTGTTATCAACAAAGTTAATTATAAATACCTGCCCAACCTCGCTAGATTGTTCGTTTCGCTAAAAGTAGCTCAATTCCAGCTCGCTTTCATACACGCTATCGGGAATGCACGGAAAAATTTCGATTCCATGGTTCCGAAAAAATCCCTCGTTAAGCCCTATATACAAAGGGCGTTGGATATAGGGATAGGAGGCGGTGTGGACCTTATGGTTGAGGCATATCCATTCTGCTTCATGCAAGGATACGAGAAGTATTGTGCTGAAAGGTTCATGCCATCCACCGAAATAAGATATCCGGATCTGTTTGTGGAAGATTTTGAGAGGGATCGAAAGAAATCGGGAAAGAAAAAGTTTCCTCAATGCAAGAAGTGTAGATACGATCTGATATGTGAAGGTCCATGGAAGGAGTATCCCGAGAAATTTGGGGATTCGGAGTTTAAGCCTGTTGAGGGGAGAAAGATAAAAAGTGTTAAGGAAATAATAGACGCCTAATGGTCAGAGATATATGACTGAAAAATTAAAAACAGCAGATGCGCCAAGGGAGGGCCTTGCAACCATCGGAGATCTTTTGAGAAGGTTTTCCGGAAAAGAGAAGAAAATACTCGTTCTCGATTTGGCATGCGGAGAAGGAAGTAAAATGAAATATTTCTCAGGGAGCAATTTCAAAGTGATATCAATAGACAAATCAAAGGATATGATTAAGACCGCATTGAAAAAGATCCCCAACCGAGAAAATACAGAATTCATAATTGTGGATATAAAAAATGCTGAATTCGGGAAAAATATTTTCGATTTGATTATAGCTGTTGGTATACTTCATTTTTTACCAAAAACCGATGCCTTGAACGTTATTTCCAAAATGAAAAGATGGACAAAACGTGGAGGTTACAATTTTATCAGTGTTTTCCGCGGTAAAGACAGACAGTTAGCGCAAAAAAACGGAATGCATTTGTTCGCTGAGGGAGAAATTAAAAGAAAATACTCTGACTGGATGATCGAATATTATAAAGAGTTTTCCTTCCTTGATAAGATTCATGACAAGCCGCATGTTCATGAGGTGTTTCACATAATGGCAAGGAAACGTTAATTTAACACAGACCATCAATTCCTGAATATTATATTTAATCTGTGTAATTCTTTCTTATTCAGCTTGTCTGAAGGATACAGTTTGATATAATTTCTGTGAATGCCGTGGCATTTTCTGTTCGATGGGCAGTTAGAACATGATTTTCTTTTGATGAACTTATTGCTATCGATTAAAATCCTCTCAAAGATATAGGAAACGTTGGACATATCAGGACAAAAACAGAGAGGTCCTTTTTCTATAACTATCCTTTTATCCAATCTTCCGGCGCGTTTTGCGGCTCTTTCTAGAAAGGGGTAAGTTTCTCTGAATTTCGGAAGCAGTTTATTGATATTTTTCAGAGCTTCTCTCTCTATCTCCATGAACGAGAATTTGGTTGATGGGAGTTTTAAATCGTTCAAAATGAAATCTGCTATATCTTCCAGGTGCCGCATGTTTTGCTTTGTTATCACCGTGTTGACGATAATCCTGTTTGGATCATAGCCAAGTTCCAAAAGATTTTTTACTCCCTTAACTACCTGTTGAAAACTTCCCTCTGTCCTCGTGAGTTTATCGTGAACTTCCGGGTTATGTCCATGAAGCGATGTTTGGATTAAAAGAGGATCAAGATCCACAATACTTTTGGCTACCCTTTTGTAGCTCAGGAGTCTCAAATTCGAATTGAGTGAAAAACCCAAACCCTGGTCCTTTACATACCTTATCAACTCAAAGAAATTCGGATGTATGGTTGGTTCCCCTCCAAAGAAATTAATAAGTTTCTCCCCCCTTTCCTTTGCTTCAGAAATCAGAGATTTTGCCTTTTCTGCATCAAGGGAAAAATTCTTGTCCTGATAACAGAACATACAGTTGTTGTTGCATTTGCCTGTCAAGACCAGTACGAACATATTGATTATATCATGCGAACATTTTTAACTTTTAGATAGATATATCAATTTAGTTTTATACCAAGCTGGGTTAAAAATGAATCCTGTAAAGCCTAATTCATTCCATCTGCAATGGCACATTACAAATAAGTGTAATTTTAGGTGTAAACATTGTTATATCGAAAAGGATGTTAAAGAACTAAGCACCAGGCAGCTTTTCTTAATTCTGGATCAGTACATAGACCTTATAAAAATATGGGAGTTGGATAAAAAAAATAAAGTAAGAAAGCTTTCAATAACAGGAGGTGAACCCTTACTGAGAAAGGATTTTTTCAGGCTTCTTGAAAGGGTTCATGATAACAGGAAATTTTTTACTTCATTCAGCATAATGAGCAATGGTTCAACAATTAATGCTAATATCGCTAAAAAATTGAAGAGTCTGGGGATATCCGCTGTTCAGATAAGTTTGGATGGAATGGAGGGGGAGAATGACAGAACAAGAGGGAGAGGGAACTTCAAAAAGGCCATAAATGGTATAAATAAGTTGATAGAGAATGAGTTACCCGTTGGTGTATCGGTTACCGTTCATAAGGGAAATATTAAAGACGTCCCTAGACTAATAGAACTCTGCGAACAACTTGGTGTGAAATCGATAGGAATAAGCAGGCTGGTTCCCTTAGGCAGAGGGCAATATTTGAACATGTTGGATCCCTCAGAATTGAGAGATTTTTACAGATACTTGATGAACTTGAAGGTCAGGGGCAATGGAATTTTCGTAGCTAACCATTGCTCTGATTCGCTGTGGTTTATCGAGGACTCTAAACACGAGACCCACGGTTGTTCAACAGGCTACGACAGCTTCTCAATACTTCCTAACGGAGACATCGTTCCCTGTAGGAGACTACCGATTAAAGTGGGAAATGTTTTGGAAAAAACTTTATTTGAAATTTGGTACACATCAAAAACTCTTTGGGATATCAGAAATAAGAACAATGTAAACATAAAATGCAGGAACTGTGAAATTTTCGATAACTGTTACGGTGGAGCGAAGTGCGTGACTTATGGATATTTCAAAGACCCTTCTGCTCCGGATCCCCAGTGCTGGAAGTTGTTCAAAACATTGCCTAAGGTTAGGAAATTCCCCTCTGGAGAAGAGAAAATGTATCTGGTTGATAAATATGTAGAGGATTTCGATCCAGAAATGTATTTTATAAAAATGGGCTACAAGGAACGAATTTAAAATTAAAACCCCGAATCTAAATATGATACTCAAAACCATATCCGAAAATTCGGGGAGATATAGAGAATTGACAAGTCTAATTTTTTCGGATAAAAAAAGAATTGAGGAGGGTAAACTTTTTATTCCTGCTAAAATTACTATATCATCTACCGAACTCTTAGCTCTTAAAAATGACATTAAACCTTCCGTGAGAATTGATATACCGTTTAATGAAAAGATGCATTCAATGATAAAAGACTTGTGCAAAAATAATAAATTTTTCATGTACCATTCAGATTATAAATTTATTTCAAACAGCAATCTGGATGTTTCATGGCCAATCAAATTAAACAGCCCGAAAAAGGGTTTGGTTTTTTACTACATCTCAAAGAATGAAAAAATAGCGAAAGAGCTAAAGCGGTGTGACAGGGGAGTTAATTTTGAGAGATTTTCGGCCCTTTTAGGATACCCGGATTGCTGTATAGAATTTGCAAAGAAACTTCGCCCAGGAAGCCCTGAAAACCATGTTCGAGACGCAATAAAATATGATGATTATTTGTGGTCAACCAACCATGTTCGCTCTTTCAGAAATTCTAAACAATTCTCCTTTTATCTTAACAAATACTCGATTTTAGGTCTCGTGTCCCATACACCGTGTCATTTAAACTGCAAGGAAAGTAAAATCTATGCTAAAAAACTCTTATCAATTATAAGGGGTGAAAACAAGGAACTGGCTCAAATTACGGAGTATTTACTCAAATTACCTTCCCTTTTTTGGAATTATGCGGATAAAATTGTATTTCAAGGGGAGAAGAAAGGAGATTCTCTCAGATATCACGATTTTCTTACAAATCTGAACTCTCATATAAAATTTTCCAGTTTTCCTGATCATGAGCTATCAGCCAAATTAATGAAAATAGCCTCTATGGTAGGAAAGGGTGATATGTTAGAAAATTCAAAGAGTAATATAAGGATTTTCAAAAACAGTAAATTGATTGCAGAGTTCGAAAAGCCATATGAATTCGAATGTATTCTGACGGAACCTAACACAAATTAGCTATTTTATACAAGCCTTATAAAACATTTATTCAAATTAATGATATGCTTTTGAACTTGATTTTCATAATAGGTCTTGGCATACTGACAACATACGAGGATGTGAAAAAGAGAATTATAAGAAATAAGGTTGTTCTTATTGCTTTGCTGGTTGCCCCATTTTTGCATATTTATCAGTTAATCCAAGCACCTGAAATGATCTCCTTCATCCCAAACCTGATTATCAATTTAATTTTTGCCGTGTTTGTTGGCTTTTTGATATGGCTGATCAACATATGGCCTGCAGGAGACGCGAAACTCTTCATGGCCTATTCATTCCTTCTACCTTTAAATGTTTATGCTGTTTCAAAAAATTCCTTTATATCATTTGATTATGCAGTAAACGTATTCGTTCCTGTCTTCGTTTTCATGTTTTTTCTGCTTATGTTAAGATCCAAGAGATCTGAAATCAAAGAGACTTTAAAATCCACTTTCGATTCGTACAGGATCTTTATGGCTGCCATAGTTATAGTTGGTTTTCTGTGGTTTTTTATGGAACTCCTTTATTTCTTTGGAATTCCTTTCAACTATTTTATCATAGTGATTTTGCTTTTCATAATAATGGAGTTTTTCGAGAGGATAGGTACCTTCAGCTTGGAGTTAACCTTCATTGCTGCTGCAGTTATAAGATTACTTATAGACTACAGGAATGTTTTCACGTTAGGTTACCTATACTATCTTGTCGCAGTTCTTGTGGCATTTGTTATTTTCAGATATTTTGTAATAGAGCTGGGTTTCAAGGGCTATACTGTGAAGAAAAAAATAAGCGAACTTGAAACAGGTATGTGCTTGGCAGAAGGCATAATAGAAAACAAAGTCGATCAAAAGGTTGGATATGAAAAGAAAAAGATAACACAATTCAGCATACCTCAGATACTTAGTGAAAAGATCACTAAAAACTATATACATTCGATATCATTTGAAGGCCTGAGTAAAAATGACGTCAAGAAAATAAAAAGGCTGAGGAAAGAGGGTAAGATAAAATTTAATGAAATCCTCGTTCACATGAGCATGCCTTTTGCCTTTTTCCTGTTTTTGGGTATTCTCATGACAATTTTTTTCAATGGAAGCTTTATGGCTTTTTTGAGGATGTTAATTTAAGCTTATAAAAATTCTTTTTAAGATAAAGTTATGAAAGAGCGGAAGTACGAGATAGGAAAAGTCGAGGTTTTGTTGGGGTGGAAATGCAACAACAACTGTGTATTCTGTTCTGTTGGGCATAAATTCCCAGAGAACAAGATCAAGCCCTGGTCAGAAGTCAAGAAACACATAGATTACGCAAAAAAGGTTAATGCACATACTATGTCTTTCTCCGGAGGGGAACCCACAATTTTCAGATATCTTATAAAGGGTATAAAGTACGCAAAAAGCCTGGGCATAAAAACAATAGAAATCCAGAGCAACGGGAGGATGTTCAGTTACAAGGATTTTGCAAAGAAGGCCGTTGATAGTGGGGCCAACAGGTTTCTTATATCGCTACATGGGGATGACAGGGAACTTGTAGACAAGATGAATATGGTTCCGGGTTCCTTTGACCAAACTGTTCAGGGTTTAAAAAACTTGAATGAGCTTGGTGTTGAAAACTTAAGATTCAGTACGGTCATAACTAAGTTTAATTATAACATACTTCCAAGAATTATGAAATTCCTTCTCAAATTTGACCCCATAGGTATACACGTAAACTATTTGATAATAGATGGTAATGCTTACAAATATCTCGATACTGTCATGCCACCCCAGATGAGTGAGGTTTCTCCCCACGTAAAAGAAGCGATAAAGGTTGTCAAGAAGGCAGGAAAGGAAATATGGATTTACTCATTTCCCTATTGTTTGCTGCAGGGATATGAAGACACTGTAGCGGAAATGGGTAGCATGGACTCAATATTGATAGGCCCTGATTTTAACCTCTCCCTGCAGGAAAACAGGCACAAACAAAGATTAAAGGCGGAATCCTGCAAAAAGTGTAAATATTTCGATCTGTGTTTGGGTGTTTGGAAGAGATACGCAAAGGTTTACGACCTAGATGAACTCAAGCCAGTTCCGGGAAAGAAAATAACGGATCCGGGAGAATTAATGAGGCAGGGCTATAGATTTTAGTGATATTATGACCAAGATAAACAAGATAGAGATTGTGACCGGATTTGGATGCAATAATAATTGTTTGTTCTGCTCTGTGGGAGATAAATTAAGATCCTTTGATAAGGCAACGGAAGAAGTTCTGAATGATATTGATAGGGCTGTTTCTGAAAAGCCAAACGAAATAAACTTTACCGGAGGGGAGCCTACAATAAGAAGGGATATCCTAAAGCTTATAACATACACCAAGAGCAGGGGGATAAAAGAAATTCGTGTAACCACAAACGGAAGAATGTTTTCTTATGATAAATTCACGGAAATGATGGTGAATTCAGGGTTAACAGGAGCGATATTCTCTGTTCACTGCCCCGATGCTGAGCTACACGACTGTTTGTCTGGGGTTAAAGGGTCCTTTGAACAGACCATGAAAGGTTTGAAAAATCTTTATTCCTATGACAAGGTTATAGATGTGAACACTGTCATCACTTCAAAAACATACAAGCTGTTGCCAAAAACTATGGAAATGTTGAAAGATTACATAAGGTCTGTTTGTTTGATTTTCCCGACCATAGATGGTCATTTAAAGGAAAACAAATTATTGATACCCAAGATGAAAGACGCTGAGAAATATATACATAAGGCAATAGACGTTTTGCGGGATGCCGGCAAGCAGGGTTGGACCCTGAACTATCCTGTCTGTTTCATGAAAGACTATGAAGAATTTTCAAGCATGATGGAACTACAAACCAGGATGTTTTGGCCTAACATGGATACGAATCTGGATGACAAGAGGAAGGGAGACAACGTAAAGGTTAAAGCCTGTAAAAATTGCAGATACAGGCTCGTGTGTATAGGCGTTATGAAGAACTACGTGGATGTTATCGGTGAAGGGGAAATAAAACCTGTTAAAGGCAAGCCCGTAAAGAGTCCGCAAGAGGTTTATAGGTGATACTTATGGCTGATTGGCCTCTGACATTCAAATGCAATAACAATTGTATATCATGTATTTATAATCTGGAGATGGCAGAGAAACTTAAGGTGGGTAACCCCATGGAGAAGGAGATCAAAAAGACTATAGATGGCATAAAACCGAATGACATCCTTTCGTTCACAGGAGGAGAACCTACAATAAGGAAAGAGTTCTTCAAATTCCTGAGATATGCAGCCGGAAGAGACTCTGAAATGAATATTGCTATAGTCTCGAACGGAAGAATGTTCTGTTATGATGAATTTGTTGATAAGATGTTAAAAACCGGTTTGAAAAATCTGAAATTCTGCATAGCTCTTTACGGCCACAATGAAAGATTGCATGATGCCATAACAAGGACTCCAGGAAGCTTCGAACAGACAATTAAGGGGATAAGGAATCTTTTAAAGAGGAGTCTGCCCGTAGAGTTGCGGGTAATAATAAGCAAGATGAATTATAAGTATCTGAAAGATATTGCAAATTTTGTGATGAAGAATCTAAACGGAGTACATAGAGTTGTCTTCATAAATATGAAATACACCGGAAATGCCTACATAAACAGGAAAGCCATCTTTGTTAGATACAAGGATGTTGTTCCTTACACTGAAAAGGCAGCTGATATTCTGCTTGAAAGCAACATAGAAGTCAAACTTTTTCATTTCCCTCTGTGTACGATCAAGAAAAAATACTGGGATTTAGCGAAAGGTGTGACCAAACAGAAAAGTGAATTGATGTTTGTTAGCGAATGTAAAGAATGTAAGAAGAGGGAAGAATGTCCAATGATATGGAAGAGTTACTGGGTACTGGCAGGGGATAAAGAGTTTAAGGCGTTTAGGAAGTGATGAGATCATGGTTAAGTTCAGTGAAGAGACCGATTTCATGCCTGAGATATGTGTAGATATAGAATGTGATAATGATTGCTTATTCTGTGCCGTTGGTGGTGAATACAGTAAACGCTTCCCTAAAAAAAGTCTTAAAGATATCAAAAAAGAGTTAAAAGAACTAAGGACTGTCGGAAATAACATAAGGATAACCGGAGGTGAACCCACAATAAGAGGGGATATAACAGAAATTGTTTCATACGCAAAGAGATTGGATTTCAATCAGATCAGTATAGAAACAAACGGCAGGAAATTAAGTAATGAAAAATTTCTTAAGAAAATTATGAAAGCTGGAGCGAACCATTTTTTCGTTTCCATACACGGCCAAAATGCGAAAATACATGAAAGGGTTACACGTGCACCCGGAAGTTTTAAGGAGACTATAAAGGGAATTGAGAACATTTCGAAAAACAAAATACACTTCGGCATAAATGTTGTTATAACAAGATTCAATTATAAACATCTTCCAGAAATTGTCAGATTTCTAAGAAAAATGACAGACGGATATATAACATTGAATTTCATAACAGTCCATGGTAGCACGCTCCTCAGTAAAAAAATTGTCCCTCCAATTTCAGAAACCGTTCCTTACATAAAAAGAGCTATAAATTCTTTGGACAATGATAATGCCATATCAATAGGCCACATATCATTCTGTTTTCTTGGAGATTATATAAATTATTCAAACTTCGTCAGATTGCCTTTTGTCACCAAAATTGTTAATCCAACCTTTACCTTAACACTTGAAAGCCATCTTGACAGAGCAATTCAAAGAAGTGAAAAATGCAAAAAATGCCGTTTTGTCAAGTTCTGCCGTGGTCTTTGGGAAGAGTATGCAAAGATCTACGGCTATGGGGAATTAAAGCCTGTTCTGGGTAAAAGAATCGAAACCCTTGAAGAATTGAAATATGTTATGGATTCTGCAAAAGGAAGGGGTTAGGTAAAATCCATCACAACTCCATCATATCTATTTTTTCTTTTTATTGTATGAAAAATGTTATCATTTCTGAAAATTTGAATATCTTTATCACCGATAATAATTTTGTTCCCTTCTCTGAATTTATTCTCATCCCGACAGTTTATAGATACCATATTGGTGTATTTAATTTCATTCTCCTTAGCAACTCCATCAAAAATCGCAAATTCAAAATCGCTGAAAACCAAAAAGATTCGTTTCAATTTTGAAATAATTTCAGAGGCAAAATCTGGTATTTCATCTTTTAGTATTTTAAGAGTCTCCTTTCCGATTTTTATGCTATCTTTACATTTGTAAGAACAGGGTACATGGGATATCAGAAAATATTTCTCCAATTCATGCAGTTTTTTGTTTAAAGTAATTTCTGACTTATATTTGCTTCCCCTGCTCTGTGAATTGAAAATGTTGTTAGTGTAAAAGGATGGTTTGTCTTTCGTGTGGAGAAAGGTGATTATTATATACGGGATTCTATTTACCATGGTATTTGCTATTTCCACAAAAAATTTAACACAGCATTCAGGGTATCCTAGAAGCATTCCTAGTTCTTTTATGTCTCTGTTTCTTTCTGCTTCACGAGCTTTTTTTGCAAGATCCATCGACTTGGATATGTAAATATTTTCATTGGGTTTCCTAGGAGTCATCTTCGCTTCCGCTTTTGTCATGCAAAGTCCGTATGTGTTACACAAACCTTTCAGTTCGTTTAAGTTTTCATCGGAAAATGGAGAAAACCTTAACACCGGTTTTACGTCATTTACCACTAACAAAAATTCTTGTACAGCCATGCTGGTATTTGTAAAATCAAATATCTGGGATAGCATATGCAAATTCCTTTGTCTTATTTAGGTAAAATCCATCACAACCCCGTGATTTTCATCTTTTCTTTTAATTGTGTATATTGGGGTTTTATCTTTGAATATTTCAATCTTATCTTTACCCCTTACTATTCTGTTTCCCTGTTTTAACGCTTTTTCTGTTTTTGATTCTAGGTTAACTACAATCGGGTCGCTGTATCTTACCTCATTTTTATTTATTTTTCCCCTGAGCGCAACGAATTCAAACTCATCGAAAACTATAAACACGCGCCTGAGGCTGGAAAGAACCTCGCTTGCGAACTCTGGCATTTCCTGCTTCATCAATCTTAATGTCCTTGTTCCGATTTCAATGCTCTTTTTGCAGTTGTAAGAGCATGGTATGTGAGATATCAAAAAATGGTTGTGTCTTTTAAGCCTCTCCTTGTTTCTAAGCAATTTTTGATTAATGTTGGAAGACCTCCCATTGGAATTGAATATATTGTTGGTGTAGAATGATGGTTTGCCTTTTGTTTTTGAAAATGTATGGATTATCATAGGGATTTTTGAGTTCGATTTTGTTCTATAATTAAGAAAAGAGTTCACACAGCATTCAGGGTAGCCCAGAAGTCTTCCTATTTCTTTTTTGTTTTCCTGCCTTTCTGCCTCGTAGGCCTTTCTTGGCAGACCCCTTGATTTTGATATATAAAACTGTTTATCCATGCTATCATCAAATCTCTTTTTCAGAAAGTAAAGCCCGAATTCTTTACATAAAGATTCTATATTTTTGGAATTGCCTGGAGGGACACCCGATCTCAATACTGGTTTGGTATCCTTCATCAACAGTAAGAATTCCTGGGGGTTCAAACCGATAGCAGAGATGAATTTTAAATCCATGAAAACCACTTTTAAATTTTACATATATAGTTTTATAATGAATTTTAAAGAGTTTAGCAATGGAAGGGGCATAAAAAATTTATTCGTTCCTGAGTTTTATCTGGGCCCGGAATGCAACAACAAATGTAAATTCTGCTCATTGCTTGAAAATGAATTTCCGGTAAAGAAAACAAGCGATGTTAAAAAAGAGCTCAAAGTATTGGGGAAATTCACTAAAGATGTTAAGTTCACAGGTGGTGAGATAACATTAAAACCTGATATAAAGGAAATTATATCTTATGCGAAGGGTATTGGTTTCGAGAATATTTACATAGGATCCAACGGGAGAATTTTCAAGGAAGAAGGGTATGTAGACAACATGGTAAAATCAGGTGTTAATGGGTTTTCTATAATCATTCATGGCTATAATCAGGATTCACATGAAAAATTAACCGGTATTAAGGGAAGTTTCAATGAAACCTTAGAAGGTATCAAGAACCTGCTGAAGTACAAAGTCCGTAGTTTGACCGTGGATGTGGTAGTCACGAAGTCCAATTATGAACACATTCCTGAAATAATAAAATTCCTTTGGGAATTTAAAATCGATAGTGTTAACATCAAATTTGCAGTGGCATGCGGGAGTTTATTAATAAAAAGAGGGGATATCCCGATGATTTCTGATGTAATGCCTTACACAAAGACTGCCTTGAATAACTTCTCTGGGAAGAACATAACAGTAAGTTATATACCACCCTGTTTTTTGAAGGGTTTTGAGAAATACTTGAAGTTTGTAAATATCCCGTCAAAGGCGGTCATAGAAAACCCAAATTTCACGATAACAGTAGAATCTGAAATCGAAAAGAAGATGATCAAAGGCAAGGTATGCAAAAAATGCAAATTTTTTGATGTTTGTAATGGGTTGTGGAAGGAATATGCAGATCTCTATGGTTTTGACGAACTTAAACCAGTTAAAGGTAAAAAAATTAAAAGTCTTGGGTATTTAAAAAAAGAATTTGGGTAGTTTATATGGTAACGAGGAAACTAGCGCTGATACTGGGATATGAATGCAACAACAACTGCAGATTCTGCTATTGCGGAGACAAAAGATTCGACAAAAATATACAACCTAAAAAAACAGAGCAGGCAAAGAGGGAACTGGAGGATGGGATCAAAAGGGGTTGTAATTTTGTGGATTTCCTAGGAGGGGAGCCGGCAATAAGGAAGGATATTTTCGAGCTGGTTAGTTATGCGAGAAAACTCGGTTACAATACAATAGGGATGACGACAAATGGGAGGATGTTTTACTACAGGGATTTTGCCAAGAAGATCATTGCTTGTGGGTTGAATCATGTAATATTTTCGATACATGGGCATAACGCAAAGCTGCATGATTATTTAACGAGATCTCCGGGGGCATTCAAGCAAGCAACGACTGGGATGAAGAACGTGAAAGAGTTAAAGCCAGATATATATCTGTGTACCAACACCGTGATCATCAGACCCAACTACAAATATCTTCCGGAAATAGCGGAGAATAACGTCAAACTAGGGGCAGATGCCTGTGAGTTCATTTTTATACATCCACGTGGGAACGCACTGAAAAATTTTGAAGATATAGTCCCTACCCTTAAAGAAATAGTGGATTACATACCAAGGACTATACTGGTGGGGAAATCCAATGATATTGACCACTTTGTAATGAGATACATTCCCATGTGCTACATGCTTGGCGTGGGGTACGAGAGTTATTTGAGTGAGTATGAGAGCAGAGAAAGACTAAAGGAAGAGCATGTAGGTCCAGAATTCAAGGATCTGGATGTTGAAAAGAATAGGAGAGAACACGGGAGGGTTAAGGGCAAACAATGCAAAGGATGCAAGTACGATCGTATTTGTGAGGGAATATTCAAGGAATACGCAGAAAGAAGGGGGTTTGAAGAACTCGTCCCTATTCCATAATTATGAAAAATTGAATAATATTCCGTTATCCTTATCCTTCTTTTTAATTCTGTGTACCCTTTCTTTATTCTTGAATATATCTACAAATTCTTTTCCCACTTTAACTTCGCTGCCTTCCCTGAATTTTTTTACAAGGCCTTCTGGCATTAGTGATAAGGGAGGTAGTATAGAAGTGTAATTAATGGTATTTCCGTTTACCCTGCCGTTGAATATCAGCCAGTTAAAATCATCAAAATATAACAGTGGTCTCTTTAATCTGAATACTATCTCTTTCGCCAGTTCTGGTTCCTCCTTTTCAAGCAAATCGAGCATTTCCCTGCCCATTTTAATACTCTCTTTGCATGTGTAGGAACACGGCACGTGGGATATGAGGAAGAGGTGGGAAACCCTGTCTGCAAAATCAGGGTTTTTCTGGTATTCTTCAAGTCCCTTGGAACTCAGCCTGGACTCGAGTTTAAAAATATTGTTTACCAGAAATGAGGGCTTGCCCTGTGTTTTCGAGTACGTTTTAATTGGAATGGAAAATTTTGTATCCTTAAGGTATGGCTGTGAAAAAAACTCAGAGTAAAATTCAACACAGCATGAAGGATAGCCAAGAAGTTCCCCTACAATTTTCCTTGCACCCAACGATCCTGATCCTGATTTTTCGGACTGATATGCTCTTTCCAATAAATCCTTGTTTTTGGAGATGTAGATCACATTCACAGGTGAATCAAACTTAGTTAAATAGAGCTGACTGAAAGGTTTTACAATGTAAAAAAGTCCATCTTCCCTGCAAAGTTTTTCTATATTTTTAACATCGTCCGGTTGTATCACAGTCCTCAGAAGCGGTTTTATCCCGTGTTTTAATGCAAGCCACTCCTGGATCTGAATTCCGTACATGCTATATCTATTTTTGTCCATGATTAAAGGTGGTAAATAAATTATTTAATTTTAATTATTGAATAGCCTATTCGAGGGTGGTATCCATAAAAATATTAGGAATAGCGGACGCCAAGGAAGGAAGCGCGTGTTTGGTGGAAGACGGAAGGATTGTTTATGCCGTTGATGAGGAACGGTTAAGCAGGATCAAGATGCATCCTGGATTTCCAAAGAATTCTGTTGATAGGATAGCTGATGAACATGGAGACAGCATTGATTACATAGCGGTTGGGGGAATAGTCAGCCCTTTCATACTGACTAGGATGTTCAGGCGTTCCCAGATGATGGAGATTGAAGTCCTGTCAGGGAAGAAGAATTTCAAATCCATTCTTTCTGATCTGATAAAGTTTAATTTAAAATGGTCTCTGATCAAGCCTGATTCTTTCTGGTCAATTTCACAGAGGCCTTTTATAGTTAGATTGTTGAAAAGGAGTTTACCCAAAAAGCTTAGGAAAAAGCCTTTGGTATTTGTAGATCACCATCTGGCACATGTTAGCTCCGCATATTTCACCTCAGGGAAGAAAAAGGTTCTATGCGTGACGGCAGACGGGTATGGTGATGGTGTTTCCCTCACCGTTAACGTTTGCGAAAACGGGAATGTAAAGAGGTTTTACGAGATTGACGCCAAGGATTCTTTCGGCCTGTTCTACAGCCTGATAACCCTAATGCTTGGTTTTGAATCCCACAAACATGAAGGGAAGGTAACCGGTCTCGCTGCATACGGAAATGCGGAAAACGTGAATGTAAATTTCCCCTTTGTGAGTAGCGGGGGTGAGATTTTTTATACAGGTAAATGGGGAATGAGGGGGGTAAAAAAAATCGCTGAAAAATTTCATGGACATTCAAGAGAGGATATAGCAGCATGGCTACAAGAGAATCTGGAAACACAAATTTGCAGAATAGTAAGGAAATACGTAAAAGAAACCGATGTGAAGGATGTTGTCCTTGCAGGAGGGGTTTTTGCTAACGTGAAACTAAACCAGAGAATATGCGAACTACCTGAAGTAAAATCTGTTTATGTGTTTCCTGATATGGGAGATGGAGGATTATCCGTAGGTGCTGCCCTTTATGTGTGGTCGAAGGGGATGAGTAACAAGGGTAATGAAATTAAATACCAAAACTTGAGCCACGTCTATTTAGGATGGGAATATTTGCAGAAAGAAATAGAAGGGGAATTAATAAGGTATGGCCTGAATTATAAATTTTACAAGGAAATAGAACCTGAAATAGCGAAATTGCTTTCACAGGGAAAGACAGTCGCAAGATTTACAGGTAAGATGGAATACGGACCTCGCGCCCTGGGCAACAGAAGCATCTTGTATCAAGCAACGGATCACAGTGTAAATGATTGGTTAAACAAGAAGCTTGGCAGGACCGAATTCATGCCTTTTGCACCTTCCACCACTCTAGAACATGCTGATCGGTGTTACAAAAATTACAAAAAAGCCCTGCATGCAGCACAATTCATGACAGTAACTTTCAAATGCACTGACTGGATGAAGAAGAAGTGTCCCGGGGCTGTCCATGTGGACGGAACTGCAAGACCTCAGCTGGTGGATAAAAAATATAATCCCTCATTCTACAAGATAATTGATGAATACAGGAAATTGACTGGCATCCCTACCATTATAAATACTAGCTTCAACATGCACGAAGAGCCAATAGTTGAAAATCCGGGCGATGCGATAAAAGCGTTCATTTCAGCAAAACTGGATTATCTGGCAGTAGGGAACTACTTGGTAAAGGGTGAATGAGGATTTAATGTTGGAAGGTATAGTGAGTGTCTTGGAAACTAGCAGAGGTTTTTTGCAACCACTTCTCCCTCTATCCTTTACCATAATCTTTCTAATCATAATAGTATTTTTCGCACTTAGTTTTGATCGCATAAAAAGGCAGTTCAGAATCAAAAGGTCTGCCTGGATTTTGATCGCTCTAATATTTCTGCTTGGTATTTCCTTAAGGGCTCTGACTCCTGTTTATTTGACTACTTATACTGATGAATTCGCACACATAGACACAGGAAAAAACATCGCAACTTATGGTATAGCCGGGATGTGCCAAGAATTTATTGATTCGGAAGGGATGTCCTGCGGACTTTTTAATGAACCTGCCGGGTTTCCTTATGTTATTGGAATGTTCTTCTTATTTCTTGGTGTGAGCGAAGCATCTGCTTATGCGGTCAACATAATCATTGGTTCACTCCTGGCTGTGGTGTTGTTCCTGTTCTGCTTCTTGCTTTTCAGGAATGAGAGAGCAGGTCTATACGGAGCGTTTGCTGTTTCCATCCTTCCTTTATTTATATTGCTTTCGAGAAACATCGAACCGGATGCGGTCTCCGCCTTCTTTATCCTCCTTACATTTGTCAGTTTTCTTCTATTTTTCAGAATAAAGAATCTAAAGGCAGGCATCTTCGCAACCGGTATTCTTGCATTCGCCATATCCATAAAACAGGAGAACATAGTTTTGATACCGTTGGTGTTGTTGCTTTCGATTCTCTTCGTTGATATTAAATACCTTAGAGATAATATTAGAAATTACAGATTTTGGTTCCTGGTTCTCCTTTTAATAATCTTAATAACTCCTCACATTTTTCACCTGTCCCTTGAGCTCTATCCGGCATTGTTTTACGGGGAAAAGACGGCGACAGCAGTGGGCGGACAGCTGATTAGGATGGAAAATATAGGCATGAATTCACAGATATTTAACAGTGTAATCGACGGCAGTTTTTATCCCATACTGATAAATTTGTTTTTTATAATCGGTCTGGCATACGCCCTTAAAAAACACAGGAAGAGCGGGATATTTTTGATACTTTTTTTCTCTTCATTCATGTTCGTATACCTTGCCTATTCTGCAAGCATAGTTGAGAAATACCTGATAACAGGCCTCGTTCCTTTAATCTGTTTCACGGGTCTTGGTATGTACGCGGTTGAAGAATTTCTTATCCCTAGGTTGAGTAAAATTGGTAGAAAGAGTATAATTAATCTTGCAATACCACTGGCTATCGTTTTGGTCTTGTTCATATTTTTCGTGCCTTATTTCTATGAAATACGAGAAGAATCAAAACCGCTCAACGTAAATCATGGGTATCCAAGAAATGAAATTCAATACAGGGAAAAGGAAGTGATAAGCCTGATGGATGAAAGAATAGATTCATGTTATGTTCTGGCAGAGGAGCCCATCTTTTTCTCGGCTACCGATCTAAAGGTCTTAAAAACGGAATCGGTGTTTTACGATCCAGGACCATTGAGAAGTGTCTTAGAGAGGGGAGATTGTATTTTTTATTTTGAAGATTTGTATTGCACGGATTTTTACAGTCTGGGTGACAGATGCGGAATTGAAAACGAATCCATTGAAGCGTGTGAGCAATTCAGACAAGGCATTGTTTCCAGATGTAGGAAAATGCATGAAGAATACGAACTTCACCCGTATCTGAAATATGAATTCGATAATTTCAAATTCACTGTATATAACATATCTTCTGGATTATGATTCGAACATCTTGAAATTCATAATGGCATACAGACCAAATATATATTTTTTGACCTGCCTGAAACTTCTCATTTTGGTTAACTTTTTTACTATGAACTCAGGTCTCAGGTAAAAGCTTGTGTATGCCTTCTTTACCCATTTGTCCATACCAGGAAATTCATAAGGTATTCTTTCCTCTGTTTCGCCAAGGGTGAATCTTCTCCAGTATTCTCTATCCTTCAGCATACCTTTTTTGTGTGCAAGTTCCAGCAAATCAGTTGCAGGATAGGGAGTAACATTGGAAAACATTGCCCAGTCTATATTTGAATTTTTTGCAAAATCTATGGTATTTTTTATATTCTCTGTATTTTCGTTCGGGTAACCTATCATGAAAAAGCAGAAGTTCTCCATCCCGACTTCACTCGTCCACTCCATTGCTTTCTTTATCTGCTCTATTTTAATTCCTTTTTTCATGGTATCAAGGGTTGCCTGATCTCCGCTTTCAATTCCGTATCTTATCCTTTTGCATCCGGCATCCTTCATCAGCTGGAGTATCTCCCTGTCAACACAGTCCACCCTGGTCACGGCTTCCCATTTAAAATCCAATCCTCTGTCTATTATTTCTTTACATATCTGTATGCTATGTTTTCTGTTCATTGTGAAGGTGTCGTCATAAAACCAGATTTCCCTGAATTTCCATTTTTCCAGACACTGCTGTATCTCATCAACTACGTTTTTTGCACTTCTGTATCTGACAATCCTGTCAAGTTTTTTTCTGAAACAGTAACCGCATTTGAATGGGCAACCCCTAGATGTTATAAGAGTTGTGAAGGGGTGATCGGAAAGGATTGAGAAATATTTATAATTTGGCAACAGGTGTCTAGAAGGGAAGGGAAGGGTATCCAGATCCTTGACATGTCTTTTTGCCGGGGTAAACTTTATTCCATTCTCTTTGTAAACAAGACCATCCACTTCCCTGAATTTCTTTCTTCCTTCAAGTGCTTTCAGAAGTTCTGGCATTACTATTTCCCCTTCACCAGCAACTCCGAAGTCCACAAAATCGTAACTTGTCGTTTCCTTGGGGTATATAAAGAGTTGCGGTCCCCCAATCACGGTTACTATGTCCTTAGAAACCTGTTTGGCCAGGTGCAGAGCCTCAAGCGATCCCTTTATCGTGGAACTCATGCATGTCGTACCGACAACGTCAGGCTTGATCTTCTCTATGTGTTTCTTTGTCTCTTCTGCCGTCAAGTTCAGTGTCCTGCTGTCGAGTATCCGGACATCATGACCAAATTTCTCTAGGGTGGAGGCCACGTAGGCTAAACCCAGAGGCGGGTATACCCCCTGAACCTTGTTTATGCTTTCTGGCAACCTTGTGTTTATGTTACCGATATTGTGATACTTTATTAACATTATCTTCATACTTCACCCACGCTCATATTCACGATCTTATTCGACCTAACCTTTACTTCGTACAAAATGTTGTCCCATTCAATTGAATAATCCTTGTCAGGCTTCATGATGACTTTGAATACATTCAAAGAGCCTTCGGTAAAAGCTAACTCAAGGTCAAGATTTTCTCTTACGAACTTGCATCCGTGATGATCTGGCAAATTGCTACAATAGTGCGGAAGTATATAATAAACTTCTTTGCCTTCATGCAACAAACTGATTGCATGTTCAGGTTCTCCTTTTAAAATTATTACCTCGGGATCTATGTACTTTCTGTTGTCACCTACCACATCCGATGACACTAGCATATACATCTGTGTTATGACAGTAGAATCTGGAGGTATCCTTTTTATCGCTGAAAAGTATTCGCTGTCGTAATCTGTTCTGGCATCCTTGAATAGGGTTGTTGGTAGCTGGACAGAGAGAAGCAAAAGGATTACGAAGACAGGAATCAAAATCAGGCTCACGTGTTTGCTTATCCTCCTCCCCAGCCTATTTATCATGTAAAATCCGTATCCTGCGAGCATCGAATAAGGAATGTGGAATTGAACTATATACCTGATAAAACTCATATCCGGACCTTGGGAAAGTCCATCCAGGAAATTCATGCAATAGGATGCATAAACCAAAAAGAAGAGAACAAACCAAAGGGCTATAAAAAGAGATTCCTTCCTTCCACGTTCTTTCATAAAAAAGGATACCGGGATGAATGCTATTCCTATTATGAATAATACTGTGGCTGCAAAGCTATAGGGATTGAATACAATGTAACTAGAAAAGCCCCAAAGAAAATCCAAAATGTAGGGGGTCATACTCACAAAACAGGTCAAGGAGTATGTAGGTAAGCCGAGTGGATGAGTAAATGCGTATGAAATCACGAAAAATGTCCAGTAATATACATGCAGCTGGAAAATTATGAATACAATTGTAGCTATCAAAAGTTTTTTTATGTTTTCTTTGTTCTTTATATCATACCTAAACAAAAACAACCCCAAGAAGAATAAAGGAATCAAAATGTAATTTTCCTGTCTTATGTAAACTGAGAATGAAAAGAAAAGGCTGAAGAGAGTCCACAACTTAAGATCATTCTTTCTGATAGCAATTAAATAGATCAGAAGGGTGAAACCAAGGAAGAATATAGAAATTATCCTAGTGAATCCTGTACCTGAAAAAAATATATTGTATGGTATCAGGGCATAAACAAGAGCAGCGTACAATCCTAATTCCTCTTTATTGAACAAAAGATAGCATATAAGAAATATGAGAATTATTGAGAGTGAACTTAAAACAGCTGAGAACACAAGGACGGGAAGGGTATTTATTCCAAACACAAGATAGAAAAGGGATATGAGGTAGGGAAAACCTACGGGCTGTAAAACCTGCTGGTATGATGAGCAGTATCCGGCCCTTCCGGCAGAACATGCCTTTACATGTTTCCCTTCGAGCACAAGGAATTTCGCAGTTTCCAGCGGGGAGTAGGCATCAGCGTGTTCCCCATACCAGTATTCAGCGTTCCTAAGAAGGAATCCCAGCAAAAATATAACTAACAATATTATCCATATCTTTCTGTTTATTTTCGAGAATTGTTTTACTATGGTCTTGAAATTGAGCACGAAGAATATTATTAGAAATGCGAATTGTATTGACATGAATGCCAGTATGTTCTGGTCTAGAAAATTGTAAACCACTTCGAGCATTTTATGATATTGAATCAATAATTTTTATAACACTATCGTAATCGAAACTTCTTCTCTTTCTACCGAGAATTTTTATACCTTCTCTGAGCCTTTCTATCAAGACTCTCACATCCTCGCAGAGGTATGTGATCTCCGAGAAGCAGCCATACATGCAACCTGTACATTGATCGACTTTAGTCGAAATTATTTTTTCAAATCCTTTTGATCTATAGAGGGAAAGGAAATCGTCGTTCAATACTGATATGTTTGTCTGTAAGTCTATGCAAGGCGAAAACAGACCACTTGGAGAAATGGAGAAGTAAAGATAAGGAGAATAACATTTCCACTTACATACGCCATGCTTTATAAACTTGGGGCTCTCCCTCAAGAATTTCATGGAGTTGTATATGGTCATCCCTTCCTTCTTCATTTCCATAAGTTTTGAATATGTTCTGTCTATGGTTTCAGAGTCCTTCTCTGAGAAGCCCAGCGAACTTTCTTGGCCTCTGAAAGCGAAGTTCTCGCCTTTCCCTTTCAAAAGATGTACTGGTATAACAGAAAGGTAAAACCCTATCCTGTTTGCGAATTTTGCTATTCTCTCGATCTCTCCTATGTTGTTCTTTGAAAGAACGCAGTTTATGACCGGCATTGAATTCCTTTTTGGCATTATTCGGGAAAATAATGATATCGAATGTATTATCCTTTCCCATGAACCCTTTACATTCGTAATACCATCCTGAATTTTTGGATTCAAGGACTCTAGTGAAATCGAGATATCATCCAAGCCGGATCTAACTACATCTCTTACATTTTCCTCGGTGCATGACATCCCATTGGTCTGAAGCCTTACATTCAAGCCTTCCTTGCGAAAAATTTTTACAATCTCAGGAAGGTCTTCCCTTAGGAAAGGTTCCCCTCCTGTCAGTATCACAACACCTGTATTCAGTTCAGAAAGCACATTCGCTATCCTTTTTATATCGTCCAAATCCAGATCCCTTTCATTTTTCCATGATTTGACTATCCCGCACATTTCGCATTTTAGGTTACATTTTTTTGTAACTGCGAATTGAACATAAATTGGTGTTTTCTTTGTTAACATTCCCTTCAGAATTGAGGAAGCTGTCTTTCTGGTTAACATGTTACCTCCCTGTAAACCAAATCAGACGTTCTGTAAGCGAGATCTATAATGTTATTGAAGTCGGAAATTGGGTATGACTGAACCATTCCTGTTATGAACAAACCACTAACAGGCGTTCTGACGTCTGGCATTATCTTCAGGTAGTCTTTTTGATAAAATGGTTCTCCATATCGATTTTTGTACAGTCTTGACCAGATCACAAGTTTTCTGAAACCAGGATGGAGTTTTTCGAGATCATTCGTGTATGTTTCAATAATTTTTTTATCTTTAAGTTTCCATAATTTTTCGCTAGTATCGAGGAAATTGAAAACATATAGTACGTGGTTATTTCCGAGGTGTTTTTTGTCTATGAGATTTGTCATCTCAACAAGACCACCAAAAGATTTCTTCTCCGAAAATATGGTTCTGAAAGATTTCGTTAATCCTCTTTTAAGACCGTATGTAGCGCATATAACTGCCTTGTATCTTATTCTTTTGATCTTTTTTTCAAAATCATCCGCCAGCTTCGCGGTTTTCAAAAGTTCTTGAACAGGAATCGTGCTTATCACCGAATCTGTCTTTATTTCACGCAAATTTCCTTTTATCTTGTACTTTACGGACTCAACTTTGTTACCCTTTATAGAAATTTTCCTGATATTTGCGGATGTTATGATTTTTCCTCCTTTTTTGGTTATCTCCCTTTCAAGGGCAGAGAACAGTTTTCTGAAAGAGCCTTTAAGATACCCTCCCTTCTCCTTTCCCCAAAAAATGTTTCTTGATTCTGATCTTGGTTTGATTCTGCCATAAAACCACGCAGCTGAGGTTCCTTCGGATTCCCTGCCCCATTTTGCCTTTATTATCGGTTCAAAAATCTTTTCGTATATTTCAATGTTGCTATTTCTTGTTATCCATTCCTTTGCTGTGAATTTGTCAAGGGATTTCCAATCCTTGAGATTTTTTAACTTGAAGTAAACCTTTGCCAATTTTCTTTTCTCTGGAATGGAAAGGGACTTGCTTGATAAAATTTTAAGAGGTGAGAATGAAATATCTCCATTCACGGTAATCAAATTGAAATCCAGGTTTCCCCATACCGTATCTTTTTCTAGATCCAGTTCCTTCAAAAGACCCAGCAAGTGTTTGTCGCCTTTGAAAATGATATGGTACCCGCTGTCAATTAATATTCCCTTAACCTTATGGCATCTTCCCAAACCACCTGTTTCATTTTCATTCTCGATGACTACCGGTTTGAGTCTCTTTTTCGCGAGAAAGTAGGCAGTGGAAAGACCTGCGATCCCTCCTCCTATAACCACGACTCTGTTCATCAGTTTTAATTTAAGAAGAAAATTTTAAATAAAAGCTAGTTGAAAGGAATTTTTTTATCCATGGCTTCCATGTATTCATCTATTGTTTTTCTTACAACAT
The DNA here is from genome assembly GCA_964347025.1 of uncultured archaeon. Lineage (GTDB taxonomy): Archaea > Aenigmatarchaeota > Aenigmatarchaeia > QMZP01 > QMZT01 > CS3-C152. The sequence goes on along the minus strand of CAYFWU010000002.1, from coordinate 74,882 downwards.
CCTCCGATGTCTTATGCTTCAACAAATCCGTAAAATCGGTTTTTCCCTCTATCTTTGGAAGCGGGTTATCTTTATCTTCCCGGAAGTCGATATTTTTTTCTCTTTTTATAAATCCCTTCTTTAACAAAGCTTCGTGCAGCATCTCGATTATCCTTCTCGTGCTTATCTGCTCTGAGGAATAAACGTTCTTTATATCCAAACCATTATGCATAGGGGAAAGTATAATGTTGCACACGTCATGCATATGAATGTAATCCCTCTGAATATCCGAACCCTTGAGAACTATGTTATCATCAGAAAGCATCTTTTTTATAAAATCACTTATTATGTCCTTTGAAACTCTACCGTTGTCAAGACCGCCTATAACCCTGCTTATTCTGAGTATATGTGCGGAATCTGAAGGTGGATTTTTTCGTATATGTTCTTCAGCCTCCAGTTTTGAGCGTGGGTAAAAATCGTTTATCTTCTCCAAGCAATTGACCAAGGCAGCAGAGGAAAAGATGAACGACTTAACATTAAGATTTTGTCTGTTCAACTCATCCACAAGATTCTTTGTTGTGAAGGTGTTCATTGAAAGGAAATCGCCAAATTTCCACTCTTCTCTCTTCTTCATGTCCTTTTCAAAAAGGCCTGCGAGATGTATAATGACGTATTCCTCTTTCGGGTCAAGAGAGCTTATGGTTTCCCTGGTTTTTCCAAGATCGGTGAGATCGCATTTGATGAAATTTTCTCCTTCTATTTTTTCAACAGGCTTGTTCTTGTCTATGTTTATTGCCTTGCCGCCCTTAGCGATAATATTTTTAATCAGCTGACCTCCTATATACCCGGAACCGCCTGTAATTATGTACATCATTTTATCGATAAGATTTATTTTGACATAAAATAATTTAAATAAATCACAAATTATTCACTTGTTTTTAAAAACTATTCATCACTCAAAGAATATAACTTATAAACAATTTCTCCATGAGCATTTACAAAATCCTTTTCAAGCCGTAAGGTTTTGTTTCTCTTTGCTGCCTCATCAAGTAGGAATTCCAAAGGATAGTTTGTGTTGTTATACTTGTTATAAGGTTTGAACGTAGTCGCACAACTTAAGCCATATCCTCCTTCCTTTACACGGTACCCTGTTAAATTATAGTATGTCGGACGATCGGGCAAATAAGGGAGAACGTATTTCACATTCTTATTCCCGGGAAAAAATGAGTTGTCAATCATGCAATAAACGAATGAGCACACGTCATCCTTTTCGTTATATAATACGTTACAGAGATGTATCAATTTCTTCTTCGGATAAATGCAAGATACGTAATCAGCTATAAAACTTGAACTTCTGTTTGCAGGCATCACAAGCAGATCTGCATCCTCCAGACTCTCCACCAGTCTGTGATGTACTATAGCTTTGGTTGGTAAAGTTTCCTCTATTATTATCTGATCTTTGGTAATGACCAGGTGCATAATAAGATAGGATAAATTAAGGGAGATGAATATTACGATTAAAATAAAAAATAAAATTTTGCTCATATTTTTTATCTTGAAAAGTTTGATATTCGATTTGTAAATCGTAATTAAACCGCCGGCCATTATTAAAAATAAAAAGGGCTGCACAGGCAAATAATGAGCGATTATAGGATCCGTTGGACTGAAAATTGTTAAAAATGAAAATAAAAAGACCAACAAGAGCAGAAATATCTTTTTGGGATCCTTTGAAATGAGAAAAAGGATTGAAGACATTACGAAGATGAGCAGATTAAAATGATAGAACCTCGAAGAAAAGATGATTGGATTGTGGTTATCGAAGAATATGACATCCTCTGAAATTGGCGAACCTAAACCATGTTCAAATCTCACAAATTGTGCTATCCTTTTACCTAATCTATTGATAAAGGAAAAACCTTCGTATTCTTCTGAAAATATTTCATTTATTTTTGATAGCAATGGAGAGTAACCATATACGGATGGGCTATAAATAAAATTATGAATAATGATGGGTGATAAACCTATTATAAACAAAAGAAATACAAGCAAGATTGATTTTTTTCTCAGATTGAAATCGGTTTTTATTTTGAAAATCCATTTGACTAAAACGAAAGAGGTGATCAGACTTATGAGAAAGTATAAGTTGATCAGTTTATGGTAAAGGCTATATCCGCTCACCAATGCACAAACATAAAGGTATCCGACGTTCTTTGTTTTATAGTATTTGTAAAAAAGTAGGGTGAGGAGAACGGGGAAAAACGCTAGGTATGGGGCTTCACTGATGGAGGTAAGAATGAAAACCGAGGACATGATGAGCATCATTGACGTTAGTAACGCCGCCCCCCTCCCAAGATATTCCTTTGTTAAGAGATAAACGAAAACGACAATAGAAGCTATGGAGATGGCAGATGCAAGTCTGACTGAGAAAAGGCTGAGTCCAAAGATTGCCTTCATAATCAAAAGGAATATTATTGTTCCTGTATACCCGCCTGCCATCTCGAAATTTTCAAATGTGAATTTCTCTGCCAAAGATATGTCCCCTCTGCCTTCGAAGAGAGAAAGAGAATCCCAGTTGTACAAATTTATTGAGAAGCTTATAAGAAAGAGAAAGAGTATCAGTAAGATTTCTTTGTTTCTGGATGAAAGTGGGGAAAGAATGTTCATATTTTATTTTTGATAGGCATGCTTAAATGAAGTAGGTCTTTATTTTTGCAAAACTTCTTCTTGGCTGAAGAAGGGAATTCAATAAATACCTGGCCCGGAAAGGATGGAAGTAAAAGAGTATCATTGCTATCTGCTGGTATCTCTTAACGATTTTCTCTGGAAGCGTCCCAGATCTGAATCCAGATCTAGAATAGTAACAGTCCGGACTCCAATCTTCGCTTATTTCCCATCCCATTTCCTTTGCCTTTTCGTAAATGTGCGTTCCCGGGAAGGGGCAAAGAATGGAAAAAACACCCTCATCTATTCTTGAATTCACGGCGAAAGATATTGTTTTTTTCATTTCTCTGACTGTCTCTGTTGGAGCTCCCATTATAAAGAATCCCCTTACCATTATTCCGTGTTTTTTGAATGACTTGATTATGGTTTTTGCCTGTTGTAAATTTATTCTTTTGTTGTACATGTTAAGAATTCTTTGAGAGCCGGATTCTATTCCTATACCCACTGACCTCAAACCAGCAGCACGCATTTTTTCGATGAGCTTGTCGTCGAGCGGGATGTTCGCCCTCGCATGACATGTCCACATGAGGTTTAAGTCCTCTTCTATCATTCTTTCACAAAACTCACTGACGTAATTGTTGTCTATAAGAAAGATATCATCATATATCTGAAATGCGTTTATTCTGTATTTCTTTTTTAGGTATTTCAATTCCTCTATGATGTTCTCTTGGCTTCTTCTCCTCATCGTATTGCCGAACATCTTCTTTACTGTTGGTTGGCAGAATGCACATTCATAGGGACAGCATCTTGAAGTGAAGATTGAGGTTCCCTTAAGACCAGGAGCTACAACATCCATCTGGAACCAGTGTTTTATGTAGTTTTCCATATCAAGGAGTTCCCTGGAAGGAGGGGGTATGGAGTCTAAGTTTTTTATGAAATGTCTTTTTTCATTTTTTCTGATTTTTCCGTTTAACTTGAAATAAAGATTGGGTATTTTGGCAAAGTCTTTAATTTCTCCATTCTTACCAAAGTTTTCAGCTATTTTATGAAATGCGTATTCTCCCTCTCCAATAACAACTGCATCCACACTTCTGTGAGCCAACGTTTCTTCTGGGCGAACAGAAGGGTGAGGACCGCCTAAAACAACCAGGGGGACACCATTCGCCTTTCCTATATCTGCTGTTCTCAGCGCATCCCTGATCATGGTGGTTGCAGAGTAAATACCGATTATGTCGGGTTTCTCCTTTCTTATTGTCCTTTCTACAAAATTCCATGAATGGTTGAATGTGGTATCAAGAATTCTTACGTCGAAACCCCTCTGTTTCACGTACGAGGCTACGTACGCTATCCCAAGAGGCGGATCTCCGGTCACATATCTCATTTTGGGGTAGGCAAGTAGTATTTTCATAACTATTTTTTTAATATGGACTCTAAGCTTTTAACCACATGTTCAATTTCTTCCTTTTTTATTATGTTGAACAGAGGTGGTGAGAGCAGTCTATTACAAACTTCCTCAGTTACAGGCAGCTTTGTTTTGTATTTCTCGTAAACTGGTTCTAAATGAACAGGCGGGTATGTCTTTGTCTCTATCCCCATTTCCATGAGTTTGTTCTTAATGTCTTCGGCTTTAAAAGGAAGTTTAAGTGTATAGTAAACGTACGCATGGTCCGCGTGTTTTGGTATGAATGGTTTTTCAATTTCTTTATGTGTGATCAATTTGTTATACATATAAAACAAGTCCTTCCTTCTTTCCATGGTTTTATCGAAATTTTTAATTTGAGCATTAAGCAGGGATACCTGAAGATCAGTGGGTTTGTAGTTCAGACCGAAAAAGAAGAACTTCTCCTTTATCCTTCCGTGATCTTTCATCGCCCTTACACTATCTGCAATCTCCTTACTGTCTGTAATCAAGCATCCTCCTTCCCCTGAGGTGAACGGCTTGACCGTGTCAAAAGAGAAACAGCCAATATCACCCCACGAGCCCACACTCCTTTTCTTGTACCTTGCTCCAAACGCTTGGGCACAGTCTTCTATCACATGAATATCATTGGCTTCAGCAATCTCCCTTATCCTGTCCATCTCTGCAGGCATTCCGAATATGTGAACAGGCATTATCGCTTGGATATCTTTATCGTTCCTAACGATTCTCTCTATTTCTTCCGGATCGATTGTGTAAATCTCCGGGTCTATGTCAACAAACACAGGCGTGTTCCCTGAATTGACAACGGCATTCGAGGTCGCAGGAAACGTCAGAGAGGGGACAAGAATCTTTCCCTTTATCCCAAGGGCAAGTATGGATAGGTGTAACGCTCCTGTACAACTGCTCGTGGCAACCGCATACTTTGAGCCTGTCAATCTGCATACCCTCTTCTCGAAATTTTCAACCTCAGGCCCCTGCCTGAGCCATCTTCTTTCAAGCACTTTAAGAACTGACTCTCTTTCATCCTTGCTTATTTCGAAGTCGAAGAATCTGATTTTCCGCATATTAAGTTTAATAATTTAAAGGTTTTAAAATTATTCGATATGATTTCGTACATTTTGCCGGTTTACAACGAAGCGGATAAACTGGAAAGGAACGTTAATAAACTGAAGGATTTTCTGGATTCTCTGGATAAAAATTATGAGGTTATCATAGCTGAGGATGGCTCCAAGGACGGGAGCGATAAAATAGCCGGAGAGCTGTCAAAAGATCTTGCTCATCAACCCCCCACCAGTCGTGATCGGTGACAGAAACCGGAGCAGTCGCTTCCAGCCTTCCTGATCATCGCCG
>CAYFWU010000002.1:3267-69462 GCA_964347025.1 uncultured archaeon | reverse complement strand
TCTCCCGGTTTACAATGAAGCGAACAAGCTGAAAAGAAACGTGGCCAAGTTGAAGAATTTTTTGGATTCCTTGAAAATTGATTATGAAATTATTATAGCAGAGGATGGGTCCACAGACGGGAGCGACAAAATAGCTGAAAGGTTGTCAAGAGACAAAAAGATCGTACATGTCCATTCGAACAAAAAGTTAGGAAAGGGTGGTTCATTAAAGAATGCAGTCTCTTTCGTGAAGGGAGACGTTATATATATGGATGTTGACCTGGCGACGGGCATTGAAAATGTAAAGGATGTTATGAGGTTTTTGGAGGAATATGATGTGGTTATAGGTTCCAGATATTTGAAGAGCTCTGAAACTTCCAGGACCTTGAAAAGATTTTTACTCAGCAAGATCTATCATTTTTTTGTTAGAATGTTTTTCCCTGGCCTGGGATTAACAGATACGGAGTGCGGTTTCAAGGGGTTCAAAAGGAAGGTATTCGTGAACCTAAACAAACAAATAAGAAACAGTGAATGGAGCTGGGATCTCGAATTTTTGGTAAGGGCAAAAAATAAAGGTTACAGCATAAAGGAAATTGCCGTCAAATGGAAAGAGGGAAAGGAAACGAAGATGAATCTCTTCAGGGACAGTCTTTCACAGTTTTTTGAGATAATCAGAATTAAACTTGAAGTTACAATTGGTAGTTGATATCCAGCTAAACGTTCAGGTACGATCTGATCTCCTGATAAACAGTTCTCCAGTTTTTCATTATATAAAAGGGTGACATCCTTATGTTTGGTTCTATATAACAGGAATGCCAGCAGTTCTTGCATGCGGTTTTCGATATTTCTTTTCTTATTTTTTCAAACTCCTCCGAATCCCAGATATCCTTGAATGAGGAATTTCGTACGTTCACGGTTTTTTCCCTTATCAGGCATGGCATCAGATCACCGTAGCAATTTATATCACAATATAGATAACCTGCATAGCATTTCCCCACTTCGCTCTTCCCTCTGAAGTAATCAGAAATTCCCCTCAGAAATGGGGCGGAATTTGTGTACATTCCTGTTTCAGGAATAAATTTCAACAAGTCCTCTATTTCCTTCTCCAATCTCTTGATATCATCTTCTTTTCTGATGAAAAGTTCTTTGTTCTGTAATGAGTAGATATTGTGAGGGTAAATTAAATGGTAGGGAAGGAACCTTATACCGTCAACCCCAATTGATTTAGCGAACTTGGCCATCTTCACAAGATCAATGTTTTCCCTTGTGATCAGAGAATTTATGCCTATCTTTATTTTATCCCTGCCTACCTTTCTCAGAATTTTTATGCCACTGACCGCCCTTCTGAATGAGCCCTTCACCCCCCTCACTTTATCATGCCTTTCAGATGTGGGAGCATCCAGAGAGACCAGCACAGAGGCCAAACCAGAATCAATTAATTTTTTCGCTATTTTTTCTGTTATCAGTGTTCCATTCGTGGCAAGAACAGCCTTCATTCCCTGTTTCTCAACTTCGCTTATTATTTCATAAATATCCTTCCTCAGCAGGGGTTCCCCTCCGTCTATATCCACAACCTCGACCCCCATTTCCTTCGCATCTCCTATTATATTTAATATCTCGTCTGTTCTCATCTCCTTATTCATCATTTTTGGATCCTTCTTCTTAACCATCCATATGTTGCAGAATTCACATTTTAGGTTGCACTTCCTGGTGACCTCTAAATAAAGAAACAAGGGGCCTTTAGGCCTGAATCCTAAAGACTTTGAAAAAAGGATGTTGAAAAACTGAGCTGTATTTTTCAATATCATAACATCATCAAGCTTTGAAATTGTTAAGCAAATCCTTTGTTGTCTTTTTAACAGCCTCTTCGGAGTTGTGTTTGGATCTCCATCCGAATTTCCTAATCTTTGAAACATCCAGAAGCATTACGGGTATATCGCCTCTCCACCCCCTCTCTCCTCCGGCAAATTTAAAATCCGGTTTTATTCCCATCTCTCCCGAGATGAGTTCAGCTATCCTTTTCACAGTAACCTGATCTTCGGAACCTATGTTAAAAATTTCGAATGGTTTTTTTGCTTGGTCTGCAGCTAGTATCATCCCTTCTATGCAATCAGTTATGTAGATGTATGATTTACTCTGCAGGCCGTTTCCGAGAATTTTAAGTTCATTTGGATTCTCTCTCAACCTGTTGGTAAAGTTGTAAACAACACCGTGCGTACTTCTTTTCCCTATAACATTCGCCAATCTAAACACAACAGAATTCATACCAAAGGTGTGACAGTATGCGGAAATGAGGGCTTCACAAGCCAGCTTAGAGGCACCGTACAAAGAAATTGGTTGCAGAGGCGAGTGGTTCTCTTCTGTTGGCAGTTTTTTCGTTTCACCGTAAACAGTTGATGACGACGTGAAAAAAATGGATTTAACCCTCTGCTTCCTCATGGCTTCCAAAACGTTATGCGTAGCCAAGATATTTTGTTCCAAGTCTATTCTTGTTTTTTCAGCCCCTATTCTAACCTTTGGGTTGGCCGCCAAATGGAAAACCCTATCTATTCCATGAAAATATTTATCTATATTACCATCCGAGAGATCAACTTTATGGAATTCAAAATTAGGATTGTTGAAGTGATGTTCAATAAACTCTTTCTTCCCAGAACTCAAGTTATCCAGAACCCTGACAGAATAACCTCTCTTGATCAGCTCATCAACTAAATGAGAGCCTATGAATCCCGCTCCTCCTGTAACGAGTGTTTTCATTCAACCACAATCAATAAATGATTTAAAAACTTTAATCTTTTAGCTTTGTTTATTCCTGATCTCATAGACCTTCGAAACATCATTCTCGAATATGATTTCGAGATCAAAAACTTGCGAGAGTTTACCGAGCATTCCCTCGTAATAGTAATAGTTTGTGGTTACGTCCTCCTTTGGCATGAAATAAAGGACCCTGTTTTCATTGTTTGCTATAAAGTTCTCTATAATACCCCATTCTTCCCTTTCATATTGCTTGATAATTATACCATCGGTTGTGAAGGCCGTGTATATAACACAGCTTTCTGTTAAGTAATTCAAAACACTTGCAAAATCGTCCCTCCCTGTTACTATGATGTCGTTCTTTCTGAACTTTCCTGAAACTTCATTCATCCCATCAAGAAATTCGACTGTCCCAATTTTGCATGAATTTATCCGGGAGATGCTCACTGTAAATAACAGCAAAAATACCACTATCGAGAATATTACGGGTAAAATGAAATCCTTCTTTAGAGGTATATGTTTTGAGGGTAATTTTATCAGTTCATAGAGCAGATAGATTCCCATTCCGGCTATTGGTATCAGGAAAAAGTTCAGGTGGTATGTATAGTTATATCCTCCGTGAGCATAGAAAAAATAAACGAGGACATATGGTATCATGGATGGTATTAAGAGTAAAAGTACTTTTCTATGTTTAGAAAGGCTGTATACAAACCCTATAACCAAAAGAATCATTATCACCTCGCCGTTAAATTCCAAAAAGGTAGAAGAGTGTCCAATAAGATTTTCTAAGAATGTTCCAGTCGCGAATGGGTGAATCCCTTCGTATTCCGGTCCCATGAATTCTATTCCCCAGAATCTCGGGATAAATATTACATGCATAACGAATGATACTCCCAATATCAAAGCCAGAACGAGGGCAAAGGAAATGTTTTTTATGAAAATTTTATTCTTGAAAAGTTTCCTTTTGAAAGCAAAAACCAGTATGAAGAAGATGGCAAAAAGAACTGTGTTCTCCGGCCTGATTCTTGCAGCGAAGCCAATTATCAGAAATGTGAGCATGTAAGAGTATAATTTGTTTATCCTAAACGAAATCAGAATGAAAAGCAGTGAGAGGGAAAGGAAAAATAAAGATATCATGTTTTCGTGGGAAAGTGAATATACCAAAAACAGCGGAGAAATTAAAAATGTTATCGAAGTTATCAAACCTATTTCTTTGTTTTTAGTTAAGAATGACATCAAAATGTAGGTTGTTATCAAAAACAAGAGTGAAAATATCAGATTAATCCAGAGGTTTATGTAAACATTGGGACCTATCAACAAGAATGCAATTAAGAATACGAAGGGCGTTCCTTCCATTCTTGAAGGAAAACCATAAATAGCGCATTCGGGGTTCTCACCGAGACCATTAACTGAAAATTCAGAACTTTGATATCTTCCGGTTCTGGCCATTATCTTTGCTATTTTGAGTGAATACCATCCCTGGTCCTGAAACTCCAGACATATTCTGTTGTTTTCCGCCAGATAAAAAATAGAAGAGGCAAAAAGAACGAAAATTATAAAAATGTAGACCAGATCTCTTTTGTCCAGCCTTATGTTTTTTTTGAGATCATCTCTGCAAATGTAAAGAAGCAACACTATCAGTGCTATATGAATCACGAGTATCGGTAACATGCCGTACGTCAGAAACCCCTTTAAAACTTCCAATACTGGTGATTCGTAGAATATCATGTTATCGTCCTACAAACTTCCTAGTTCCTTTCTCAATTTTAACATACCATAAAACGTTTCAAATATCGTTCTTAATCTAAACTTTGATTTACCTGCTCGTCTTGGGTAGTGCGTAACTGGGGTTTGTTTTATGACAAATCCATATTTCTTTGCCTTTGTTGCCAATTCAAGGTCAACCAAAAACCCTTTTGATTTTATTTGAATATTATCAAGTACTCTTTTTTTAAAAAGTTTGAACGGGCAATTTATGTCCCTCAAATTCAAACTGAATAAATTGTTGGAAAGTCTGTTGAATACATAGCTGATTAGAATCCTCCCGACCGAATCTTTCCTTTTATTTCTGTAACCGAAAACAAGGTCGCAATTATATTTTTCCATCACGTTCAGAAGAGATTTCAGTTCCTTTATGTTGCATTGCCCATCGGCATCGGTGCAAAAGATCAGAGGGCATTTCGCAACTCGGAAGCCCTCTTTAAAGGCGTCAGCATAACCCCTGTTCTTTTCAAAATTTATGATTTTAATAACATTAAATTTCTTTTGCAGAGATTCCAGAATTATCTTCGTGTTATCAGTGCTACCATCGTTTACAACGATCATTTCGTATTTCCTGAGTCCCAAAAAACGTGATACAGAATCTATGTCTCCTAAAACTTTTTTTATGTTCATTTCCTCATTGAATGCAGGTATTAGAAAAGAAATCTCGTATTTTTTCATGTTTATAATTTCTTGGTAATTTTAAATAGAATTTCCCTTTGTTTGGGTTTTTAAATTTAATTTTCATTAAATTTTTATGTGGTTTTCGAAGGTGATAAGATTAAGGTTTGTCTGATAAATCCAGGGTGGGGCAAGTTAGACGGATACAAGAAATTATTCGTGCCTCCTCCCTTGAACCTTGCGTACATCGCCTCCTCGCTAAAGGGAATGGCCGACATTGAAATAATAGACTGTTACGCGAAAGAAATTGAAATAGAAGACTGCGTAGAGAAGGTAAAAGAAAGCAAACCGGACGTTGTCGGAGTTATCCCAAACAATTACTGCGACTTCGTAATGGGAGACTTCGAACTTTGGACAAAATCCTTTTTTAGTAAACTAAAATCGACAGAAAAAGATGTTATAACAGTTGCTGGCGGGCCATTTGCTAGCGTGTTTCCTGAACGCGTTCTAGAATATATGGATTTCGTTGTAAGAGGTGATCAGGAAATTGTTTTCAAAAATCTTATTGAAAATCTTGGGAATGAAAAAAAATTAAAACTCATGAAAGGTCTTGGTTTAAGGATAAAGAACAAGATACACGTAAACAAGCCTTACTTCACTAAAAATCTTGATTCCATCCCGTTCCCATCACGTGAATTGTTAGAAACGAACATGTACAACCACGTACTGATAGACAGGCCGATGACTACATTTCTTACCGCCAGGGGCTGCCCTTACGAATGTGTTTACTGCTCGAGGAGTGTTTATGGCCCTTACAGGGAAAGAAGTGTTGAAAATGCGTTTAATGAACTCAGGGAAGTTGTAGATGCACAAAAGTTAAAAAACATTGTCTTCTACGATGATAACTTCACGGTAAACAAGAAGAGAACCGAAAAAATATGCGATATCATCATTAAGGAAAATTTCGACATAAAATGGGTTTGCGCGACGAGGGTTGATCTGGTTGATAAAAATTTGCTGGAAAAAATGAAGAAAGCAGGTTGTTCAGTAATAGCCTACGGAGCTGAAAGCGGTGATCAAAAAATCTTAAACAACATAAAAAAGAATATGAACTCATATGAAACGAGGAAGGCTTTTGAAATGACAAAACGGGTAGGGATAAAAATACTCTCTTATTTAATTATAGGGTCTCCGGGAGAAACCAGAGGTTCCATAGAAAAAACTTTAAGATTGATGGAAATGTTGAAACCGGACTACGTTCAGTTCAATCCGATAACGATATACCCGGGTTCGGAAATGCACGGAAGGGGGCAGAAAGGGTTTTGTAAATTCACGGAAAGTGATCTTAAGGAAATCCAGAAGGAACTGTACAGAAGGTATTACCTGAGAGCTGGCTACATCCTCAATCAGTTAAGAAAAATAACATCATTCGGTGATTTTAAAAGGGGACTTCGGGGATTAAGATTCGTGGTATCCTGATCGGCATTTGTTTTTAAAATTTGGATTCAAAAACTTACTGAATGTTGGTGAATATTTCAATTATCCACATATTCTTGCTATCTGTGTGCTTTTTTTTAATGATCGTTCTCTTTTACTTTAACTTGAAGGATATTATTAAACATCTATCCAGAATAAGAAAAACCACATGGATAATGCTTCTTATAATTTTCATTTTTGCTTTCTTTACGATAAGTATCTCTCCGAAAATGTTTTTCACGCTACACGACGAATATTCGTTTGGAAAGGTTTCAAAGGAAATTCTAAGTGGCAATATCGCTTTGGCACTGGAAAAATCAATCACGTATCCGTTTCTGATTACTCTAACCTTCCTTATATTCGGATCGAGCTTGAGCGTCTTTTACTCCTTAAATCTGTTTTTAGGAGCTTTATCAGTTCTTGTCATCTTCCTTGTCACTTACCTTCTTTTTGAAAGGGAGGGAGCGGCTCTGTATTCTGCTCTTTTGCTTAGTTTTTTCCCCCTACACATTTTGGTCTCAGGCAGTATGGAGTCGAATACATCATCAATATTCTTTGCCATGTTAGCTCTCTTCTGTTTTTTATTTTATTTTAAAAACAGAGGCTTCAGATCACGAATGCTTGCCGCAGTTTCTTTATCACTCGCTGTGTGTTCAAGGCTTGAATTTGTTGTTTTGATTTTAGTTTTTGGAATTATGGTTTTGCTTTTTGACAAAGATCTAAGGAAGGGTTTTAGAACTCTCAAATACTGGTCTCCCTGGATATTATCAATACTCCTTGTTACACCTTTTTTGATAAGCACTGCTTACTACGCAACACTCATTTCAGAAGAAAATCCGCATGCATACGGATATTATCAGCACATACTTAGCACTGCGGCACTGGGTGAAAATATTTACTTTGCAGAAAGATTGTTTATAAATCCGTCATTTTTTCCTTCTTACTTCATATTGTTTTTTCTTATCGGGGCCGCTTCCCTGCTTATAAGAGAAAGAAAAAAATTATTTTTTCTCTTGTTGTGGATATTGACCTTCATCGTCGTTTATCTTTCATTTGAATTCCCTCAGGAGAGACTTTTACTGATTGGGTATATAATGGTTATTGTTCTCTGGGCAGGAGGGATATCTTTCCTAGAGGAATCTGCAAAAAAAATGGTTTTCAAAAAACCTGATCCCAGAATTTCCTTGGGTATTTCAATAGCTATTTTATTGCTCTTATCCTTTGCATTCTATCCCTACCTGGCTTTGGTTCAGAGAAGTCCAACAAAAGTGAATACGAGGCTCTATCTATGGGAACAGAGGGAGCCTTACCTTGAAAGGGAAGCTATGCTTTACATGGAAAGGAATCTGGGAGAGTGTGTGATACTGGTGGTTGATTCTGAACCTTTCATAGCCGGACATCTCAGACCCTTTACTATAGGATATGTTCTGGAAGATCCGGGTATTTTGAACGGATTGGGGGATTGTGTTTTGTTCTTTGAAGATATGTACTGCAATGCTTCCAAAGCCATATATGATGATGAGGCAGTGGACAAGGAATACAAAAGGTTATGCAGAGAAATGCATGAGAAATTCGAACTTGAAATTTTCAAAGAATTTGAGATAGATTTGAATGAAAATTATTCAGATTTGAAATCAAAGGTCATTGAGGGGGATTCTTTCACCTTCCGTTTATATAAAATCAATTCCGTAAAATCATAAATACTCAGGGTCGGAGTAAATGAAAATTCAAGAAAGAGGAAAAAAGAAGCTTTTTCTTTTCATAGTGATAGTTGTGGTTATTATCTCGTTAGCAAGGATGTATTGGGAGGATTATTTTACTTTTTACAATCCTGAGTGTGCAATAGAATATGGAAATGGGAAATGCGTTGATGGGTATTTGATGGTTCCTTTTTACAACCCAAACCAGCAGGATATAACGAGCATAAAGATCGTGGTTCCATTTGGGGTCAAGACTAATGTGAGTCTGCCGGCTGATTACACTGTAAATGAACCTCTCAATAGCAGAAAGACGGGGGTATTGAAACTTGTTCCGTGCGAAAGCGATGTTGATATTCGTAGTTTCTCTCTGGAATGGTGTTGCTCGAGAGAATGTTACAACAGCAAGATGAACCGGATTAGTGATAAAATAGAGATGAACTACTAACTTTTAATTCCTAACATCTTTAAAAGAATATTGGTGTTTAGATGTTTGATTTTCAGTCCTTCCTTTCCTACAATTTGATTTACATACTGCTTATCAACTTCGTTTTAATTTGCGTGCTATTTCTATTGAATATAAGGTATATAGTCTCTCTCTTCAAAAAAATTAAAATACATGTCTGGATAGCATTCATCTTAATTTTTATTCTTGGCTCTTATCTGAGATTTGCCTCCCCTACATGCGGCTCCTATGATGGTTTGTGCTGGGATTATGTAAAAACCTCAGTTAACATGCTGGAAGGTCGGGGGGTGGAGGATTTCTGGCATCCCAAGGGATATTCGTTCCTGATAGCCACAGGTTTCTTTTTGTTCGGTTCAAACTACAATACGATTTTTTACCTGAATTTGGTTTTTAGCTCACTAACAATTTTCATAGTTTTCCTTCTTGCATACATTCTGTTCAAGAGGGATGATGTGGCTTTGTTCTCCTCCATGATATACTCTCTTTTTCCCATGTCTGTCATATACGCAAAGTTCAATATAAGTGAAATAACCTCTGTTTTTTTCGTCACGTTAACAATCCTTGTTTTCCTAATCTCACTCAGGCTTGAGAAGAGGGGTGTTTACCTCCTATCTTTCCTCCTTTTGGTGTTCTCCCTCCATGTAAGAACAGACAATTCCATATTCGTACCCTTGTTCATCATAGGGTTTATTCTCTACAGAGACAAATTAAAGATAGAAAAATTGAAAATCCCTTTGGTTATATTCCTGATTTTCATGATACCTGTAAGCTATTATTATATAACAGGTGACGATATCTATGGTCCGGTAAGGGATCCGCACTATGAGGAGCGTCCTTACACATTCTCATTGAGTTATCTTATACCAAACATACAGTATCATCTTTCTTCAAATTTGGCACACCCGAGTTTTTATCCAACAATTCTCTATTTTTTCCTTTTATTTTCACTTCTTTTTGTCTTGAAGGAACGCAATTTAATCTTCCCGATTTCCTGGATAATATTATTTTTCCTATTTTACGGTCTCTACTGGGCGACACTCTACACCAGCCCTCAAGTCTATCAGTTAACACTGCAGCCATCGATAGCGATCTTAATGGGTTATGGTATTTTCAAGGCAAAGGATTTGATTGAGTGGATTACGGAGAACAAGTCTTCACTAAGGATACCGTACGTGGTTAGAACCACGGGTGTTTTTGCGGTACTTATTTTAATATTATTCCTTTTCTATTCGGGCACAAATGTTTTTGCCTTTGAAAAACATGATTGTCTTATTGATGATATAATACATTTTGGAAGTTACGTTAAGGATAAAGACTGTTTGCTTATCGAGGACTCCCAATCAAATTTTTGTATGTGTAATCCTGAAATGGTTATGGAAATACTGCTCCCCGATAAACACCTAAGTACATCTTTATCAGGATGCGAAAGTGGGGAAGAAATATATTACTTATATATAAACCATACAATGTGCGGCACCACGTTTTTCGGGCATGGAAGACCTGTTTTCGAACAGCTCGAAAAGGAACGTAAATTGAAGATTTTGGAAAGCAAGGTATGCGTTTCACTCTATAAAACTGAGGATTGAGATGAGGGAAAAATACAAAAGTTATGTGTGGGGGGATTTTTTCCATACCAAAGGTTTTAAAAAATTTCTTAATTTTATACGTGTTTATCTTTACCTGAGAGGGTGGAGAATAAAACACCCACCTTTGTTCACAACCTTGATCATCACCAGAAGGTGTAATCTCAGGTGTGAAATGTGTAATTTGTGGGAATCAGAAAACAAAGAAATGTCAAAGGGAGAGATACTCAAACTTATTGATGATCTTGCTGAACTTGGAGTAACAACCTTATCCGTATCCGGGGGGGAACCTTTAATAAGGGAGGATATACTCGATATCATGACTTACGTAAAGCGCAAGGGTATGCTCCTTGACATATCCACCAACGGAACCTTGATAACAAAAAAGATGGCCAAAAAATTGGTTAACACAGGAGTTGATACGATATCTGTTTCCCTGGATTCGGATGATCCCAAGATATTCGATAATTTGAGGGGAGGAAGAGGTGTTCATAAGAAAGTGGTCTTGGGAATCAAAAATTTGTTGAATGTTTCAAACAAAAAGTCGAAGATAACAGTGAATATCCTGATATCTCCTCAGACCTCAAGCAGGGTTCTGGAGACAGTTGATTTCTTAAACGGCCTAGGAGTTAAAAAAATAGGTTTCATACCAGTGCATAATTTCATTGGGAAAAAATCCTTGTATTTCTCTGAAAAGCAAAAAGATCAGATCAATGAAATTATCAATAAGACGATAAAAATAAAAAGAGAGGAAGGAATCATAGACAACACTGAAAAATATCTTAAAACGATCAAAAATTTTATTCTTAATGGGAAGAGGTCAAGAGCCTGTGGAGCTGGTTTTTTAACGTTGTCGATTGATTCAAACGGAGATTTGTATCCATGTTATGGAATGTTTTGGCTTGGAAATAAAATAGGAAATATACGTAATAACGATATTAAGGATTTGTGGTATTCGGATTCATATGAAACTCTACGTTCTAGTTTGCTGGATTGTGAGAAATGTGTATGGAACTGTCAGGAAGAGTTGAACATAGCATTTGATTCCCTGCTGAGGAGGAAGCATGAAAATATTGCTCATAAATCCTGAAACAAAATTTCCCGGTAAGGTTCCTTCAATACCCTTGGGTCTGCTTCAGGTAGCGGCTCTCCCAGAGAAAGAGGGAAATGATGTTGAAATCCTGGATTGCAATAAACTTCCTATTGATCGGGTTAAAAAGAAAATCAAGAAATCGGATCCCGACGTTATAGGGCTTACTGGCTGGACGGGAAAGTCTCTGAAGTCCTGTGTTGAAATTTCGAAATTCTCAAAGGAAAACACACAGGCTAAAGTGGTGTGGGGTGGCGTTCATTCATCCCTCCTACCTTATCAGGTAATTAGAGAGGATTACGTGGACTTCGTTGTTGCCGGGGAAGGAGATTTAATCTTCAGTGATCTTATCAACAACCTGAAAAATCCGAAAAGGGTGAAAGGCATAGTTTTTAAGGATGATGGAAAGATAAGGTCCAATCTTCCAGGAAAACCTGTCAAAAATCTCGATTCCCTGTCCCCAATACCCTGGGATATCATAGATGTTAAGGATTATACCTTCAAATGGATTGGGGGCTTTAGGACAATGGCTCTGCCTACTTCCCGGGGTTGCCCCTACGATTGTAACTTCTGCTACAACAAGGTTTTCTACTGTGAAGGGTGGAGACCTTATTCTTTGAAGAGAGTAAGAGAGAACCTTGAAAACCTTTTGAATTCTTATCCAAAAATAGAGGCCCTGAAGGTAGACTATGAGGATAATTTAATTGGTAGCGATCCTGATAGAGCCATACAATTGTCTCGATTATTCAAAGGCCATGATTTAAGATGGGGCTGCCAGTTTAGGGTCAGCAATGTTAACAAAAAAATGCTTAAGGAATTCAAGAAAAACGATTGCGAATACATATTCTTCGGGGTGGAATCCGGTTCGCAGAGAATGCTGGATTTCCTAAACAAAAGAACCAGCGTTAAACAGATCATTGACGTTTTTGACTTCTCCAATGAAATAGGTTTGAGGTCAGTCGCTTCCTTCATGCTTGATATCCCGACTGAAACAAGGAAGGATCTCTCCCAAACAGCAAAACTTGCAAGGAGATTAAAGAGCGTACTCTACGCAGGATTTTATCAGCCGTATCCCGAAACTTCCCTATACAATTTCCTGGTTAAAAACGGCTTCTCTGAACCGAAATCAACAGAGGACTGGATTGAATTCGATTTTTCAAGAAACCATAACTTTTCAGGGGTTTCAAACACCGAGCTGAGGTTTACATACTACTACCTGAACTACATTTTAAACACACAAACCCTTTTACAAAAAGGGGATTACGAGATGTTTGTCACGCTTCTGAAAACAGTTTTAAGAATCTGAACTATAAAAACGATAGATTTTGAACAATACTCTGATAACCCTCGCAGGGAGTCCAGCAGGAACATTCCTTCTTCTTTATCTCTTCCTGTATTTTCTTGAGTTTTTCGCTTCTCTGCATAGTCTTCTCTAGGTCCATCTCATTTTCGACAAGGTTACCTATAAGCTCGTTTCTCATGATACATGGATGGACGTTTCCGTAGGGATCTATCCTAACAGAACACCATGAAGAATAGCATTTCGGAATTTCTCCGCTTTCGAAGAATTTAATCGCGGTTTTCTTGAACACCTCTTTAATTATATCTACACGTTGGTATCTGGGGATTCGCAAGTTCTTTAAGATATTAGCAACCAATTTCCTTTCTTTTGAGGATAATCCAACGTTCTTTCCCATGTTATCGTAATAATCTGATTCCTGTGAAAATGTGAGTGTAAAGGGAATTTTTTCTTCATTGAGTTTTTCCGCTATTTTGTGCATCTCATTAACATTGTATTTGTTAACCACGAGTTCCCTTTCAAGGTAAAGGTTCTCATATTTTGTTTGTAAAGATTCCAACTTCTTGTATGTTTTTTCTGAAGTTTTGAATGCGTTTTCCTTTCCCGAAACAAGGTTGTGTGTATCTTCATAACCCAGAAGGCTCACTGCAAGAAATACCCTGACATTCTCAGGTATCATGTCCAGCAATTCTTTCATTGTTTTGTATATTTTTTCTGTCAGCTGGCCGTTGGTATTAATGCTCAGTACGCATAAATTTTTTGTATTCATGGAGGAGACTATTCCCACCAGATCATCCCTCATGAAAGGTTCTCCACCTCCTATTGAAACCCAGTAAAGTCTGTCGCCTAAATTTTCAAAAAACCTTTTCCATTGGTCTGTCTTTAACTCCCTGTCTTTCAGCTCAGGTTTTTTCCTGTATTTCTCCCAGATGAAACAGGTTTTGCATCTGGAATTACAAGAATAGGTTATGTGCAGATTTACCTTGTAGGGTAGGTTGAATCTATCGAATTTCCTGTTTATCTTTGTTCTCAAAACAGGTCTTAAGAGTTTGAGCATTTTATAGATTGAAAATCAAAGTTATTTATTTTTATTTAACACTGTTTTTATTATGAGGGTCCTTCTCTATGTCCTGATAGCGATTGTTGTCGTCTTGGTCGTGCTATTCATACCGTTCGAGGTCACTCTCCCAACAGGGGAGATAGAACATGAAACCCAGCAACCACAAAGCCTTAGTTCTACATACCCTGAATATCCTAAGCTTGGGGACTGTGAAAAAACAGAGAATAGGGATTTCTGTCTTTCCGACGTGGCTGAGATAAACTCGGACCTCGAACTATGCGAAATGATAGACGATCGGGATATAAGGATTTTCTGTATAGCAAGGGTTTCGCTGGAGGAGGGAATGTGTGAGGACATACTAGAAGAGGGTTTGAAGGGAGCCTGTCTGGAAAGTATTGCCATGAAAAAGCAGTGGTTGGATATCGAGTGATCATTTCTTTACCTTGTAACAGTACAATTTGAAAAGGTTTGTGACATAATTTAAAACTTCCTTGAAACTAAATTTGCTTTCTCCAGTTTTTCTCTGAGTGAAGGTATAAGGAATCTCCTTCAACTTCCCGTATCTTCCCTTGACAACAATTTCCAATCCTATCTTATATCCGGTTGTTTTTAGGTTAACTGATTCTATGACCTTTCTTTTAAAGAAATAGAAGCCTGACATCGGATCTTTAATGTTAGTTAAACCTCTCGCCATAAAACCAGCGAATTTCGAAATAACAATCCTGCTTAATGGCCAATCCTTTATTTCCCCTCCTTCCATGTATCTGCTGCCAACAACAAAATCAGCCTCTCCTTTGAATATTGGTTTCGCCAGTTTTGGTATTGATTCAGGAGGGTGTGAAATATCAGCATCCATCACTCCAATTATTTCTCCCTCCGCTATTTTAAAACCTTCTAAGACAGCTGAAGATAAATCAAGTTTAGCCTTCCTGTGTATAACATTGACCCTGTACTTCTCTTTAAATCCCTCTGCCGCAATTCCTGTCTTGTCAGGAGAATTGTCATCAACTATTATCACTTCTCCCTTTACCTTTTTCTTTTCAAGGGCGTCGAAAATTCTGGGTATCAGCACCTCGATGTTCTCCCTCTCGTTGTATGTTGGTATCACAATGGAAACAATATCTTTCTTTACTTTCTGCATTCTAACACCATTTTCCAGATACAGACTATAAGTTATATAGAGATAAAAAATATATAGGATTCATACCAATAATTAATTAATGGGGTGTTAGTCATTAATGTCTAAAAATAGACATTAATGTTAGTCACTGATGTCTAAGGCTTTCGCCTTCAAAGGGTTGGGTAAATGGGTCCTGATTTTTTAGAGGAGTTGATAATTGACGTATTAAGAAAATCCGATATTTCTCTCACCATTCTTGAGATAGCCGAAAAGGCGAATGTCCATCGTGTAACAGCTTCTAAATACCTCGCTGTTCTTGAAGCGAAGGGTCATGTTAAGAGAAGGGATGTTGGCAAGGCGAAGCTCTTTTCACTGACGGAAAACGCTGAACCAAGGAATGAAGCTCCAATCATTACTCTGGGAGGCGGAAATGAATAAGAAAATGATACTGGTAATAGGAATAACGATCTGTCTAATCCTATCAGCATTCCCCATCGAGGTTAGAGCTGAACAAACAACGATCTGGGAAATGCTCATGAACCTGATCTTCCCAAAGGGAGAGATGCAACCCGAACTCGAATACGAAACCGAACACATAAAGATCCTGAATCCCGTTTCCAAACCTACAGTGTGGGGGAGGTGGATCGTAGAGTTCGAGACCAAGGGGAAGGGAGATCTGGAAATAGAGGCCTACCAGAAGACGTATTTCCAGAGGAATGTCGAGTTCCTCCAGCTCTACTGCGGCGATGAGCTAGCGAGCGTGGAGAGGCATTTCTCCGGAAAAGGTAAAAGCGATACATGGACTGAGGGGATAGACAACGGAAAGATCATTGCAAGGGACTGGGAATGCAGTGAAAAAGGGAAGCTGGTTCTGCGAATCCTGCAGACAGGTCATCACTATCTGAAATTCTCTTTTCTGGGAGAGGAAGTGTACGCTGAAAACTGGGCAGACTGCACAGGAACGGATGTGGTTCCCTGTCACTGCTGTGATGTCGCTGACATGTGGGTCAATGTTACAGCCCCATCAGGAGGGGGGACTACAGATACGTATACAATGACTTACTGGGAACAGACAGGTGTATGTGACGCCAGTCCATTTTGGATTAACGAGAGCTGGAACTACACGCTTGGATACACGTTCTGCCCGACAGAAGGTCAGTACACCGCGAATGTAACTGCCAATGCATCCGGAGGAGATACGCCCTCTGTCTGCAACCTCTACGAAAACGAAACTTCAGGGACTTCAGGCCCCCTTAACCTTTACACTGTAAGCTGGGACGGAGATGAGAACTGGTGTGACTGCAGCGAGGGGGCGACCGGGTGTTCGGGAGGGAGTTGCTGGGGACCGACCCGTGGTTTCTCTTTCGATGCCGGAACCACTGCGGAATGTTGTGGTGATGACAGCGGGGAGAATTATCTAACCGGTTTATATGGGGCTTCTATAGAAAACCCGCCAGCATCAACAGACGCCTGCTGCAATCCTTCGACCGACTGCGTTGATGCTGATACGTGCTATGCACTTTCCGGAACAGCGGACGTTGATTCCAACGCGGATGATGATGTATGTTCAAGCTCTAACACTTGGGTAGATTGTACTACTACAGGTCACTGCGACCCGGCAGGAGAGTATGCAGAAGGGGAAAGTTCTCAAACATGTTACGGAGGCACCGATTGTGCCGAAGCCTGTACAAGCAACGATTGTATTTACACGAGGAACAATGGGTTTTCAGATTGTGATTTAGAAACTGCATGCACATCCGGGAACTGCATGCAGGACACGGAATATGCAGGAACGGCGGGTGGCGGCGCATGCGACAACGCGGATGGTTGTATCTGCAACACCTGCGGCACTTGGGATCTATGTATACCAACAGATGGTTGTCCATTCGACAATGACTGGGATGAAGTAGCATCGGATTGTTATGATCCCGCAGATCAGGGCGGAAATTGTTTCGCATCAAGTGGAGACACGGACAAAGACGTGGATAACGATGGTGATAACGATTGGTGCAGCTCGGGAACCTGGTACGACTGCCAGACAGATGCGCAGTGCTTGAAAGGGGCGACGCAATACTTATGCGTGGATAATGACTGCGATGAGAACATAACCGAAGGTGGCTCGAACACTACCTGTGATTCATCAAATCCCTGCCTTTTTGTAGAAAACAGCACAGGGTTCGTCGCAAGGTTTGATCAGT
Organism: uncultured archaeon; assembly: GCA_964347025.1. GTDB lineage: Archaea > Aenigmatarchaeota > Aenigmatarchaeia > QMZP01 > QMZT01 > CS3-C152. The sequence continues at coordinate 52,360 of CAYFWU010000002.1, read as the reverse complement.
TCGGGAATGTTGATGTCAAGGGCTCGTATTCGTATGATCAGGGTTCGCTTTCTCCTCCTGACAACAGCTTCATAATACACAATTCAGGAGGAACGCCAGTTCTCTACATAGATGAATACGGAAACCTTGCAACGACAGGCAGGTTCATACACACGGAAAGCTTAAACCCTTCGGGAGGGGATGACTTCATAATTAAAGATTCAGGAGGTAATGTCCAAGGTTACATAGATGCCGCAACCGGCAATATGTACTTCAAAAATGATTTCCATTACTATTCGGACTTTTAGGTGATATCATGGTGACCAATAAGTCACAAAGGGGAGGTGAAGAGAAATGAACTGGTTTGCAACCGTAATCTTCGCCATACTGGAGGTGGCCCTGCGTTCGTTAAGGAACGCATATACCTTCGTTAGTAACTCCAGACAAATTGGCTCTGAGTTAGCCGGTTTGTGTGAAATGGCGAAGCCCAGAGCGCGACCTTGTTTAGCGGTAGCTCTATCGATCATTTTGGTCGCGTGTCTCACCTCCCTGGTGACAACAGTTCAGGCCTCCCCGGCTGATCCGGGTCATGCGGCTTCAAGGATATCGTCAGGGACGTTCGAATCGGGATACTTCGTATTCCCGAACAACCTGAGCGTCACCCAGAACTTCACAGTTAGCACCGATACTTTGTACGTGGATTCGCTGAATGGGAGGGTTGGAATAGGGACGAGTACACCAACTTACCGATTTGAAGTTGCCTCGGGAGTGGAAAATGCTGTTAACTTATCCGGAATCCTGTACATTAATGACACATCAGACAGAGTTGGAATAGGAACAGCAACTCCGCAGCAGGAGCTGGATGTAGTTGGTGATGTCAATGCTACAGGAAGCGTGATCTTCTATGATGAGATAATGCCTGATGGATTGACGTGTTCTGATGGTGAAATACTTAAGAGGACATCTGCGAACGATTGGGATTGTGCACTCGATGAGAACTCAGGAGGTAACGTCACAGGAAACGGAGGAGCCAATATAATACCAAAATGGACAGGTCAGTTCACGCTCGGCAACAGCTCGATAACTGATTACGGAACCTTTATTGACGTTAATACGAGCATGAACATCAGCGGGAACATCACCATGCCTACCTTCTTCTTTATAGGAGACAGTGCATCAGCAACAGGGAGCAATTCATTGGCAATAGGGACCAATGCACAAGCAACAAACGGCACTACAGTTGCTATTGGAAATACTGCAAATGCGACAGGTGAATACTCAATAACACTGGGTGGTTATTCAGATGCACCAAAGGAAAAGGGAATAGCGATAGGAATGAATGCAAACGCCGCAGGAAAGTTCGCAGTAGTTTTGGGAGCCGATGCAGATGCAACAGGTGTAAGCGCAGCAGCTTTGGGTTATGGAGCGCAAGCAACAGGATCAAACGCAGTAGCGCTAGGGTACTCAGCAAATGCATCAGGAGATTATTCAACGGCAGTGGGACTCAACTCAGACGCAACAGTAGACCACGCAACAGCAATAGGGGAACTTGCACAAGCAACAGGGAATAGTGCAACATCAATAGGAGACTATACAAGAGCCACAGCAACTGCCGCGACAGCATTGGGAGACTCAGCAAACGCGACAGGACAATACGCAACAGCACTGGGAGCAGAGGCAGATGCCATCCATGATAACAGCGTCGCCCTTGGTAGGGAAGCTGTCACCACCGCTGCGAACCAGTTAATGATAGGAAGCCCGAGCTACAATCTCAACACAGAAGTTCATGGCAACATAAACTCAACAAATTACATCAATGCGACAACTGATGTTTGTGTACAGGGAGGAAACTGTCTGAGCGTTGTCGGCGGTGATATCACGGCTGTGTTAGAAGGTTGGGGAATAAACGTTACGAACTCTGGTGGTCCTCAGCCGAGAGTGAACCTTTCGAGCTTTTCCGCTGGTGATGGTCTGGCCTTTTCGCAGGGTGTCCTTTCTGTGAACGCGGGAAGTGGTTTACAAACCAGCGGCGACAATGTAGAAGTTATTGCAGGGTCTGGTCTAGGAATCAATATAGATGATGTAGTTGTGAACACGGGTAATGGTATACAGATAAGCTCTGATACAGTCGTATTGAACCAGAGCTGCGCGGATGGAGAGGTATTGAAGTGGAATAACACGGAAAGCGCTTGGATATGCGCCAGTGATGATGACTCTGGTGGAACTGGAGATGTCACGGACGTATTGCAAGGTTGGGGAATAACTGTCACGGATCCCGGCGGTCCTCAGCCGAGAGTGAACCTTTCGAGTGGTTCTGCAGGGACTGGTATCAGCTATACGAATGGTGTGTTGGCTATTAATGACGGTGATGGTCTGGGAACGAGTGGAGATAACGTCCTTGTGAATGTAGGGAATGGTATAGAGATAAGCTCGGACACGGTTGTTCTCAACCAGAGCTGTTCAAACGGAGAGGTTTTGAAATGGGTTTCAAGTGGCTCTTACTGGAACTGTTCAGAGGATGATGGTATTGGAAGCGAGAGCGATACACTGGACAGCGTAGCAGACAGGGGAGCAACAACTGATCAGAATCTAACGATAGACAGCGACAGTGATGGAGTTACCAACATAGCAGATACCTTGTATGTTGATGGTTCAAGTGATCAAGTCGGCATTGGGACGCAGACCCCGCAGCAGGAATTGGATGTAGTTGGTAATATAAACGCCACCGATAACGTCACATCTATGTCAGATGGGATGTTCAGCAACCAGTTCAGGGTCCGGAATAAAAATACTCTTAATATAAGCACAATTGAAACGGCCTGGATTTCAGTTCCAAAGATTCAAATCCCCTACTATACAAACGGTGACGGACCTGTATACATAATACCTGACGGGAGCGGCAACGTCAGCATAGGCTCGACAACGACGGACGGCAACAGACTTTACGTGTCAGGAAATTTGGAAGTCAATTCGGGATCAATAGATGTTAATGCGAGTGCCCCTGTGATAAATTTTGTCAACGAAACGGGCAACCTCGCATTAATAAGAGTCCAAGGAGGCTTTATGGATATAGGTGACACGACAGCGGCTGCCCCTCATCTGGGACTACGATTAGCAACATCTGATCTAATAAGGTTAACGGTATTAAGTTCAGGTGAGGTCGGCATCAACGCGGAAACTCCACAAAATATGCTGGATGTGAAAGGTGATATAAACGCAACGGGAACTATAAACTCTTCGACCGATGTTTGCATACAGGGAGGAAACTGTCTGAGCAATGTATTGGGGAGCGAGTCAGATACGTTGCAGACTGTTACGACTAGAGGAGCGACCACTACTGACAATGTGACAATAGACAGCGACAGCGATGGATTGACCAACATATCTGGTACATTGTATGTTGATGGTTCAAGTGATCAAGTCGGAATCGGGACAGCTAGTCCGAATCGGTTACTACATGTTGGGAATGGAACAGATGCAGGACAATCATACACAACCATTTTGGCAACTAGTACTGGAGACACTGGAATAACAGTACGAGATAGTACAAGTGATGTGGAAATCGAAATGACAGTTTTTGGCGGAAATGGTTATGTAGGAGCTAAGACCTATGACCAGTTAAGGTTTTTCACTAATGATAGGTGGGGCGATTTGGTCATTGATGCAGACGGCAACATCGGCATAAACACAACTATTCCACAAACCATCTTTGAGATATTCACTAATCATACTTCTGATGGGGCTTTCAGACTAACAAGGGCAGCTACTGGACGTTATGGTTATTTGGATGTGCCGCATGGTGCAGGCAGTCCATTTTCAATCGGTGCATCTGATGGCAGTTCAGAAGTAGATGCTATACAATTCGCCACCGACACTGCTGGTTTAGGAGATATTTGGGTACCAAACGGCAAGGTCGGCATCGGGACGACGGATCCACAGCAACAACTCGATGTTGTAGGTAACATAAACTCAACAAATTACATCAATGCAACGACCGATGTTTGCATACAGGGAGGAAACTGTCTGAGCAATGTATTGGGAAGCGAGAGCGATACGTTGCAGACTGTTACGACTAGAGGAGCGACCACGACAGATAATGTAACCATAGACAGCGACAGCGATGGAGTTACCAACATAGCTGATACATTGTATGTTGATGGTTCAAGTGATCAAGTCGGCATCGGGACGTCGAATCCTAATGTAGATTTGGAAATAGCAGATAGCAGTGCTAATGCAGTTCTTGAAGTAAACCGCACAGACGGTGTAACAGCCAAAATCAGCGCAAGGGTAAACGAAGCGCTTTTTGGCACCACAACTAACCATAATTTGCGGTTAATCACAAATAATGCTGCGAAAATATACATATTAAATACCGGTGAAGTCGGTATAGGAGACTCAACTCCGGACGCAATACTTGAGGTCCTAGACAACAGTGGTTCTCAGTTAGTGTTAACGCATACGGACAACGTCGACTACGCGAACTTCACGGTGGACAGCGACGGGAATCTGACAATAAGCTCGAGCAGCGGCAACGTGATCATCCAGTTAGGATAAGCTCTTTTCAAGAAAGAGCTTAAGCAGAAAGGAGCTGCGCTTACTCGCGTTCTGCTCCGTCGCTTGCTTCCAAAACAGGAAAGATACAAGAAGGGACGAGGAAGTAAAAGCTCCTTTAGTCCCTTTTTGTTTTTCTTTTTATTTAACTTTTTTAAATTATGTCTACATTTTTATTGTATGGCTTCGAGAAAACCAATGAAAAAAGATCTGGTTTACATTGGTGTAATTGTTGTTCTTGTGATCATTCTTGCTTTCATGTTCCTTCAGAATACGATCACTGCGGGCTCTCAGAAACAGGTTCTGGACAGCGTGGAGAGTGTTTATAAGATGTTGACGGAGGGCGAAGTGGAGGTTCTGAGCGTGAAGGATGAAGGACATATTTACAAGATACTGATCAGGCTGAAGCTCGCTAGCGGTGATGTTATCAGGGAGCTTTATGCGACCAAGGACGGGAAGTTCCTGACCGAGAACATCATGGATGTTTCGGAAACCCTCGTTAGGTTGGAGAGGGAAAAGGATTTCGCGGAATGTCTGAGTTCGAAGGGCCTGATCGTATTCGGTCAAAAGAGCGAGCCCAACACAGTTCAGCAGTTGCTAACGATAGGGAATTACGCGAATAAGATCTATGTGGACTGTACAGGAGCGAACCTGCAGGCATGCCAGCAGCTTGGAATACAGCAGATACCTTCGATCGTTTACAACAACCAGATACACACAGGTGTCAAATCCCTTGAGTGGATTGAAAGTCTGACGGGATGTAAGTTTTAACTTCAGAGTCGTTTTTTATTTCTTAGCCACCAAGATTATAATTGGAAGGAATGCGTGTTTTAGAGGGAGGGGGATATCTTGAAAAAAAGTTCCAGGGGAAGCAACTTAATGATCTTTGAGCTAATTTTTCTTCTCTCCATGGTTTTCGTATACCTGGCGTCAGCGGCAGGTGATTTCAACTGCACGATAATGGAAAACCAGACCTGCGCTTTCACGGATGTTATCTACCTCGAAAACGACACGGGGGGTTACCGGAATGCGCATGCCCAGAATGTTTCTGTCGGAACGTATGATTACGTCGTGTGCTGTAATTCTAACTCGACCCTGGCGTCCGGGTGCGGTGGCGTTTTTCTGAGACTTAACGACACAACGAATTCTCACGTTCAGCGAGGTGATTATTCAGGGCCTGGGATAATTTACGGTGTCAGTGTCTGTCTGTTTACAACGCCCGGTTACTTTAACTGCACGTACGTGGACAGCGCCTGCCCTAGCGACAGGGAGTGCTTCGCTTCCATGGCAAGCTCGAATGCCTCTGTAAACAATGACACCGATTCGCATATAGGGCCCTGCGATCAGTACGAGAAAAAGATATGCTGCAGGGTTGCGACTGATCTGAGCGTAATGTATGAAGATCCGACCCCGGCGAATGATTCTAGACAGATCAACAACAGCGTGATTATAAACGTATCCGTTACAGCGGATTCGCAGACAAGCGTGGATACGTGCATTCTTGAATGGAAGGTGGGGGCCGCGGATGCGCAGAATGAGACAATGGAAATGATAGGGAGCGGGAGTAACGTGTTTTGTAACATAACGAAGGCCACGGCTGACGGGACGACATACTACTTCAATGTTTACGCGAACGATTCGAACGGCATGTGGGGCAATGAATCGCAGAGGCTGTTCAGAGAGAATGACGAACCGGATCAGGTCATTCTGGATTCCCCTCCAAATGGGGATCACTTCACCAACCGAACGCCAACACTAAAATGGAACGAGCCAAGTGACGCGGATGGTGATTCTCTCACGTACTTCGTAAACATAAGCTGTTTTAAGTTGGGGGGAGGGGATTGCTCAAGTGACGACAGGTATGCAAGTACCAGCGAACTCAACTATACACCACCCAGCGAATTGCAGTACTTCGGGGATGACAACTACTACTACAACTGGTCCGTAAAGGCGTATGATTCGTACGAGAACGGAACGGAGAGCGTGAAATGGAACTTCACAATAGATACAAACGTTTCCATTTCCATCTCACCTGATCTGGTTGATTTCGGAGAAGACAGGCCCCTGGGTTACCAGAACGACACATCTGATGGTGCTCCGAATCCATTCGGGTTGCATAACGACGGGAACTGCATAATAGACGCGAATGTTTCCGCGATGGATTCTCTCTGGGTTTCAGCCGGCCTCCCTTCGGACTACTTCAACTACTCTGTTGACTGGTTCTCCGGTGAGATTGGGGCATTCAATTGGAGTGGATCAACCACAACATGGACTAACGTCCCCTTGGTCAATGTTACATTCATAGATTCCCTGAATTACACGGATAACAACGATTCGGCTGAAGTCGAAATGCAGATAATGGTTCCGCTCGACGAACCTCCAGGGGCGAAGTCTTCAACCCTTATATTCACAGGGTGGTATATTGGTGAAACTTAAAATCTTGAAATTTGGGGTGGTACTAACGAATTTGTTAGTCATAGGTCTGCTTGTTTACCTCTTTGTAAACATAGCGACTATCCCTTTGATAGAACCGGCTGACGGGGTTTATACAACAGAGAGAAGGCCTGAATTCGTGTGGAACGGTTTGCATAATGAATACGATCTTTTCTTGGATGATGATCCCGGCTTCACTTCACCCTTCTCAACAAAGGTTTCCGGAAATTCCTTCAGGTTCGTTAACGACCTGAATTTCGGAACGTATTACTGGAAGGTTAACAGCGGGGTCTTTTCGAGTGGCGTTCGTAAGCTAACGATAGGGTCGAGCGTGAGTCTTTCGAGGGCAGGTGATGATGTTAAGAACTCAGGAAACGTCGACCTTGTTTTACATAGGTTGACCGGGTCTTTCGTACTTGGGGTTGATGAATCCCTGGAAGTGGGAGAAGAGGAAAATGTCAAGGCAGAGCAGGTTTAGGGGTTTGGTAGTGATGCTGACGTTGGTGTTAGCCCTAGGCGTATTCTCACAGGGCGTTCAAGGGATAGGGGTAACGCCTGGTAGAAAAACCGTAGATTTCGAGCCAAATCTCTTCCAGAAGGTCAATTTCGATATCCTCAACAACGATCACAAGGCATTCAATGCCCTAGTCTACGTGGAAGGCGATCTGAAGGATTACGTAACCCTGGAAAAGAATCTTGTTGAGTTCAAGGAATCTGACAACTCCAAGCCCTTCACCTACACTGTAAGGTTGCCTGAAAGGATCGACAAACCTGGTGAGCACTGGGGAAAGATAGTTGTCATGGAACTCCCGCCTGGAATGGAGGCTGAAGAAATCGAAGGGCAGTTCGTGATAGCCACCACTGCCGTAATCCATCAGCTGCTTGTAAAGGTTCCATACCCGGGTAAGTATGCGGAAATGGACCTGTCAATTGCCGAGGCCCAGCCGTCTGAAACTGTGAACTTCTTTGTAAAGGTTTACAACCTAGGAACGCAGAACATAGGAAGAGCGAAGGCGACTGTTGAAATAAAAGGTCCGACCAACGAAGTGATCGCTACGATAGAAACAGATGAGATATCTATAAAATCAAAGGAGAGGAAGGATCTGGCAGCATACTGGAAAGCCGATGTAAACCCAGGGGTTTATCATGCGGTAGCGACCTTGGATTACGACGGGAATCTCGCAAGAAAGGAAGATAACTTCTATGTGGGAAATCTTTTCGTAGAGGTTAAGGAGGTGACAGTGAAAGGATTCAGGCTCGGCGGAGTCGCGAAGTTCAATATTTTGGTCGAGAGCAAATGGAACGAGAAGATCGAAAATGTGTATGCTGAGATGATAATAACAGATCCCAAGGGAGATGTAGTTACTAGTTTTAAATCAGCTTCTGTTGACATCGAACCTCTTCAAAAGGAAACGTTGCTGGCGTATTGGGACACTGTGGGTGTTGAGAAGGGGGTATACGATGCGAAGCTTATCCTGCACTACGCTGGTAAAACAACGGAAAGGAAGCTGAAGACATACATAGAGCTCGAAAGCCTTACAACTGAAATAATCGGCGTGACGGCAGAGGTCCTCAGGAGAGAGGAGGAAGGGGGATACGATGTACTGACGCCGCTCGTCATAATACTGATAATGATAAACATGGGGTGGTTCTTCTACTTCAGGAGAAGAAGGAGAAGTGGTTAAACAACTATGTCTTCTGCTGTACTTGATATGACGAAGTTTTCATAGCTGACCTCTGTTATCAGGGTATATTCACCCGGTTCCAGATCCAGATCGAGGTCGAATTCTGAAAGATCGAGTGTGTAGAAATGCTCGCCAGCGTAACCGTATCCTTCATAGCCTATGTCAGGGATTCGCCCGTACTCAACTTCGTAAATACCGCCTGACTTCTCTATGAATTCCTTTATCGGCATGCTTGAACTCTGGTCACCAAGGAAGATCGTAACGACCGAATCCTCTGGTATTATGGTATCGTAAATGGTTATCCTAACCTTACCGGTCAGGTGTTTTATCCCATCCGCGGGTTCTCCCGCTCCCACAACTAATCCAGTTATGTCAGGTCTGAAGAGGATTACCGCGATCAGAATTATTGAAATGATAGGAAGAATGTAAAATCTGGGGTCTTTCATGCATATTCCTTGGTTTTAAATTTTATATCCTTTCGAGATTTAAACTATTATTTAATTGAGTACAAATTATAAAGTATGTGGGGGAAGGGTGTTTGGATAGCGGCATTCATGACCATCATCTTCGCGTTATTAAATGCACAACCTGTTTTATCGGTCAATATAGATAACTGTTCGGTTCTGGACACACAAGGAGAGACCTACAATTTAACACAGGACATCTGGAATTCCACGAACTCGACATGCATGGATGTTCAGGCGAATGATGTGATCCTGGATTGCCAGGGTTATAGGATAGACGGTGTTGATGGTGGTGACACTTACGGGGTATTCATTGTAAACTACGATAACGTGACTGTCCGTAACTGTGAGATATCCGACTGGACGTACGGAATTTATATGTCCTCTTCAACCGATGACAAGATATACAACAACCTCATCACATCCATTACAAACAGAGGTATAAACGCATTCTCCTCCTCTAATTACAACAACTTCACCAACAACACGGTTTATCTGAATAATGATTATGGTGTGGTTTTTCTTTCCTCCCTGGGTAACAACTTCAGCCATGGAAACGTCTCGAACAATACGAATCACGGGTTCTGGTTCTCGGCCTCGAACAACAGCAGGATCGAATACACATACGTAGGTTTAAACACCCAGGACGGCGTTAATTTCGTTACCACCACTGGTAACGTTATCTATGAGAGCAACGTAACGTCAAACCAGGTAAGGGGAATTTATTTGGGATCGTCATCTGGAAACAGGATAGAGGGAGGCAATGTCAAATCGAACGGGAACACAGGCATTCGATTTTCCCAGTCAACGAACAATAATATAACCGGTGTGAACAGCTCTCTCAACACGGGCTACGGAATCTATTTTGAATCCTCCTCCAACGGTAACAGGGTTGATAATGCTATTATTTCCGACAATACACTGAACGGTCTTCACATGGACAGCTCCTCCAGCAATGTTATGACAGGTATAGAGAGTTATGCAAACGATGTCGATGGGATAGCGATAAGTGCTAGTTCAAACAACAACCTTACAGGATCTTATATACACTCGAATGACGATGATGGTGTGAGCTTTTCAAACACCGACAACAACTACGTGATTGACACCGTCATAAGCGCGTCCTCGGATTATCAGATTGTCGTGACAGGCTCCTCAAACAACTACTTCATAAACTCCACCTTCGATAAGAATGATGTTTCCGTAAGCTCAAGTGCGGTAATCTGGGTCAAGTGGTATCTGGACATACAGGTCAGGGACACGTCTGAAACCCCTGTTGCAAACGCGAATGTAAGCGTAACGGATACCTATAACTATTCATGGTTCAGCGGTCAGACCAACTCTTCCGGCTACATACCAAGACAGGTCCTCAGCGAGTACAACCAGACACCCTCAGGGAAATCCTTCTACACCAATTATACGGTGGATGTCAACAAAACAGGCTACCCCTCGAACCAGACCTCCGAGAATCTGACGACCAGCAAGTTATTGATCGTGCATCTCCAGGGTCTTGGCCCGCCGGTTGTTCAGGTCAAAACTTACACCCGGGCGCTTGTTGAGACGAGCGTTTTCAAACCCAACAGGATGGTCAGGACGAGAGCGAGTGTGACCAGCGGTAACGGAAGGGATTATCTGGCAAATGCAACCATTGTCATAAAAAATAATTTGGGGGCTACGATAGTGAATAACGCGAATATGACGAATGTATCGGAAATAGCCAACGGTTACATATACGAGTACAACTACACGCTTCCGGGAAATGCCGCAGGACTCTGGCTGGTAAATGTCACGGCAACTGATGACGAGAACAGAAGGAATCATGATTTCAAAAAGATAGCCGTTGTTTCCCTGAATTTTCAGGTAAAGATTTTGTTTAACAACACGTGGGATTCAGCCAGCATATACATCCCCGGAGCAGGAGAAAAAACCTTCACGCAGCTTGGTCAGATAAGCCCGTATACGGATGTTAATCCTCCTCATTACTACCTGGCGTCCTACATGAATAACATCCTCACCTCACTCGTTGTTTCCCCTGACAATCCGTTATCAATACATGCATCCACAGGCTCAGGAAACTATGAGATGCGAACAGATCAGAGGTTTCAAAACTCTGTGGTATTCCTCGTTTTTTCCAGGGGGGACTGGAGGCAGGTAAACCAGAGAATTGATATGATAGAGAAGGGCGAATTCCTGTCACAAATCTCACCCACGTTTTCCTATGGCCTGGGGAACAAATACCCTTTGAAAATAGTGCTGAGTTATGATAATGTGGATATCAACGATACTTTGAGCGTAGGCAGGGGTTACAGCAGGCTGGCGATAGAGAATAAAGGGGCCACGGGGGATAAGGTAAATCTTGGTGTGGAAAGGGTTTAAATAACCATAAATGGTTGGTGTAGTATAAATTTAAATAAGTTAAGACAAATATATTCATATAAAGCTTGAGGGTTGGTATTTATTCATATAAAGCTTGAGGGTTGGTATTGATGGCTAAAATAGATAATAGATTATTGCTGGTTCTCGTTATGGTCTTGGTCTTAGTATCGATAATGGGAACCTATGCCATATTGAGCAATCTCTATGTAGCTCCTGTTGCCCCTCCACCAGAAGGTTCAGGGGTCGTGGGTGTAACTATCCTGAACCCGGAAAGCTCCAGTCCTGCCACTTTTAGCGGCGGTGTGGTTGGAGTTGAGGTTCTTGGCGGGAGTGAAACAGAGTAGTCATGCTCTTTTGATAAAGATATAAATAGGAGGAAAAATAGATATGGCTGAAATATCAAACAATTTGCTTGCAGGTTTGTTAATAGTGGCCATAGTGGTTTCCATAGTAGGACTGGCGAACACGATAACACTGATTCCTGTTTTGCAGTATACAGGATTTGCGACCTCAGGAACGGGAAAATCCAACGTGACTATAACGAGCGAGGTATCCATAACCCTGATTAGAAACGAGACTCTCTTCGGAAGCGGTTACACCAACACAGCTACTATACACCGAATTTACTCCAACGAGTCAAACCAGTGGGGAGATCGTAACAACGCAGGTTTTTTCAACAATGGAAGCGAGGGGAACAACACAGAAGGCAATTGTACATATGGAAAAAGCGGTAACGACGATTCAGGAAATTGCGCCGATCCATTCGTAATTGAGAACGACGGTAACGACGAATCGACATGCATAAAGCTTTATGCAGCAGCCACGCCGCAATCATGGATAGGAGGATCAGCACAAACACCGGAATTCAAGATGTCAGGAGAGCAGAATGAGAGCACCTGGGGAAGTACGACCTGTGCCGGAACCGGTTATCCGGATTCCTGTGTCGGAACGCTCACAGAGGAATGGACAGATGTCGGAACATCAGCAACCACAATCTGTACTCAGCTGAACGCATCTCAGTGTACGGACGAAATGAGAGTTCACTTTATGCTGGGTTTGCCGTCAGATACTTCAGAGGGTGGAAAGCAAACGACAGTGACAGTTGAGGGATCAAACAACTGTTAAGTAAATTTCAGTAACGTGAGTAGTATGGTGAAAAAAACACTCTTAATTATTTTTATATTTATTTTTATATTCCCAACAAACGTATTTGCCCTAGGCATATCCCCAGGGGGGTTGGGCGAGTACGATTTTCAGCCAAATATGAGGGTTGAAAGAAACGTTTGCGTCTCTAATTCTCTCCAAGGTTACTTCGAAGTAGAGATGACCGCAGAGGGAAACCTGACTGAATACGTGACCATAAGCGAGAAACGCTTTGTACTGGGTCCAAAGGCCACGCCAACCGGAACTAAATGTACTGATGTTGTTGTTCAGTTGCCTGAAAAACTGGAAAAACCGGGGAGACACAGACTCTGGATCTGGGCAGGCCAAGTGGTTACCGGGTCAGACGGAAGCGGAGGGACCGGTGTGGGAGGAAGGGTGCGGGTCGGAGCAGACCTGATAATTCACCTCGCGTACCCCGGCAAGTATGTGGAGGCGGAGTTAACTGTTGAAAGCGGAGAGGTGAACGAGATAGTTAAATTCACGATAGATGCAATAAACAGAGGGAATCAAACCATAGAAAATGCACAAGGAACGATTGATATTTACGATCAGGGTAGAAATAAAATAGCCTTTGTCAAAACCAACAGCGAATCCATGGAACATTCGGTGTGGACCAAATTTAAGGCTGAATGGCTGGCTAGTGTTGAGCCTGGTGAGTACCTGGCAAACGCGACAATTGATTATGATGGTTTCAGCACGTTCACTTCCGAGGACTTCAGAGTGGGTTCGCCCAGCGCGAAGATACTGAATGTAACCTCAGAAAAGATCACCAACGGCACGATAGGAACGATAAAAACCACTGTGATAAGCTATTGGAGTCAGAAAATGGAAAACGCATACGTTTCCATTAATGTTAAAAAAGATGGTTATTCGGGAGGTTCGCAGAGTGCAAGTTCAACCCTCTATCCGTGGAAAAAGACAGACTTCGTCAACTTCTGGGACACCTCGAAGGCGATGGGGCCAGGGGAATATCAGGGGACAGCGACGCTCTATTACCTGAACGGAACCGATACCATGGACTTCACGTTGGAGGTTGTGGAGGAAGAGTGGTCATTCCTGGACTTTATCGTGAAAAACCCCATGTGGATCGCTGTGATAATACTGATAATAATATTCGCTATTATGGCGGTTTTAACCCTGAGGAGAAGAAGGAAGAAGTTTATACAGAAAAAGTTGTCTTAATTGGAAAGCATTTAACTCTTTTTGACCAAATTTAAATATTGGTGGTATCTTGAAAAGAGGGGTCAAACTTTTGGCTGTTGTCGCTGTTGTTATAATTGCTGTTTCCTTCGTTTATTTGTGGTTTGAGAACTTTGTTATCTTTTCGACAGAAGAGGTTGATATGCACATAAAGGTGGTTGGAGGAAAGATGATAGGGATAAATACGGATACGGATGCTATATACTTTGGTAAGGTCAGAAAAGGAGGTCTGGCCACAAGAAAGATAATAATCGACAATAATGATGACAGACCACATATGATACAGATAAAAACATTTGGTGATTTATCAAAATGGGTCTATGTTTCGGAAAACAACTTCATTCTTGATCCCAGCGAATCGAAAAACGTATCAGTCAGCTGTGAAGTTCCGACGGATGTGGAAATCGGTAACTATACAGGTAAGCTTCAGGTAGTTTACCTCAATGTTTGGGTTTAGCATGAGAGAGGTTTCAAACAATGTGATAGCGATCTTGATTGTGATTTTTATAGTTGTTTTCATGCTTCAGGTTTTGGTTTATATTATGAGAATGGAAGCAAAGGTTACAACAGAGGCGATAGGCTACGTTGATACCTGTACCGCGTATCCCAATGCCCAGCTCGTTCCCATAGGCAATCAGACAGCGTATGTTGAGGACCCTTATTTCTATGATGTAAACTACACAGGAAACGAAACGAGTGCTTACTTCACCGATAACACTTATCTTTTTGAAATCAATGGGACGACGGGTATTATTTCCTTCACCCCCAATGAGAATGACAGCGGGGTACACTGGGTATGGATAACGCTGTATGGGACCTGTGGTCTTGAAGAGGATTCTGAATTTGTGGAGTTCAATGTAATACCGAAAAATTATGCTCCAATCCTCGACCCTATACCGGACTTTGAGATAAACCAGAGTGATCATTTCACTTACACCGTGACCGCATCGGACCCTGATAACGACACGTTAACTTTCGGGGATACAGCAACGTTTTTCGATATAGACCCTGACACAGGGGATATAGATTTCACCCCAACCCAGATGGATGTGGGTGTGCATGATGTTATAATATGGGTTAAGGATCCATACGATCTCATGGACTGGCAGTCCGTAAGATTCACAATTCTGGACATTAACGATTGTCCTGCTATGGATGTGATAGGGGCGCAGACAGCGATAATAAACGAGACCTATTTTTATGATGTTAACGCAAGCGATAATGATGTCATACCGGCATGGTCAAATCTCACGTTCTACGACAATTCAACATTCTTCAACATAAGCCCCATAACAGGCATAATCAATTTCTTTGTTAACGAGACCTATAACGGAACCTATACGATAAACATCTCGGTATCGGATACCATCTGCTGGGATTGGGAGGTTATAAGTTTCTCTGTGGTCGCGGTTAACCACCCGCCCAACATAACTTCATGGTACCCTGAAAATTACACCATTGAAATCAGTGAGGGGCAGTCCCAACTTTTCTGGATAACCAAGGAAGATATAGACGGAACCACGCCCTCGACACAATGGTACTTCAATGGAGCAGAATTATCAGGTCAGATCAATGACAGCTATGTGTTTTATGCAAGCTATGACTCGGCCGGGACACACAACGTGACCGTGGTAGTATCAGATGGTCTGCTGACAGATTATCATAACTGGACCTTAATAGTCAAAGATGTTCCGATAGAGCCGCCACCCAGCGGAGGAGTTCCACCTACCGCTGCCCCGCCTGTATGCATAGAGAACTGGAGGTGTTCCGAGTGGTCCGTATGTCCTGTTTATGAGATACAGACGAGGAAATGCTGGGATGAGAACGAATGCGGGACTACCTTCGACAAACCATCTGAAATGAGACCTTGTACGTACGTACCGGAGCCAAGCTGCAATGACGAGGTACAGAATTGCCACCACGGATCTTGTGAAATACTTGTGGATTGTGGAGGACCCTGTCCGCCATGTCCCACCTGCAGCGATAAGCTTAAGAATTGCCACAGAATGGTAGACGGTACAATCATCTGCGAGGACGGGATAGACTGTGGCGGACCCTGCCCGCCCTGTGAAATAGTTATACCGGCCAAATGCGGGGACGGTGTATGCGAGAAAGACGAGATATTCACTTGTTTCCAGGATTGCGGTTTTCTTATGGGTGAATACCTGATCGTTATAATTTCGCTCTCCCTGGCATCCATACTGCTCTACAGGGGTTGGTATTTGCTTGCTTTGGCATACAGAAGGAGGAAGAAACCAATATTAACTGACGTACAGCTTCTGGGTGTCACAACCCTTCGAAGACTTCACATGATACAGCTTGAGATTGGAAAGAAACCCGTCCGAAGGATATCAGCTGAATTCGCTAAGGTTATGAGGAACTTCTTTGCAAAGATTTTCGAGGTGAGACGTAAATTCACCTACATTGAGTTGAATGAAATTGTCAGGAGGAAGAAATTAAAGAAAGACCTTGCCGATCTGATAACGCACTTTTCAATACGTATTTCCGAGATAGAGTATGGAAAAGAGGAAGTTCCCGTTACATTACTTGTACTTACCATAAAGGACGCCATAAGAATAGTTGAGGGGCTGACAGGAATGAAAATGGAGGATGCCCTCGGAGAGAGGGCAGAAAAGGAATTGAAAAAGATTGAGCCAGAGGCGAGAAAGGAAAAGATAGAGTTGGAATTGAAGGAGGTCAAGGAAAAGCCAAAGGAGAAAGTTAAGTTTACCAAGGAGGATCTCAAAACCTTTGATAAACTCAGAAAACTGATATATGATGGTGAGGAGGCTCTGAAGAGAAGGGACTCCAAGGGAGCGAGTGAGATCTATTCCGAAATAAGATTCCTTTATGACAAGATACCGGATAAGAAGAAAGAGGAGCTTTACGAGGAGACCATAAAAATAATAAAGTTGTATAACAAGATAATGAGAAGTTTGGGTAAGGAGAAATAACTAATTCTAAATAAATTGTTTTATGGTAGTGTTCTGTATTTCGTGTTTGCAAGGCCCCATTCCAAGAATAGTAGTATAATCGCCAAGAACAGGAAAAGGAGCGAAAGGTTTGTTGAAAGTTTTTGTATACTGGAAAGTGCGATCTCTTTGTAAGCTTCCGAAAGCGCTGTTTCATTCCTTGCCCCGTAGTATTTACCGCCCGTGGAATTTGAGATTAACTTAAGTGTGTTTGGGTCGAGCTTTGAAACGAATGTCAGATTTGGGAAGCCGCCGCCCTCCTCTGTTCCTATTCCTATTGTGTTAACAGTTATGTAGTTTTCGTTCGCATATTCTATCGCGGTTTCAATCGAAGGTCCCACGTTGTTCTGACCGTCGGTCAGCAGGATCAAAACCTTTGCCTGTTCGGACTCGGAAAGAAGGTTAGAAGATGTTATGATGGCGGAGCCTATCGCTGTTCCTCCGACAGGTTCTATCGAAATGTTCTCTATTGCTCCTACGATCTTTCCCAGATCGGAGGTAGGTTTCTGCTTGATAAAGCTTACCCCGGCAAATGAAACTATGCCAACATTTGATCTTTCCGGAAGGTTATCAACAAATAGGAGAGCAGCTCCCTTTGCGGCATCAAGCCTGTTTGGTGTGTAGTCTGTCGCCATCATGCTTCCTGAGGAATCTATTGCCAGCATGAAATCAAATTCGCTAGTTTGTCCTTCATACCAAAGGGTGGTTCCGGCCACAGAAAATATCAGCAAACAAAGGGTTGCCAATCTCAGTATCAACAGCGTGTAGTTTTTGGATAGTATCTTCTTGCCTGTTATACTCTCTATTGCAGGGAAATTGGCAAACTTGAGGGCCTTCCTCCTCGTGAATCTGAGACTTAAATAATGGGCAAGAACCATTAGAGGTATGGCTACCAGAAACCAAAGATAAAGAGGATTTGAGAATGTTACATCGATGATACCCGCCTCCTCTTTATGAAAAACTCTATCAGTGGTTTCGCGAACGATTCGGATGTTGAGAGTTTTAGGAAATCAGCATTACAACCTAAAAACACTTTTCTTACCTTCTCTTCTTCTCTCCTAACGTATCTTTCGTAGGCTGGTGCTATCATTCTTGGGTCGAGAACCACGTTCGCATCTGTGTACGGATCTTCAATAACAATCTGTCCTGTGTCCTTGGGGAGTTTCTCGTCCCTCGGGTCCCTTACCATTACCCCAATTACGTCAAACATTACGCTCGCTGTCTTTACAATTCTATCCCAGCCCTTTTCCAGACCTATGAAATCTGAAACTACAATGAGCAAACCCCTCTGCCTTGTCGTATTCATCAAGAATTTTATTGCCTTGCTCAGGTTGTATCCGCCCCCGTAAAGGCTGGCATTCACCAGCGAACGTAACATTATGTAGAAATGTTGATCACCGGTGGAAGTTGGAACGACATTAACCACCTTATCGCTGAACATTATAAGCCCTGCCTTATCACCCGCCTTCATGACGAAGTAAGAGAATGCAGCCACGAATTCTGCTGCATACTCAAGTTTTAGCTTTTCAGTTGAACCGAATATCATCGATGAGCTCACGTCCAGCAAAAAATAAACATCAAGGTCCCTCTCCTCTCTGTACTCTTTAACTAATATATCGTTTGACCGCACGCTCGCCTTCCAGTCAATCGCCTTTGCATCATCCCCGGGAGTGTAAACCCTGAAGTCCTCAAATTCCAGCCCCCTGCCCCTGAACACGCTTCTGTATCTGCTCGAAACCTGTGTGTTCACAAGAATCTTGATTATGACCTCAAGTTTCTTAACAAGGGCAACAACATCCAGATGGAGACTTTTCTTTTTCTTGGTTATCTTGGTTATTTTCATGATTATATATTTGTCTTGACTTAATTAAAAATTTAGAATTCGTATTTATGGGACAGGGACCTTAGCTAGGATCTCCTTTACTATATCATCTGTTTTTATACCTTCTGCCAGACCCTCGTAATTCAAGATAATTCTGTGTCTTATAACAGAATGAGCGATCTCCTTGACAAAATCAGGGATCACGAAGTTCTTACCGTGGATAAGGGCATTTGCCTTGGAAACTATGAACAATCCTATCGATGTCCTCGGGGAACCGCCCCATTGGACGTATCTTCCAAGTTTAATCTTGTATTTCTTCGGATTTCGCGTGGCATCCGTAAGGTTAACGCAGTACTGCTCTATCTTTTTGCTCATGTATATCTTCTTGACATCCTGCTGCATCTTTATTATGTCATTGGGGTATATCACAGGTTTCAGTCCGAATTCATCAAACTTGTAAAGGTTTATATTCTTTCTCAAAATCTTCTTTTCCTCGTCAGTGTTCGGATAATACATGAAAAGTTTTAACAAAAACCTGTCTATCTGCGCTTCAGGTAAGGGGTACGTTCCTGCTGTCTCTATCGGGTTCTGTGTTGCCATGACGAAGAAAGGATCATCAAGTTTGAACGTTTCCTTTCCTATAGTTACCTGTTTCTCCCCCATTGCCTCGAGCAGAGCTGATTGAGTCTTTGGCGGCGCTCGGTTAATCTCGTCCGCAAGTATGAAGTTTGTAAATACCGGTCCCTTCACGACGTAAAACCCCTTGTCTTTGTGGTAAGCCGTTATCCCTGTTATGTCCGTTGGCAGAAGATCAACAGTGAACTGTACCCTCTTGAATTTGCAACCTGTAACTCTAGCGAGGGAACGTATCAATAAGGTTTTTGCTATTCCAGGAACTCCCTCCACCAATACGTGCCCGTTGCACAGCAAGCCAAGAAGCAGGCCGTTCACAACCTCTTGCTGACCAACAATTATCTTTCCTATCTCTCTTCGTATGGTTTCCAGGCTTCTCATATATTTTTCTACTAAGCCTTCCTCTATCCCCTCAACCTCAACCATAATAAATTATTAGGAAGGACCAATATAAATTTGAGTTGATCTAGAAAAAATCTTCTTATTTAATTGTTCATAAACATAATATTACTTAGAGGGTACTCTCCATGAAGGGGTATGCTGGCGCATTAATAGTCTTGATAATATTGATCACTTTCGTAGTTCTTTTCTTCCCACTGGCACCCAATGTATCCTCAACATCTTCTGTGACAGGTAATAATGCAAGTCTCGAAATCTGGGACATCACCGACCCTGAAGGAGGATCTTACAAGGTTTATGCCGATGGTAGTCCCCAAGGAGGCGGACCTAACGCAACAACTACAGCCGAGTTTTTCGCAAACTTCACAAATCTGACCTCAGGGGAATCGATAAACGGATCCGGTGTCGAGTGCAACATAAGTTTCAATGAAACAGGCAACTGGAGCACCAATAGCATGTCGTTCAATTCAACTTCTAAAATTTATGAATACAGCAAAACATTCGATTCAAGGGGATTTTACTTCTGGAATGTAACGTGTGACGGTTTTTCCCAAGATTACGAAATACTCAACACGACAGACAACATGTCAGTTACGAACACGCCGGCGGGCATATACGTTCCACTTGGAAGCATAAATTGTTCTGAAGACACGGTATGTCTATACAATTTCAGCGAAAAATGTTATGATATAGATGACATAGATGAAAATAACCTTACCTACGGATATAAGGCAGGGACGGAATTTACCGGTTTCTCAATGGATGCAAATGGGAATGTTACAGTTGATATCACGACTGATTCGGATTGTGGTGATTTCTTTGTGACGCTTCTGGATAAGGATGCGGTGGGAGAAGGGGCGACAGCTGACAAGGAATTCATAGTTAATGCAGTCAATGACAAGCCTACCCTCTCAGGTGTTCCATCAAGCTCTTACCAGAACTCTTCTTTTTATGCTGATATTGACGCAAGTGATGAGGAGTCCAATACGTTCTACTTTAACACAACATTCATTTCCTGCTACAGGCCGTTCAATGCGCAGCATTCGAACGTAACGAACTGTTCGGGTCTGTTCTCGATAGATAATCAAAGTGGTATAATAAACCGAACAACTGTTTTCGAAAATTTTGATGTCGGGAATTACAGCATAAATTTCACAGCAACAGATCCTGGAGACAACCTTACAGGAACAAGCATCCCCCCATACATATGGCTGCCGAACGCGACAGGATACCAGGTTGTTAATTTCATGGTCATTGACATAAATGACCGTCCTGTTATTGACAGCGTACAGAACCAGTTCTGGACACAAAACGAAAGCGTAACGCTTGTTATAAACGCGAGTGACATAGATAACGGAACGTTGGTTTTCAATACGACAGCACTCTATCGAAATCTCTCTGTTTTTTATCACAACACAAGTCTCTTCCCCGTAACGGTTAATCAGACGGTTTACCTGGACAACGGGACGAGCCTCGGTAATGTAACACTTAACTACACCGTATCACCCAACCAGGTAGGTAATTACACAGTGAACATCTCGGTTTATGATGGAAGGGTGAATGGAACAGCCTGGACAGTCTTCAACGTCACTATTGCGAACATAAACGATCCTCCCAACATAAGCTTTAACTGCAAGAACTACTCTGTTGAAGGCCTTGAATACTACTGCGACATCGAGGAGAACACAACAGATCCGGACGATTTCCCCGCCTACGTTCCTTATGTAGATCCGGTTAACGGAACGCTTACCTTCTATCTGAATTTCACCAACTGTTCCAAGGTGAATCAAAGTGATACCAATTGTTCTATATTCGGAATAAACGACCAGACGGGTGTTATAAACTATACGAACCCCCTGAAAAAAGACGCCGGTAACTACACATTAAACATATCGGTTACGGACGGTGGGAACCTGACCGATTGGGCGGAGTTCAACCTCACCTTAATTGCGGATTACCAACCAAATATAATTACCTCTGTCCCTGCCCAGACGGCCTGGCAGAACCAGTCCTTCTACCTTGAGATCAATGCAACAGACCTCGATAACGCAACTGCTGACAATATAACGTTCAGAACAGAGACCTATTATAACAGCGTGCTTCTGAACAACACGCTGTTCCCTATAGATACGGATACGACCTTCTGGGTTTCGGAGAACATAACCATGGGAATAATGAATTACACATCTGTGAACAATTCCCAAGTGGGGAACTACAGTATAAAGATCATTGTTAACGACACGTGGGGGAGGGAGAATTCCATCCTTGTGGATTTCACGGTTTGGAATCTGAATGATCCGCCTGTTCTGAATTTTTCTTGTGCGAACTCTACGAACGAAGATATAGAATACATATGTAACGTGGGGGAGAACACGACGGATTTAGACATGCAAACACCAGACAACGATACCTTGACGTATAACCTGACCATCATCTCTGGGTTTAACTTCTTCGGCATAAATTCAACAACAGGCGTTCTGAACTTTACACCATCCAATGATTCATGGGCCAACAATACGTATAACCTGACGTATTTAATGAACATAAGCGTTACCGATAGCAACGGTTCGATCGACTGGACTGAATTCAACCTCACAATAAATGCGGTCAACGATCCTCCTGTTTTCAACTTCTCGAACAGAACTGCATGGGAAAACGTTACGTTCCTTATGAATCTCAGTGTCAATGCAACGGACGAGGAGGGCAACACGCCATTCTACTACAACCTGACCTTTTTGAACTGCTCTAAGATTAATGTAAACGATACGAATTGTTCAATTTTTACAGTTAATGAAACGACCGGTGTTGTGAATTTCACCCCTGTTTACAATGATATAGGCAACTACACCATCAATACGACAGTAAGGGATAGCGGGAACACCACGAGCCCTTACAATTCAACAGGCTGGCAGGTTATAAATTTCACTGTAAACATGTTGAACATGCCACCTAGCCTTGATGTGTGGTTTACCGACCCAACCAACAGGAGCCTGGTGGAGAACGACAGCATAACATTTTTCATTACTGTTTCCGATCCGAATGGGGATCCGCTGACCTGCAGATGGTACAAGAACGGTGTTCTTAACAGGACGATTTCAGATTGCCACGGTAGCGGGGGACAGGCAGGAAGTATTACATATAAATCAAGTTTTGAAGATTCAGGGATAAATAATGGGACGCACAACTTCACCCTGAGGATTACAGATGGTATTTATACAACACTGGACTGGTGGGATGTCAACGTTACGAATAAGAACAGACCACCTGTGCTTTTCGTGGACATACTGACTCCCCAAACCTGGCCCATGAACATCCCGCATCAGATATATCCAAATCTCAGTTATTACATGAGGGATCCTGATAACGAGAACAATGTATCGGATGACGACACCGCTCTCACATACTCTTTTACCAGAGAGCCGAGTTCCATATCAGTCTCGATAAATCAGAATACAACACAGGCAACGCTCACGCCGGCACCTGACTGGTATGGGGTGGACTACATAATTTTCACCTTTAACGATTCGGAATTTGAGATATCAAGTAACAACATAACATTAAATGTAACTTACGTGGAGACAGAGACCCAGACAATTGTGCAGCATACGACAAGCGGGACCGCTACAGTGGTGACCAGAATAGCCTCGCTTACGATAACAGTTATTTCTCCCGTACAAGTAAAGTCCAATACAAAGACCGTTGTTCCTGTGAACTTCAAGAACACTGGAGATGTTACCCTGAACGATATAAATATAGTGACCGAGACCAGCGAAAAGGATGATTTTTCCCTGTCCGTGGACCCGGCTAAAATAAGTGTACTGGAGACGTATAAAAACGCGACCGCAGAGCTGACAATAGATGCTTACAATTTAACAAAGGACAGGTATGAGATAAAGATCATAGGTAAAGTGGGCAGTCCGAAATTCAACCAGTCAACGGTCATATACCTAGAGAATATATTTGAGAACCGGACCAAGCTTGAGGAGAGGATAGAGCTTGTAAAGGACCTTTTTGAGGAGAATCCTGAATGCCTGGACCTGACTGAGCTCATAGTTCAGGCCGAGAGGGAACTCGGAAAGGGAGATATAGGGAAGGCAAGGGATCTTACAGAGACCGCACTTCAGAACTGCAGGGATCTGATAAGATATTCCGCCAACATGACGCAGTCCGTGGTTCCAGGTATCAGGGAGAGAGTCCCGGCAATCGAGATATTAATAGGTGTGATAGTGGTGGGTCTCCTGGCCCTAGGAGCCTATTACGTCATAAGGAGAAGGACTGAAAGGAAAGTGAGGAGAAAGAGGGAGAAGGAAACTGTCATAATAAGGACATGAGGTGTTTTAATGCAGGTATCTGGATTGTGTTCAATATGCGGGAAGGTAGCGAAACCAGCGCATTCCTGCAGATTTTGCGGGGCGATCGTATGCAGCGAACACTTCGATGCTAGTTCTGGTTTGTGCAGAAACTGCGCAAACAGGATAAAGAAATAATTTTAAAACTGCTCGCAATAAATTAGGTATAAAGCTGGGATGGCGGAACGGCAACGCGCTAGCCTGGAAAAAGCCTTTTATCCAAAAGGCTTTAGCGAAAACAGCAGCTAAAGCTTGCGTTTCCCAGGTAGCTAGTCCCCTTACGGGGTTCTGGGTTCGAAGGGCGCATGAAGCAGATGAGTCTGCTTCGCTCGAAACTCCCAGTCCCAGCGTCTTTTATTTAAAATTACCAAACAATTATTTTCTATGAACTCGGAAAAGATTCTTCTTCCCGAGCCCTTCCACTCGTTAACAGGGGGGATTGAAAAGGGGGCGATCACGAACTTTTACGGACCCCCCGGAGTAGGGAAAACGAACTTGTGCATACTCGCTGCACTTGATTGCATAATAAAAGGGGGGGAAGTGGTTTACATAGATACAGAAGGCGGGCTATCTCCCGAAAGGGTTAAACAGATATCCATGGGTAACGAAGATATATTCAAAAATATGATTCTGATAGAGCCGAAAACCTTCGAGGAACAGGGAGTCGTTATAAAGAACCTGGAGAACCAAGATTTCGATATGTTAGTTCTCGACTCTTCTGTCGCTCTCTATCGCCTGAAATGCGCAGATCCAACGAAAGAAACGCTCGAGGCGAACAAAGAGCTTTCTGTTCAGCTTTCGGTCCTCTCAAACATAGCAAGGAAAAGGAAAATCCCTGTAGTGATAACCGCACACACCTTCAAGGACTGGGAAACAGGAGAGAACCGGATAATAGGAGGGGACTCGATCAAGTACTGGTCAAAATCAATCATTTTCGTGGAACACACAGGGAAAATGGGTGAAAGGAAAGCGACAATCATGAAACACCGATCGATCCCTGAGGGTAAATCAGTTAAGTTTGAGATAGTGGAAGAAGGTGTAAGACCATCCGGGTTCAGGATTTTTTAGATTATTTATGATATTTTTTATCTTTCCCTATTATAGGAATATCATTTTGTTCCATTGCCTTTACGATGTAGTAAGGCGGGAGGTGTATACTGTAATTTAAGATCGCATTCCGATTCCGGTCACGGTGTCTTCCAAAACCTAATTTGTTAATCCATTTATGAAACCCGTCATAACTCAGCATTACCTGGTCGTCTTTATTGGTCTCAAGTGCCTTCGTGATTGCAGAAAAAACCAAATCAGTTACGATGGTGATCATTGAAACTTCAGGTTTGGGGTATTTTCTGAGTATATCGACAGCTCGCTTGTATTCTTCCCTTTCCCTGATATGCTCGAGAATGTCTCCTATTTCGCGATCCTTTTGGTCAGACTCCATGATTAGGAATTTACATACAAGCTGTTCGGGTGTCACCCCTTTCTCTGCGCATTTGTAAGTGTAAATCGGATAGTTTTTCAAATTGATGGTGTCGTTCTTTTTGACTTTATCAAAAATCCCAAATGAGTGTACATTCGTCGGGTTCTCTTCGCTTTTATTCTCAAATGTAAGATCGTCATTCACCATCGTTATTGCGTAAATTTCTGCATTCCTGTCCCATATGGGTTCCAATACTTTCAAAATTTTAATACTATCAAGATTTACAACTACTGATCCAACGTCATCCCATTTTATGCCCTTCTCTGGTGTGTAAAGCGCAGACGTTAGCTCAGAATCGACATCATGAATCGTAGGATATGGATTCTTTCTTTTGAGTTCCTTAAGTGTTTCCATATCATTCCTGAATTCTATGGTGTCATTTTCTGGATTTTGGGGCTTCATGCTTGATTATTGATAGAAAGCTTTAAGTATTTATCTAGAAGTAGTTAATTACTCTTTTTTCTTCTTTGTTTCCTTTTTTGCGGTTTTATCTTTCTTCTTGATCACGAACCCGCATTTCACGCACAACTTCCAGGGTCTTCTCTTGAATTGCTTAACCTGAACTATGTTCAGTCCGCAGTTCTCGCATTTTTCCTCGAGAACTGTCAGCTTTCCCTTCTGCGGGAGTGGGAAACCGTGTTTGCATTTAGGATAGCCGGAGCAGCCGACGAAACGTTTGTGGGTTGCGTGTGAACGGATGATGCGAAGCTCTCCCTTGCATTCAGGACAAACGCCTATGAAATGTTCGATCTCCTCAAATTCCCTGACACCCTCCTTCAGTTCCGAACCTATGTGGATTTCGTGTTCCTTGAATTTCGTCAGGATTCTTTTAAGTTCCTCCTCGGCTGATTTAACTATCTTCTCCCTCTTTCCCTTTCCGCCCTGTATGAGTTCCATGTCCTTTTCGAAATTCCTGGTGAGCTCCTCTGATATTATTTCAGGGCAGTGCTTTTTCAGGGCATCCACCACAGCAGAGCCAAGTGCTGTAACCTTTATCGACTTTTCACGTATGTACTCCCTTTCGTAGAGCGTGTGAAGGATTTGAGCACGAGTCGCTTTTGTTCCGAGACCCAGATCCTCCATGATCTTCAGTATGGATGCCTGAGAGTAGCGGTTTGGGGGTGTGGTCTCTTTCTCGTTCATTCGAACTTCAGGGTTTTCTATAACATCTCCCTTGTTCATTTTTGGAAGAGCCTGCTCCTTGAATTTAGCGTATTTCCCGTAAAACTCCATCCATTCTGGTTTAAGCGTGGTCATTCCGAAAATCTTGAATTTTTCCCCGTTAACATCCATTACTGCTGTTACGTGCTCCCTTAAAGCGGGGTCAGCGAAAGTGGAGAGAAACCTTCTAACTATCAAATCGTATATTCTGGACTGATATGAGTTCAACTTCTTTGGAAGGTGACCCGTCGGGAATATCGAGGGGTGAGCGGGATCGTCTTTCTTTCCTTCCTTGGGAAAGAATCTCCCTTTTTCTATCAGCTTTCCGCAGAGTTTTGAGTAGGTTTTTTGCCTTGAGATTTTCTCTATTATGTTTTTCAAACCTAGCTTTGTCGGTAACTTCTGACTCGAAGTTCTCGGATAGGAGATGAGAGCCTGTTCATAGAGTGATTGAGCGATGTCAAGCGTCATCTTGGGAGAATAACCAAAATTCTGGAAAGCATCCCTCTGCAGGGTTGTCAGATCAAAGGGGACAGGAGGTGGCTGCTTAACCATTCTTTTCTCGATAGATTCGACCTTCGCTTTCTTCCCTTTACATTTGTTCAGGATATTTTCAGCCTGTTCCTTTTCCCAGAACTTCCCCCCCTCGTGCAAGGCCAAGATCTCTTCTCCGTTTATTATTCCGTAGAGCTCAAGCTCCCAGAAAAGTTCAGGGACGAACTTTTCGATCTCTTTCTCCCTCTCCTCCAGAATATTCAGGGTTGGTCCCTGCACCCTTCCAGCGGACAGCGTCCAGTATCCGCCCGCCTTCTCGAGGGCCAGAGTCAGAGCCCTGGAAAGATTAATACCCCACAAAAAATCAAGCGTGTGCCTCGTCAATCCTGCCTCTACCTGGGGAAAATCGAGGTGCAGAGAAGCCTTTTTATATGCATCCAGAAGATCGCTCTTTGTTAAAGTCGAAAATTTCATTCTCTTTCCGTCCTCCACTCCACATATGAACCTAAGGATATTGTACGCGATTGTCGATCCTTCAATATCGTAATCGCATGCTGATACGTATTCTTTCGCTCCCTTGGCCAGTTTAACAATGTTGTTGTAATATTTCTTTGCCCAGAGACTGTTCTTGTTTTCGAAGGTGGGCTTCCAGTAAACATCAAAAACAGGGTAAGTCCATTTGGTATTCGAGCCCTTCTGATCAAGAACGAATAAATGACCGACAGCGGGGACAACAACTATCTCCTTCCCGCCATGTTTCAATCGAAAATGGAAAATTCCTGATTTTCCTATTTTTTCAGCCTTGTCATCAGCTAGCGCATTGGCTATCCTCTCTGCAGCGCTTGGTTTTTCTGCTATTATCAGGGTGTAAGGCATATTAACTATTAAAAATAGGGGAGGTTTAAATACTTTCGTCGAACATTTAGACCTTGAAAACCTGATCGCCTTCTCTTACCCTGTCGCTCACTTTCAATCCGATAGAGTCCCCTTTCTTCGCCTCTTTCACGTTCTCGTGCTCTATCTGCATCGAATCGATTTTCTGTGTGAAATTCGTAGTCGCTCCCTCTATAGAAATCTCGTCCCCTACCTTCAGAGTATCTTCCAATTCAATGACCGCAACACCTATGTTTGTAAAGTAATGGGTCACCTTACCAATAAGTTTTTTCTCCTCAGCCATGATTTATCCTATACCTGTTGGATTTAAAAATTTTATGTGCAGGGAAAATCAGAGTTCCAGCAATATGCGGGGGCTGGGAACTCCAGACGGATTCCGATGAAATCGGAATCATGCGCCCTTCGAACCCAGGAACACACTAAGTGAATAGGTCTTGAGCATCGACATCATCTTGAATCAGAGTTCAAGACCACGCTATCGCCTTTAGTCCATTAATGTGTTTGACCACTTGGCTACCCCCGCCTGTTATAATAAAATACTAAAAGTAGTTTTTATATTTAACTTATTGATCTAAGCTGGTTTCTTAGCCTTTCAAGCTCACCGTAAACATCCCTTACGTAACCCTCCACTTCTCTAGGTGCTGGGGCCTCTGGATGACGAGGTCTGTACTCTTCATGTTCAATCTTTTCCTCTCTCTCCTCGTGTTCAACTATGTTCGGTTTCAGGAAAAATGAGTCCAGAGATGAAAGAATGACATTCAGTTCATCCAAGGTTTTCTGAGCTATGTGAACACCGTTTGCAAGCTCCTTTTGGATGTCTTCCAGAACATCCAGGGCGTCCCTCAGGTTGAGAATGTATGATCTTAGGTTACGCATGTTCCTGATCACGTCCCTGTACTTATCAACTTTTATGAAGAGTGGTGGTGAACCCTCAGGAGAACTTTCCGGTTGAGAAATTTTCAATGGAGGGAGCCTTACCCTGCTTGGTCCGGTATCAGCTCCTGGTCTCGCCTGTTTGCTTGGTACTGGTGGCTTGGGAGGCTTAGGTGGTTGTTTATCCTTTTCTGATTTACCAAATATTTTCATGTTTATTATTTCGCTTTGCAATAATAAATAAATTAATTAATTAGAAGTCAGGTTTAACCATTTAAACCATATTATGCGCCGACCGGGAACTTCAGACAGAAGCAGACTTGTCCGCTTCATACGCCCTTTGAACCCGGGTTACAGGCTTTTTACGTGGCTGCGGGATGGGTGGAAACCCGCAGGCGGTTTCCACTTGGCAAGCCTGTGTCCTACCAGACTAGACTACCGGCGCACATGTCGATAGACGCATATTAAAAATATGCGTCAGTCAATTCAGCCGAAAATTGAACCAAACCCTGCCGCTGCTGATTCTTCCTGTTCAGATATTTTCTGCAGAACCTCTTCTTTTTCCTTTTTATCGACCTCTTTCCCGAGATCTTTGAGCAGTTCAGCCAATTTTTTTATTGCCTCCTCAGAACCATCAATCTCCAGATAATAACCTTCCTTCTTCAGTCCAAGCGCCTTGGATTCTCGGAAGTTTATTGACTGCCTTGATATCAAATCGTCTTCGTAAACCAGGTTCTTCGCCTTCGAGTAATTCTCTGATGGGATGAAAAACACTGCTTTCATGCTTCGACCTCCTCACTTTCTGTAAACCATTATATTCCTTTCAAGACTCCTGTTGATTCTTTCCCTGTGGATTTCTATTAATTTCATTTTTGTCTTTATATTAATATTTGTTGGTACAGCCATTACCAGGAAGCTTCCGGGTTTCAAAACCCTTTCAATTGATACCATGCTCTCATTGTACAGACTTTCAGTATCACTCCCTTTTGTAGACGAAAGTCGTCCGTATGGAGGATCTGTCACGATCCCATCGAAAAAGTTCCCTCCGAAAGATTTTTCGAGGTTTCTTGCATCCCCTTCTCTCACCTCTCCCTTTAGATTGAAAAATTCAAGATTCCTTTTACATCCTTTGACCATCTCCTCGTCTCTGTCCACTCCGAATAGCTTCAGTCCTATAATGCCCGCTTCGATTAGTATTCCTCCTGTCCCGCAGAAAGGATCAAGGATTCGTCCGCTGTCCTTTCTCGAAAGGTTCACCATCACCCTCGCGATCCTGGGGTCCATGGATACGGGTTTTACGAAAGGCTTTTTCCTGGGTCTCCTGTCGGCGAAGGGTTTCTTGTCAATTTCCAAGATCTTCGAACAGCAGTAAACCTCGTTCCCTGTAATGAAAAATTCAAGTGATGTCTTGGGTTTTTCCAGTTTGATTACCGGTTTCCTTCCGGATCTCTTGATTATCTCGGAAACCAGTCCACCGATTTGTTTTTCAAGGGACTCTGTTTTTTCCTTATTTTCGTAAAGACGAACCCTCACCCTGTAAGGCATTTCAAACTTGGGAAGGGCATTAAGAAATTTTTCAATGTCCTTCCAGTAGCATGAACCGATGAACTTGTGAATGGAATGCGTAAGGGCAAGGCGTCTGGAAAGGATTTTCAGAAACCTTGAACCCGAACGGGAGGTCTTGTAAATTGCAAAATTCTTTTTTGTTTCCAAGAGGTCGAAATCATTAGCTAGCGAAAGAACGGCTTCCAGCTCCGCTATAGGAAGGGTTTTATGTTCTCCTGACAGGACGAACAAAAAAACGTTTTTCATAAGAATTAATCTTTTTTTATATTTTTATTCAAATTCAGGATATTCCAGGTCCTTTACAACCCTGGATTTCTTGAAAATGAAGAATAGGAGAACGACTACTATTATTACCACGGGTATCACGAACCATATCCAGTCTAGTCCTCCGATACCGTCTGGTGGCGGTGGTGGTTGAATGCCGTTTCCGTTTAAACCGGTCCTTGCATTATCCAGATCTTCCTTGAACTTCTCATAATCGTCCAGTTCATCCCCATAGGAACTGGTGTTGTAGCTGTTTATGAATTCATTTTTTGCAAGCGTTATCTTGTTCAGAGCGAGAGGATCTGTTAGGGTGTTCTCAAGGTTTGTTGACTCACGGAAAGCATCTGTCAAGAGTTCACCGACTGTTAGGTAAGCGTTGACCATTTTTTCCGCCTTGCTCGTCTTAACCTTGAAGTAAAGTCTGTAGAGGGTGGGTTCGGCCGAGGGTGGGGTCACCTTGAAGGTCAAGGTCTTTTCCTCGTCTTTGCCAATGGATGTAGTTATCGATTTCGGGTCTATGCTTACCGAAGGGTCAGAATTGGTTTCTATCGAGAATTCATCAGAATCTTCGTAATTTGTGATCAACAACCTGTAAATTGTTTCCTGAGGAGTCTTGAGGTTTATGTTTTTGGGGACAATGGTTGTTACAAAACCCTTGTTTACGAAATCGCTTGCCACGTTTATCTTGCCCTCCACCTCCTTCTCGCAAAGCTTCAGTCCGCACCCCCTGACTTTGGCAAATACTATAAGGGAATATTCACCTTCCTTGCTCGGGACCTTTACCTTGAAGCTCTTCGTCACCAATGGACGTTCAGGGGACGTGGAAACGGTCTGGCTTCCGAAATCTGACTGGAGGGTTGTTATTATCGTCAGGTCTATGTTAAGCCTTGCATAGGACGTCAGATAGATGGTCTTCGTCAAGGTTTCCCCTGGATTGGCAAAACTGGTTTCGTACTTGAACTGGAGATCAAACAGATCGGCGTTGTCATTCAGCAATTTACATATGTTTGTTGTCTGTGTTGCATTCGGCCCGCCATCCATATCGTCGTATTCGGAAATGCATAAACCTCCTGACATCTCGTTTGAAACCCCTGTGCCGGGGGAATAAACCTTTACCTTGTAGAAAGAGAAGTCGCCTTCGCCCCTTCCAGGATAATAAAAACAAAGGGGATTCTTGTTCAAAACTCCGGGATTAACAACAACCTTGTTGTACGTTGTATCCACCCATAGGCTCTCCTCCTTGTTTGCCTCAATTATCGATTCCAGATTATTTTCAACGGATATCAGACCTAAGTCCTGCGGCAGGTTCACGTAAACACAGCTGTAGTCCGTGTAAGGACTGACAGAGAAGTACATGTTATTCTCCAGTGAAAGGGCAGGAACAGCCAAAAGCGAAAGGCATAGGAAGATTGTTATGAATAAATATCTCATAATCTAGATTTGTTTTTGGTTCGATATAAAACTAACGCTTATAAATTTTCAATCAATATAAAGGTAATATATGCCAGAAACACTTGAAGGATTTGTTTCACCGAGGAGACTTCCATCCCTCGGGAAGAGGGTATCGGAGATAGACAAGGGCGACGTTCGGGTTCGCTTGCTTGGAACAATAATAGACAAGAAGGATAACGTAATAGTGATCGACGACGGGACAGGGAAGATAAATGTGAGTTTCGCGGAACCTGTGGAATTCGAAACAAATCACCTGGTCAGGGTTTTTGGCAGGACAATACCAATTGAAGACGGGGTCGAAATCCAGGGAGAGGTCATCCAGGATATGAAGGATGTTGATCTCGATCTTTACAAAAAGGTTAACGAACTGGAAAGGGAAAGTGTTTGAGAAGTGAGGTGAGGATATGTTTAAGATAAGTCTGTCCAATGTGGACCTGTTGAAGAATTCAATTCCAATAATATCGGAGATTATTGATGAGGGGGTATTCAAGGTTGATTCTAACGGGATGTCTTTGTTATCTCCAGACAGGAGCATGATAGCTGTTGTGAACTTCCAGTTGTTGGCATCGGCCTTTGATGATTTCAAGGTTACTGGTGAGGATTCGCTAGGTTTGAATCTCGCCAACCTTGTGGCAGTCGTTAAGAGGATAAAAAACGAGGATAAGGTTACCCTTAAAAAGGATGAAGGAACAAATTTTTTGGAGGTTGTCCTTGAAGGGAGAGGTAGAAGGAGATTCGAGCTACCTCTTCTTGATATAACGGGTGAGAAACCTCCTGTAGACCAGCTGGATTTCAAAGGCAAGGTCGAACTGGATTCGAGCGTTTTGGAGGAAGGGATTTCAGACGCGGACATAGTGGATGATTCCGTCGTTTTTGAAGCGCATCCTGATCTTTTCAAGATGTGGGCAAAGGGAGACGTTTCTTCCGCGCAGCTTGAGCTGAAAAAGGGTGAAGAGGGTTTGAGAAAACTGGACTCGTCCGAACCTCTGAAGTCAAGATATCCCTTAGAATACCTGAAAAAGATGATAAAGGCAGCAAAACTCTCTGAACAGGTAGATGTTGAGTTTGGAACGGACTACCCCATGCGATTGAACTTCAAATCCATCGACAAGATTAACCTTTCGTTCATACTCGCTCCAAGGGTAGAGGAGTGAGACCTTTCTTTTTATTAATACAGAAATCATTAGTGGTTATATGAAATGGAAGCCTGGGTTGAAGACAGGGGTGGTCGCAGGAGCGGTATACGGGTTTCTCACCGGGATCGTTGCCCTGGCGATAACCATCGTTATGAAAGACGATATCATAAAGCAGATCCAGGCACAGTTCGCAAGTGTCCCCTACGATATCCCTATAACAGCTGAGCAGGTCTACCCTATCACTGTCGCTATGAGCATACCCGGGGCGATAATGAGCGGGCTGATAGTCGGGGCGATACTGGGTATTATTTTCATGATTCTTCATGGAGAACTTCTGGGGAAGAACTCGAAAAGGAAAGGCCTGTGTTTCGTTATTCTTTTGATAATAGGGACAGGTATCGCAGAACTCGCCTTCCCGGGATCAGGTCTCCCCCTGGTAATGGTACAGACCACGTTCATCATGTTCACCCCTCTAAACATACTTTTCTTCCTGGCGTTCGGTTACTTGCTGGGGAGATTCTACGACAGGTTCAACAAGTGATTGGAAACATATACCAATAAAAAATTTTTTTCTTTATTTAATATAACAAGTTTTGAGGGTTTTTATGGGAAAGGGAAGAACATATGCACAATCGGGTGTTAGTACATACCGTGAAAGTCAATTCGTTAAAGGCTTGACCGCAGGCATTGAGAAATTTCCTGGGATATTTGCGGGTTATGCGTACGAGTATGGGAAGGCAATAGGGATAAGCACGGATGGCGTAGGGAGCAAGATCATCTGTTATATAAAGAAGGGAGATGTATCTGGTGCAGCTTACGATCTACTGGCGATGAATGTTAATGATCTTGCGGCTGAGTTCATAGACCCTATATTTTTCGTCGATTATGTCGCCCTGCCCAAGATGGACAAAAAACTTGCAGAACAAATGAACAGGGGTTTGAGAGAGGCCTGTGAAAAGGCAAAGGTTTTCATTGCTGGCGGGGAAACGGCAACTTTGCCTGACCAGATAAAGGAAGGGACGTTCGATTGGGCCGGAACAGCTGTTGGACTTGAAGACGAAAAAAGACACAAAGAATTCATAGCCCGGAGGAGTGACCTGACCAAAGGTTTGTCCATAGTAGGAATTGAAGGTTATGATCAGGAAAGAGGAGGATATACTTTACAGTCAAATGGTCTTACTTTGGCCAGAGAATTATACGAGCTAAATATATACGATCTAAATGAAAGGGTAACCGACAGAACATTAATTGAAGAACTGACTTCGCCGAGCCTTATAATTTCAGAATTAATGCACAAGCTGAAAAATACTGAAAAGGTTTACTTTTTCGCCCCTATAACAGGAGGCGGATATAGAAATATAGCCAGGATCTTGCCTAAGAAACTGGATGCCGAAATAGAATTTGATATGAGACCCAACACAATATTTCAAGTCATACAGGAAGGACGAAATGTGTCCGATAGGGAGATGTACAGAACTTTCAATATGGGACATGTGATGGTTTTGGGTACTTCAAGACCTGGAGATCTTATAAAAAGAGTTGAGCACGATGGGTTGAGAGCTAGAGAGATAGGTAAACTGAAGGAGGGAAAGGGTAAGATAATCGTAAACGGTATAGATATCGGTAGGTATTAAGGGTAATTTTTATGCAATTACTATACAAACCACGGACTGATGAAAGTGGAAGTATAGATGAACCGATGAGGGTTATGGTTTTTTTCTCTGGTGGAGCTTCATCCATGAAGTACATGCTTGAAAACGATCCAAATCATGGAAAGCTTTACAAAGTCGTCGCTGCCTTCACTGACAAGCAGTCTGCAGAGAAGGGAATAGGCATAGCAAAGGATAAAGAAGTTCCAGTAATAATTCTCGACAGGAAAACCTTCTACCAGGAGAAAAATCTCAATCCAAAGGTTTTCGATAACAGAAAATTCTATTACGAACAAGTCTGCAGGGACATTGAGCAATTCGATCCAGACATAATAGCGCTTTCAGGTTACATGCATATTGTAAGCGACCCTCTGCTGAGCGAACACGAAAGTCATGTTTTCAACGTCCACCCTGCCCCTCTCCACATATTCAGGAAAGCGAAGGAAGAATTTTATATTCCTTTCGAGGTTTTCCGTGCAGGTGAAGGGGGGATTCCAAGTGACGTTAAAAGTCTACTTGAAATAATCAAGAAGAATGGCTGGAAAAGAGCATACACAGGCCCTGACGCGGTCACATTGGCTGTACTGAACGGGGAGGAATATACAAGAGCCACTGTTCACATACTCACGAAGGAAGTTGACGGGGGTCCCATACTGGTTCAATCAAAAAAGTTTCCTGTTAAAAGAAAATCTGTTACCAGAAAGCTTAGAGAGTGGAACATCGGAGCTGTCGCTGATTACGCCCGTGATGATTTACAGGATGAGATGAAGTGGGGTGGGGACGGTCCTACCTATGCGAAGGCGCTTGAATTGACTTCAAAGGGAAGGTTAGCCATCGATGATTTCACTGTTTCGTTGGACATGGAAGAGCTTCCCTACTACGGATTTCGAATTGGTGAATGAATGTCTGCATCGTCGGTCAATTTTGTTGAGGTTGGGTTTAAGGGTGAATTGAAAGACCCGGTGGGTGACAAGGTAAGAGAGGGGATAAAGAGGAACCTTGGAATTCATGTTGATTCTGTGAGAAGTACAAACGTCTATACAATAGACAGGGAAATGACCTTGAGACAGCTTGAGGAACTGAAAGAAAATTTGTTTGCGGATCCTGTTGTCCACTCAAGTTCAATAAACAGGCAGCTTAATGTGGGTGATTTTGATTTCGGAATAGAGGTTGGTTACAAAGCTGGGGTCAAGGATAATGTTGGAGATACGGCAAGGACAGCGATAGAGGATGTAAGTGGTGAGGGGTTTCCCGAGGGTGAAAACGTCTATTCTTCAAGAAGATATTTCTTGAAAGGTGATCTGTCCAGAAACGATGCGGAAAGAATCGCGCGCAAGTTGCTTGCAAATGATTTGATAGAAAGCATAACCCTCTTCGATCCACAGGGATGGAAAAAGGGTTTGCCTTACAACGTAAAGAAGGTCACGAGTGAACATAAACCTCAGGTGAGATATGTAAACCTCGATGTTTCTGATGAAGAGCTCATGAGGCTCAGTGATGAAAACGTATGGTCGCTGAACCTCAAGGAGATGAAGGTCATTGGTAAATATTTCAGCAGGCCTGATGTGGTGGAGGAAAGGAAGAAGTATGGCCTTCCCGCAAGTCCGACAGATACTGAAATAGAGGTTTTGGCTCAAACATGGTCTGATCACTGCAAGCATAAGAACTTCAACAAACGGGTTCTTTACAAGCGGTATGGTATACCTGTCAGGATTATTGACAGCCTTTACAAAACATACATACAAAGGGCGACGGAAAAGATAAGGAAAAAGAAAGGTGACAAAGATTTCTGTGTCTCTGTCTTTACTGACAATGCAGGTGTCGTAAGGTTTAATGACAAACTGAATATCATACTTAAGGTAGAAACCCACAATGCTCCCTCTGCTCTGGATCCCTACGGAGGAGCGATAACGGGCATTGTGGGTGTGAACAGGGACCCCATGGGAACAGGGATGGGAGGGGAACTGCTCGCAAATACGGATTTCTTCTGTTTTGCCCCGCCAGATTACGGCAAAGAGCTGCCTTACAAGAGCAAGAATCAGCAAATACTCCACCCTGCAAGAATCAAGGAGGGCGTGAGACAGGGTGTGGAAGATGGGGGGAACCAGAGCGGTATACCAACCGTAAGCGGTGGTTTCTACTTTCATGATTCTTACCTGGGCAAGCCATGTGTTCATGTAGGCACACTGGCGAAATCACCGCCTCACATAAACGGTAAGCCTTCTCATGTTAAAGAGGTTCTTGACGGAGATTACGTTGTGATGGTTGGAGGAAGGGTGGGAAAAGACGGAATACACGGGGCTACCTTCTCCTCTGAGGATTTGAGAGAAGGTTCCCCGACATCCGCTGTCCAGATCGGGGATTCATACACGCAGAAAATAATGTATGACTTCCTCATGGAAGCCAGGGATCTCGGATACTTTAGGACACTAACAGATAATGGGGCAGGGGGACTTTCCTCGTCCGTGGGCGAGATGGCTAGGCTTTCCGGAGGGTTTGAAATAGACCTGGAAAAAGTTCCTTTGAAATATGCAGGCCTTGACCCCTGGGAAATAATGGTTTCGGAATCACAAGAAAGAATGACAGTAGTCCTTAAACCGGAATACAGGGGAAAGTTTTTGGAACTCGCAAAGAGGAGAGGAGTGGAAGCAACCATTTTAGGTAATTTCAACAAATCCGATAAATTTCACGTCAGATATGGGGATCAGACAGTTGCCTACTTGGACATGGATTTCGTTCACGAGGGGGTTCCGCAATGGGAAGCGACAGCGAACTGGAAGCGTCCGAAATACAAGGAACCGGAGATTGAAAGGAAGGAAAGGTATGATGATGATCTTTCAGGACTCCTGTCAAGCTGGAACATCTGCAGCAGGGAATGGACGATAAGACAGTATGATCACGAAGTCAAAGGCGGGAGTGTCGTTAAACCGTTGGTAGGTAAAAATAATGACGGACCGAGTGACGCTTCGATCATAAGGCCTGACCTGGAATCGAAGGAAGGTTTGATAGTGACGCACGGACATAGACCCAGCTACAGCGACATAGACACGTACTGGATGGCTGCAACGGCGATAGATGAAGGTATAAGGAACGTGATAGCTGTTGGGGGGAACCTGGACTGGCTTGCATTCAATGACAACTTCTGCTGGCCAAGTCCCATAGGGGACGAGTATAAGGAGGCACAGCTCGACAGGGCAAACAAGGCTCTTTACAAATTCACAAAGGGATTCGGAACCCCGTGCATATCCGGAAAGGACAGCATGAGTATAGGATACAATGTATGTGATAAAGATGGAAATAAATTGGGGAAAATAGCTGGACAGCCGTCTCTTCTCATGACTGCAATCGGTAAGATAGATGATTCTAGGAAAGCCGTGACTATGGATTTCAAATCCCCTGGAGACTTCATATACGTTGTTGGCAAGACGTATGACGAGTTGGGAGGGTCTGAATATTACAATCTTCACAATTCAACAGGGAACAAAGTTCCAAAGGTAAGGCTCAGAAAAGCCAGGAAAATGTACAGGGCTGTGAGCGATGTGATGGGCAGGGAATTGGTGGAATCATGTCATGACTGTTCTGAGGGTGGATTAGCGGTTGCCCTTGCAGAGAGTTCGTTCGCAGGAGGTTACGGCACGCATGTCGATTTGTCGAAAGTTCCGGCGTCACATAAAGCCAGAAAGAGTGATGACATCCTCCTATTCTCTGAATCCAACAGCAGATTTGTGGTTACTGTTGCTCCTGAGAATAGGCGGGAATTCGAAAGGGCAATGAAAGGTAATTATGCATGCGTTGGGAGGGTTACCGAGGATTCGTACATGACGGTTAAAGGGAGTAGAGGTAATTACGTGATAGACGAAAACATAAATCATTTGAAGGCTGCCTGGCAGAGCAGAGAGGTTTAGGTGATCATGTGTTAGGAAAACCAAATTGTATGATACTTTGCGGAAACGGGATAAACTGCGAGAAAGAGAGTGGTTACAGTTTCACTAAGGCAGGAGCGTTGACATATGAAGTTCATGTAACCGATGTTAAAAGGAACCCAAAAATAATTCATGAATACGATTGCATGTTTTTCCCAGGCGGTTTCTCATATAGAGATGATATAGACGCCGGAATCGTGTTAGCAAAGGATATTAAATACAGGGCAATGGAAGATATTGAGAAGTTTATCAGTGACGGCAAACCGATGATAGGCATATGCAATGGTTTCCAGTTCCTTGTCAAGCTCGGCGTTCTGCCGGGAACTGGTGAAAAATTCGAAAGGAAAGTCACGCTAACCAAGAACGATTCCAACAGGTTCAGAAATGATTGGGTTTACCTGAAATTCAATCAAGATTCTCCGTGTATTTTCACCAGAGATATTGATGGCATGTATCTTCCTATAAGACACGGTGGAGGCAAATTTTTTGCTTCTGATGATGTACTTAAAGAATTGTACGAAAATGATCTTGTTGTCGCGAATTATGTGGATGGAGAAGGCAGGCCAGCGAACGGCAAATGGCCTCATAACCCAAACGGATCATTACATGATGTCGCAGGCATATGTGATCCGACAGGAAGGATATTCGGAATGATGCCTCACCCGGAAGCCTATAATGACTTCACAAACCACCCGCATTGGACAAGAATAAAAAGTGAACTGAAAAGAAATGGAGGGCCTGTCCCAGAAGAGGGGGATGGAATAAAAATTTTCAGAAATGCAGTCAGATATATGAAGGAAAATCTTTAAATCGGAAGACTAATTTTTTAGTATGAACAAATTCATCAACCTCATTAAGGACAGAAGGAGCATTCGTGAGTATACGGACAGGCATGTTGACATGAAAATCCTGGAAGAAATCGTTGACTGCGGGAGACTCGCTCCCTCCGCAAAGAACATCCAGCCCTGGGCATTCATTGTGGTAACGGATAAGGCGAAGCTAAAGAAAATAGCCGAGCAGGTCGAGTGGGGGGATTTCATAAAGGATTCGTCTGCCTGCATAGTTGTATGCGGTGACAAGGAAGTGAAGAGGTTTAAAGAGGACTGCTGTCTAGCAACGGAGAACATGATACTTGCAGCTAAGAGCTTGGGGATAGGATCATGTTACGTCGCGGCGCTGGGGAAGGATACAGGAGATGTAAGGGAACTCTTGAATATCCCTGAAAATCTAGAAATAGTATGCTTCCTGCCTCTGGGATATTTTGAGAAGAATCCGAAACCTCATGATAAGAAGGATCTTAAAGACCTACTTCACTGGCAGATTTTTTAGAATCAGAAGGCCTGCGCGATTGATTTTCGAGCCTCTGTTACCTTTGTTAGTTTCTTCCTTATGTCCTCAAGCCTTTTTTCAAGCTTGAACTTTCTTTTGCTCAGTTCTGATTCCTTTTTTACGAGATCCTTTATCCTAACCCGCAGCTCCACCTCTCTCCTGTCTATGGTCTTTATCTCTGTGCTTACTTCTTTCAAGGAGTTCATCACCGCACTCTTCTCAAGCTCCAGGTTTTTCAGTTCTTCCCTGACCTTCCTTATTATATCAGTTATAAGGATATCATCGTTTGTCTCTTCCAAGCAAAACACCTGTTAGATAATTATATTTGTTAGTTTAAATTTTTGAGATCAGAAATTTGCCCATAACCAGGTGATCTATCCCTGTTCCCTTGAAGCAATTGTAAGCGTCCTCAGGAGAGCAGACAATGGGTTCGCCCCTGACGTTGAAAGAGGTGTTTATCACAACAGGGAATCCGCTGAGCTTCTCGAATTCCCTTATAACATCGTAGTAGAGAGAATTCCTTTCCCTCTCTATCGTCTGCAGTCTCCCCGAACCATCCACGTGCGTAATTGAGGGTAAGAATTTCCTTTTTTCCTCCTTGACAGGGTAAACCATGGTCATGTAGGGAACAGGCATATCCGTATCAAAATACCTCTTCGCGTCTTCAAGCGGGACAACAGGAGCGAAAGGCCTGAACCATTCCCTGTGCTTTACCTTCCTGTTTAGGATATCCTTCGTATTCGGATTGCAGGGGTTCGCAAGTATGCTCCTGTTTCCTAGCGCTCGAGGACCCCATTCCATCCTTCCCTGAAACCATCCTATTATCTTGTCCTTGTGTATAAGCTCTGCTGTCTTTCTAGCGAGATCTTTATCATCCTTAAATTCCTGATAGGGAATGTTGTTTTTATCCAGGAATTCTCTTATCTGATCTTCAGAAAACGAAGGCCCCAGAAAAGCGGAGTTAAGCACGTATTTCCTATCCTTCCCTAATATGGAATTGTGTATGAAGAAAGCGACACCCATACTCGTTCCAGCATCTGTGGAGGCTGGTTGAACATATACCTTCTTGAAAGGAGTGTTCTTGGTTATCTTCCCGTTCGCAACGCTGTTCAGCGCGACTCCCCCGGCCATGCAGAGATTGTCTGTTTTCGTTAAGTCATAGAGGTGGTTCAGCATTTTGAACAAAATCTCCTCTGTTATTTTCTGTAAGGAAGCAGCGATGTCCATGTGTTTCTGTTCTATCTTTGATTCAGGAATCCTGGCAGACCCGAATTCCTCTGTAAATTTTTTGCTGGGCATCTGGAATCTTCGGTGGTAATCGAAATAGGACATGTCCAAGCGAAAGCTTCCATCTTCCTTGATATCAATAATTTCCTTAAACCTTTCGTAGTATGTTGGTTTCCCGTATGCGGAGAGGCCCATAACCTTGTATTCGTCATTGTTCACCCTGAATCCGAGATACGCTGTTATGGTGCTGTAGAACAGGCCTATGGAATGCGGGAACCTTATCTCCTTTAGCAGGGTTATTTCATTCCCCTCTCCAAGACCAAGGGATGTTGATGTCCACTCTCCGATTGCATCGATCGTTAGGATGGCAGCCTTTTT
Organism: uncultured archaeon; assembly: GCA_964347025.1. Lineage (GTDB taxonomy): Archaea > Aenigmatarchaeota > Aenigmatarchaeia > QMZP01 > QMZT01 > CS3-C152. The sequence continues at coordinate 10,506 of CAYFWU010000002.1, read as the reverse complement.
GAAAGGGGAAACCATATAGGCAGAAGCTGCATGCGCTAAATGATGCTCTATGAAAAGTATATCACCTTCGTACTTCAGTTTCTTCCTTATTATGGATGGGACCTTTAACTTTTCCGTCAGCCACGAAGGCATTGTTTTTATGAACATTCCAAATGATCTGGGGAATGTCTCAAGATACTGGCTGAGGACCCTGTCGAATTTTAAAATGGGTTTCTCATAAAATCCTATGTAATCTACGTCCTCAATAGAAATCCCGCCCTCGGAGAGACAATAGTTGATTGCATTTATTGGAAAGTCTTCGTCATGCTTGATTCTTGAGAACCTCTCTTCATGGGCTGCAGCAGCAACCTTTCCATCTTTTATCAGGCAGGCTGCAGAATCATGATAATAGCACGAAATTCCGAGTATATTCATTTAAACACCTAAAATGTTCTGTAGTAAGATTCCTTGGATTTTTTTCCTTTGTATTGGATCCAGTATGTTTTTGCCTCAGTCTTCCCTGTATCCAAAAATTTTTTCCTGAAGGCCTTTCCTATTAAAGAGGTTAATCCTATCCCCACGAAGTAGACGATTGAAAGGAGAACCGTGTTTACGGCAGAGGAAATAAAGTTGCTAGCCCTTATAAGATATCTGAAAAATTTGCTGTCCCGAATCATAAATAAATATAATAAAATTAAATTTAAATTGAGGTTATGCAAGGAAAGGTTTCATCCTTCAGAAGGAGATTCTACCTGCTCATAGATCTCTGGGACTTCATGAAGGTTAACAAGAAATGGTGGTTGCTCCCCATAATACTTATGCTCCTGTTTGTAAGCGTTCTTATATTCATAAGTACAGCATCCCCTATTTCACCTTTCATCTACGTTCTGGTATGATTTGAGTAAAAATTCAAAAATAACAAATCTTATATAACAAACGTTTCATTTAAATTTATAGAAATTAAAAACAATCCAAATGGTATAGCGGGATGGAGCAGCCTGGAGTGCTCGCTGGGCCCATAACCCAGAGGTCGGTGGTTCAAAACTTCCTTCGGGAGGTGAGTCTCCACCTCCCGCTATTATGAACGCTCTCTACATGGACGATTCGTATCTGAAGGAATTCGAGGCAAAGGTCGTTAGTGTAACCAAGGGTGGGGAGAAGAAGTTCTTCGTTGTGTTGGACAGGACGGCTTTCTACCCTGATTCCGGTGGCCAACCTTACGACACCGGGAAGATGATAAAGGATGGAGTTGAGTATCCGGTTGTATATGTAGGAAAGTTCTCAGGGAAGATTTCGCACGAGGTTTCCAAGGAAGGCTTGAAGGAAGGAGATGTCGTGAAGGGAGTGATAAACTGGGATAGACGATATTTACTCATGCGCATGCACACGGCAGCACATGTTCTCAGCGGGATTATAGAGAAGGAAACGGGCGCTCTGATAACAGGGAACCAGCTGGGTCTCGAACATTCGAGGATTGACCTGAATCTGGAAAATTTTGACAAGGAAAAGCTGATCGAATACGTAAAGATCTCGAACGACTACATAAACAAGGACCTTCCCATCCGCGTGTCCTACATGAAAAGAGAGGAAGCTCTGAAGGATGAAAGCCTTTTCAAACTCGCGAATGTCCTTCCGCCTTCTGTTGAAACCATAAGGCTCGTTGATATCGTGGGTCTTGTGAAGGAAGCTGACGGCGGGACGCACGTTAAATCAACGAAGGAGATCGGAAAGATCGAATTCCTCAAGGCTGAGAACAAAGGGAAGGACAACCGAAGGGTTTACTTCAAGCTCTCTTGAAATTTAATGGAGTGGTCAAATGCCAATAATAACGTTAAACCTTTTGAAGGATATCATTACCAAGCAAGATAGGCCTGTCACTACAAACGAGATCATAAATCACGTCGCTGATAAATCTCCAAGAAATCTGGAAAATCTCGTTTCAAACATGATTGTTCTGGAGAAAGCGGGATTCATAAAAAAGGGCTTTGACAAAAAAAAGAATTCATATGTCTGGGAAATAGGCGATCCCAATTTAAATGGAATGAAACTACTGGAAAAATATCCTGAACTGTATGAACAAACACTATACGGTGAGGAATCATTCAGTCTGAAGAAAAAGAAAAAATAAAAACCCATTCTATTATTGTTTTCAGAAATTTATAAACTAATATGGTGAACCATAAAAGTTTTTGCGGACAATTAGAGATGGGTTGAATTGTCCCTAAAAAGAAACGCGTATGAAAAATTATATTCTGGTTTTCTTTCAAAATTTCCTGAGGATTATGCTATAAATTTAGGAAGAAGTTTTCTGAGGTTTCCAATAGAATTCCTAGGAAGATATGAAACTGATGATGGGAGGCTTCTTACAAAAATCGGCAACTGCGAACTTCCCAATCTTGTTATCCTTTCCGCCTGCTATCACGAACCTCACATAATAAAGAAAGCCATGAGGCTTGGCTTCGGAGGGGTGACGCTAAAGGTGACGAAATATCCAAAGAAGGGGAATCGTGAACCCACGATCGTCAGGAGAGGTGAGGGCTTTGTTAACTGTGTCGGATTTGAGAACCTGGGTATGGAGGGATATAAAAAATTCCTGAAATCTCACAGGAGAAAAAAGCCGATCATACTGAATATAACAGGTGATAACAAAAACGAATACCTGGATGTTGTCTCCGGACTAGAAAATTATGCAGATATGTTCGAACTGAATATCTCCTGCCCGAATACAGAAAACGGTATGAATTTCAGCAAATATCCTGAGAAGGTGAAGGATCTTTTCAGGGAAAGCAGAAACCTAACAGAAAAGCCAATAATCATAAAGCTGTCTCCAGACAAAGAATTTGAAGAAAACAATTACAAGCGAATAATACCTTATGCGGTTGATTCGGGAATAGATGTCGTTAATTTCGGGAATACCAGATCATTTAAAGACGAACGCCTGTCCATAGGCTCCGGAGGACTGAGTGGGCCCAATTTATATGAGAACGTGCTTATGAATGTCGAAAGAATATACGACAAGTTTGGAAGATATTTGAAGATAATAGCAACAGGGGGGATCGACAGCCCGGAGAAAGCCTACGAAGCAATCGTTAGGGGAGCTACATGTGTATCTTACGTGACAGGTTTTGTGACAAAGGGACCATTTCTTGCGAAAGGGATAAACAAACATCTGTCTGAAAAATTGGATGAGCAGGGCATGGAATCTATTGGTGATCTGGTAGGTTTTTGGCATACTCCCTAGCCAGCTGGAAATATATCTTGGCTGTGTCAATCGCTTCCTTCTTTTCATGATCAGGTATGTTCGGGTCGTTTATCCGGAAGCTTACCACCTTCCCCCTGACATACGCCCGATAACATCTGTAGAAATCCAGAAGTTTTTCCAGATCAACATCACCGGTGTCTTCCACGTATTTTCTGATCAGGTATTCGGACAGGTATTTCCTTTTTCTGAACTCCAGATCCATTGAGAGAAAGGCAATATCGCTAGCCACGTCCGAAATTGCGAAGCGTTCGTTGAACTCTATTGCGTCAAATATGTAGACCTTTTCGTCAATTATGAATATATTTCCCGAGTGAAGGTCCCCGTGACACCATTTTATGAATCCCTCTTTCAATCGCTTTTCGAAAAGATCCTTGTTCTTGTCCATGAAATTTTCTATTCTGCCTTTTATGGTTTCAAATGTTTCTTTCTCTATTGTATTTCCTATGAATTGATTGGTTTGTTTGAAGTTCTCATTCCAGTTGAATTTAACTGTTTCCAGAGAACCGATCGAATGGGGATCACGAAAGGTCTGGGTTTTTGAATAGAACTTAACAAGGATATCAACAATCCTTTCTATGTCTTTGGTTTCGACCTGATTTTTATCCAGCAGTTTGTCCATGAGCAATTCCTGGGGAAGCTGTTTCATCTTAACTGCATAATCTATCGTCTCTCCCGGGCCGTTTATTTTTATCGAATAGTTTTCAAACTTGTTTACAGGTACGAAGTCTAGGTATACCTCGGGCGAGAACATACGATTGATTTCAACCTCTTTCTTGCAGAATTTCTTACGCTTATCCAAAGTTGTGAAATCAAGGAACCCGAAGTCCACTGGTTTTTTGATCTTGTAAACAAAATTACCTGTAAGAAACACCCAGGAGATGTGTGTCTGGATCATTCGTATTTCCTTTACAGGCTCATCGTATGATTCCTTTTTCTTCAATGCCTCCAGCATTTCCTTCGTCTGTCTCAACATACTTATATATTTATATTTTTAAACTAAAATGTAAAAATTCATTTTCAAGAGGTGAGATTATGAGCAAGGTAAAGGATATGAAGCTTGCGAAGGAAGGAGAGATGAAAATTAAATGGGCAGAGGATCACATGCCTGTTCTCATGAACATAAGAAAAAGTTTTGAGAAGGAGAAACCCCTGAAGGGGGTAACGATCGCTTGCTGTCTGCACGTGACCAAGGAGACTGCTGTTCTGATGAAAACACTGAAGACAGGAGGGGCGAAGGTAGCTCTATGCGGCTCCAATCCTTTGAGTACGCAGGATGATGTTGCTGCTGCCCTGGTCAGGGATGGAATAAGTGTTTTCGCCTGGAGAGGCGTGAACAACAAGGATTACTACTGGTGTATAGACAGCGTCTTGGATTTCAACCCCAACATCACGATGGATGATGGCGGGGATCTGGTTACGAGAATACACGAAAAGAGGGAAGATCTGCTGAAGAACATAATTGCAGGGACAGAAGAGACAACGACCGGTGTGATCCGTTTCCGGGCGATGGAAGATGACAACGTTCTCAAATACCCTATAATAGCGATTAACGATGCATATACAAAATACCTTTTCGACAATCGTTATGGAACAGGTCAGTCAACCATAGATGGCATCCTTCGTTCCACATCTGTTCTCATAGCCGGAAAGAACTTTGTAGTTGCCGGCTACGGTTGGTGCGCAAGAGGAATAGCAATGCGAGCAAAGGGTATGGGAGCGAACGTGATAGTAACGGAAGTCGACCCTTTGAAGGCGCTGGAGGCTGTGATGGATGGCTTTTCTGTAATGCCCATGAGTAAAGCGTCTGAGGTAGGCGACATATTTGTTTCTGCCACGGGAGATAAAGGCGTGATCAACGGAAAACACGTAGCCTCTATGAAATCAGGAGCGATAATAGCTAATTCAGGTCACTTCGATGTGGAGATAAACATACCGGAACTTGAATCCATATCCAAGGATAAGAAAACCATAAGGGACAACGTTGAGGAATACACGTTAAGGGACGGGAGGAAGATCTACCTTCTGGCAGAGGGGAGGCTCGTAAACCTAGCGGCGGCCGAAGGCCATCCCAGCGAGGTGATGGACATGTCCTTTGCAAATCAGGCGTTGTCGGCAGAATACATTCTAAAGAACAAGGGAAAGCTACAGAACAAGGTATACAAGGTCCCGAAAGAGATCGATTCGGAGATAGCGAAATTGAAGCTGGAATCCATGGGAATAAGAATCGATAAACTAACGGGGGAACAGGAAAAATATCTATCCACATGGAAAGAGGGGACGTAAACTATCGCTTTACGTACAATTCCTTCCCAACCTTCTTTAGCATATCAAACCCCTTAACTTCTTCCTTGTGTAGAGGAATTTTTTGTATGTTGTAGGTTTTGAATTTCTCTCGGATCTCTTTCATTCTTTCCTGCTGGATCCTTCGTTTCTCCATGCAGAATGCGCATTTTTTGTTTTCAGGGATGAGCTGGTTCACTATGATGGTTTCCACCGGTATGTTATATTCTTTCAGTATCCCTAGCGAACGTTCGGACTCGTAAATGCTCATGGCCTCGGGGATCGTGACAACGTTGAAGTGTGTTCGTTCCCTATCGCTCAGAATCTTTCTCGCTTCCCCTATTCGTGACTTCATTACTTCCAGCTGCTCTGTCCCGAGTTTCTTTTCGTCTTCCTCTGGTTCCCCGAAGGGCAGGATCTTCTTGAAGGTGTTAATGATACCGGAGAATTTCATTCGAAGGTTGATCATCTTCCCCACCCAGGAGTCAAGGACATCGGGTAGCGATAAAAAGCGTAAGGTGTGACCTGTGGGGGCTGTATCGAAAACTATGATATCGTATTCCCTCGATTGCATGTACTGCAGGAATTTATCGAACGCCGCAAGTTCATCGATCCCGGGAGTGTTTCCGGCGAAGTCGAAGGTATCCTCCAGACCGAGTCCTTTCAGGAAATCCATCTTTTCCATTTGGGGAGCGATCTTTTCCTTATATTCAGCCATCGCCTTTTTCGGATCGATTTCAACAGCAAAAAGGTTTTTCTTGAGTTTCTGAATCTCCCCTCCTATCTTCTTTTCAAAGGAATCCGAAAGTGAATGGGCAGGGTCAGTCGAAATGATAAGGGTCTTCTTTCCCTTCTCAGCAAAGTGGAGGGCAGTTGCGGCTGCCACGCTCGTTTTCCCTACTCCTCCCTTTCCACCAAAAAGGTAAAAATGCGTTTCCTTTTTCCTTAGGCCCAGCATAAAAATCCTTAAAACATGTTAAAGAGATAGATCCAGCTAACTATCCAAACAAGTATGTAGAGCAATCCTCCGTTCGTCATCCACCACTTTATGCCCTTTTTCTTGACGATCATTTCTGTGACATATCCTGTTACGACCAAGATAACGATTGCGGCTCCGACAGCAAATAACGTATTCTCAAGCAAGATAGAAATGTAGCCCGCTACTATTCCCAGAACTGTATGGATTCCAAGAGAAGTCCTTGAAATGTTCAGCTCATTCATTTTATAAGATTTGTGTCTTGGTTTTTAAATATTAATCAGAAATAGGATTATTTCCTCTTCCTGTGCCTCATCTTTTTCCTTCTCTTCTTAAGTTTGTGTTTCTTCATTTTCTTTCTCTTTCTCTTCCTTCCGCATGGCATGTTATTTTATAGGTGGGTGGGATTTAAATTTTTATATCCAAACAGCAATCATTTATCATGGTAACGGGAACGATAATCAGCATTGTAATAAGTGCAATAGTTACAACGTTCTTTTTCTACCTCACCCTTCGCTTGTTTAAGGAGGACATAGGAATCGCAAAAATATTCGGTGTGGTTTTGTTAAAGGAGATTATAGTTGGCGTTGCATGGTATCTGATGGGTACTTACACTCCCGGATTGGGTTTGCTTGCTCACGTGATAAGTTTCATAGTGGGTCTGGCTGTCTATAAATACGGATTCGGTCTTTCCTGGTTAAGGACGATAATGCTTGTGATAGTTTCCGTAGTGATCCTGGGG
>CAYFWU010000002.1:0-3167 GCA_964347025.1 uncultured archaeon | reverse complement strand
ATTGAACTCGCGACCTTTCGCTTACCAAGCGAACGCTCTACCACTGAGCTACCAGGGCGGCTAATATAATCAATATTTTTACAGGTTTTTATTTTTATGTAAAAATATTTCAAAGTGCTCGGATAAGAATAAAGTATGAATCATGATTTTCATCATATATTCCATATACACAGAATACGGGAAGAATTAAAGGAAGTTTATGAGAACCAGATAATAGACAAGTTTGCCTTCAGCCTTCTGATGGTTTTCATACCTGTTTACTTGTTCATAATAGGCTACAGCATAGCAGAGTCTTTGCTGGCTTTAGTGATTACAGAACTGGTAACGATTTTTCTTGCCATACCCTTTGCTTCTGTAGCGTCGAAACTCGGTCTGAAGCATACGATCCTGTACAGAATTCCCCTTGCAATAGTATTCATACTATGGCTATACACAATGCCTTACATGGGTTTAAATCTCGTAAATATTTTTATTGTTGGTCTCGTCTGGGGGGTTTCGAGAACACTCTACTGGATTCCGCTCAACTCTGAATTCGTTGAGAACAGTGATAAACTACACAGAGGGGAGGAGGTTGGTTTCCTGTTGGCTCTGCCTGTTTTGATTTCCATCTGGTGTCCGTTCATGGGTGGTCTTGTTCTGGAATTAACGGGTTTCCCTGTTCTGTTCTCTATTTATATCATACTCATGTTGGTATCTATAGTACCGCTTTTTTTGACAAAGGAATACAGGAAATTTTTCCAATTTAAAATGAAAGATTTGAATTTCCGGCTGGGTAGTAGATTTAATACAGGTTTTTTCGCGCAGGGTCTTTTGATTATGGGTGAGTTTCTTATTTGGCCCTTCTATACTTACCTTACCTTCAATAATCTCGTATCCACGGGTATTGTAGCTTCCCTTACCGCGCTCGGGATTGCGTTCTTTATCCTCCTCATAGGAAGGTTTGCTGACAGGATAAGTAGAAGTAAGATGCTGAGAGCAGGTGTGGTAGGATGTTTTTTTGTCTGGGTACTCAGGTATTTTGCAGCAACAGGTTTGGAATTTTTCATACTTTCTTTCCTAGGAGGTATATTCATAGTGCTTGTTAGAATACCAATATTCTCCTCCTTTTCCGATAATGCCAAGGAGAGGAACATTCTAAATGATGTCTCTATAAGGGAGATTTCCTTGAGTGTTGGGAGGGTCCTTATAATCTCACTGATGGCATTCACCTTCGTTGGTCTGCAACTAGGTCTGATATTGATAGGTTTATCCTCCCTGTTGCTTTTGTTTGTAAAAGTGGAATAATCAATCCTAAACTTGAAAGACCCTGTCCGTTTTGATCTTATTCCCTACAGGTTTACCAAGTGCTATTATTTCGTCTCTCTTAGCAAAAATCCCCACGATCTCATTCCCCTTTGTCCGTTCTTTTTTTGTTATCCACTCAGGGAAAACGGGTGAACCGTTCCTTATCTTGGGGATCGCCTCTCTCTTAACTGTTATCCTTTTCAGTTTGACCCTTTCGAGGATGTCTTCAAGTTTTATTATTTTGTTTTCATCCAGATCCTCCAACTTAACTGACTCTCTTACAGAGAAAGGGCCCATCTTTGTTCTTCTGAGTTCGGTCATGTGAGCGCCTATCCCCAGATCTTCTCCCATATCGTGAACCAGCTTTCGTATGTACGTTCCTGCCTCACAGGAAACTTTGAACTCTATCTCCCTTCCCTTAATCTTTACAATTTCTAGAGAACGCACCTTCCTTTTTCTCTCAACCCTCGCCACTCGCGATCTTACGGGCGGTTTCTGAACGATCTCGCCGACGAATTTCTTGAACGTCTTTTCTACCTCCTTCCTCTTCGCCTTTCCGTGCAACCACATCTTTCCTACATATTCTTTGTCCATTCCCATAAGAACTGGCATCGCCTTCCTAGATTCCTCAAGAGCGATTAACATCAAACCCGTGACATTAGGATCGAGGATTCCCGCATGCCCGGCTTTCTCGATTCCTAGTTTTCTCCCTACCCTTTCAACAACATCAAAACTCGTCATCCCCTTCGGTTTATCCACAAGGACTACTCCCTTTCGAAGTTGATTTTTCATAATCATTTCTTTTTAGTTTTCGTTTTCTTTTCAGGTTTCTTCTTGGTTTCCTTTTTCTTGGCCTTTGTTTCTTTCTTCGGCTTTACTTCTTTTTTCTCGGGTTTTGCCTCTTCTTTTGGTTTCTCTACCGGCCTTTTCCTCTCCTTTATCTCCGGCTTTTCCTCTTTGGGTTCTTCCTTTGGCTTCTCAATCTCTGGTTTCTCTTCCTTTTTAACTTCCTTTTTCTTCTCTTCAGGTTTCTTTGCCTCGGGTTTGGGTTCTGGTGGTTTGAATTCCGGAGAACGAAGGACCTTTATCCTCGCGACCTCAGAGAAGCGTATGGGGTAGATCTTGCTTCCTTCCTTCTTTATTCTCATCTGGACCTCTGTTGAGATTATCTTTTTCAGGAAGTCTCGCATGTTGCTGTTCCTTGTTAGATCCATGATCTGTTTGTTAATAAATCCCCTTACCCTTTTCTGTATGGTTGTTGTTGTGTTTCCGTTAAGAATAACTAGGAATTTGGTTTTAAGGAACCATCCATCTTTCGTGTTCGTGTTAAAAACGGACTCGACCTTTTGGTTTCTTTTTCTGATCATCCTCATCAGATGTTCGCGGGCACATTCGAAACCATTGAATGATGTCAGGCAGGTTTTTCCTTCAATCTTGTTTATCCTGAGGGCTACCCTCATGTGATGCTTTTTATTGTCTCCTGTTATTTCAGCAACGCTGACATTGATGGTTCTGCCCGTTATGCTTTTAGGATCCGTTGTCGGGGTCTGTCCTATAAGTCTCGCTCCCAAATCGCTGGGAGCCAGTATATTGAACCATTCCTTTCCCTTCCATTTCTTTACAGTTATCCTCTCCTCCTTTTCTTCAGCTGTTGCTTCCTTTTCCAGTCTGGCCTCTTTGGTTTCCTTCTTCTCTTCTCTCAGTCTCGGTTTGCTCTTCATTCCCATTCTTTCCACCAATCTGTTATCTTTGTTGGATATATTATTAAAGTTATTGTATAGAATTAATGCAAAGTGTTTTTATATCTTTTTCTTCTCCATTTCCTCTTCCATCATCTCGTCCCATTCCTTTTCCTTTTTCTTCGTTCCTCTGAAGAATACGAA
>CAYFWU010000001.1:0-149746 GCA_964347025.1 uncultured archaeon | reverse complement strand
GATTGGGACAGAGAAATCTCCATGAAACAGCCTAAGAACAAGAGGGACTGCGAAGGTGCTGGCGGTAAATGGGTGAAGAAAAGAGCGGCTCGGTAACGAAAGCCTAAATTTCCAAGACCCATAGATTTATATGAATGTGCACATTTTGGATATTTTTAGAAGGATAAATTTGTATAAAGGGTGTATTTAAAATTTCAACTCTAATACAATAAGATATGAAAAACGAATATCTGATCTTATTGATCGTGGTAATAGTGGGTCTGATAGCAATATTCTCCTTGGCGTTTCTAATGACCGGAGACTACGACCTTACAGGTGCTGCATGGGGCGGAGGAGGAGAATGTGAAGATTGGGATAAAGAGATCTCCATGGAACAGCCTAAGAACAAGAGGGACTGCGAAGCTGCTGGCGGTACATGGAAGGAAGCAGCCCAATAACAGAGACCTAAATTTCCAAGACCCATAGAAGATTTTATATGAAAGTATCTATTTTGAATACTCTCAGAAGTATAGAGTCGGATGAAAGGATAGATCTGAAAGTTATTCTTGTTTTTCTCGTTTTTGTCAGTATAACGAGAATGATACTGGAAACCCTGCTCGGTAGCTCTGACTACATCATCTTTACCAATTTTCCCACTTTCCTCTTGGTTTTTTCATTCTATTCCCTTGGTCTGGTTTCATACACCTTCTTCCTTTCGATCTGTTCAGGTAAAAAATCGATTAACATTGCAAGAATTCTCACACCCTTTCTGCTCGTTGCTCTGCTCGTTCCGATAATAGATTACTTCCTAACCGGATATCCGGTTAGTTACCAGATGTCAGCTATCTCGGACTTCGATATCCTCAGGATATCGTCGAACAACCCCATAGGCGAATCCGTGATCCTCTGGGCCTTGCCTATTCTGGCTGCTCTGTATGTCTTTTTTGAAAGGAAGTCTGTCAAAAGATCTATTATAACCTTTATAGTCATTTTTTTCGTGCCAATTTTCCTTGCTACTGATATAGCTGATTTCCTAGGTCTTGGAAGGAGTTTGTATTTCCTATATGCGACGGTCGCCTCAATCGTTTTCCTCCTCTTGATGTTTTATATCCAAGATGTTGAGAAATTTGGTCAGTTATTTATGAGGTTTTATGAGAGGATGAACAGGGTTGTTCTTTACATAATCGTTTTTGTTTTCGGAATAGCAACTGCAGGAAGTATTTTCGACGCGAGTTTATTTGGGATTTACATTATAGTCCTTCTGATAATTTCTTTCATTGCAATGTGTATGAATGATTATTTCGATTTCTCTATCGACAAGGCGAACAAGAAAAATAATCTTCTTAATGTGCTTAGCAGGGAAGAACTGAAAAATATAATTCTCATTTCATTTCTGATAATTATACCCTTCCTTTCCTTCATTTTTGAAGGTGTAAAGAACGTGGTGTTCGTTTATTACATGGTTTCTATGCTGTCTCTGATAATTTTGTACAGTTATAAAAATTTCCTTAAACATTTCTTCCCATTTAATTACGTGGCTGATGCTCTTTCCTATGGAATCACATTCATGGCCGGCAGGTCTATATTCTTGGTTCACAGCCAATACGAATTCGCCTATTTCATTCTGGTAACAATCCTTTTTCTGTTATTGATTCCTATGAAAGATTACGGAGATTATAAAGGTGACAAGAAAATCGGAGTGAAAACTCTTTATACTCTTTTAGGTTTTGAAAGAGCCTTTAGGGTATGCAAACTTCTTCTTTTGATCGCCTTTATAATTGCCAGTTTCTATTTTCTTCTGATCTCTCCTTTGATAGGTTTCGTGAATATCGTGATCTTTTATGCAATACCATCCGCTATAATCATACCTTCCATGGTAATACGATTCAAGAAAACAGAGAACTTCGAAAAATCATTATGGCTACTTGATGTTTTGTTTTTTGCCTATTTAATACCACTTTTACTTTTGTGATTCATCCCGGATAGCTCATCGCTATTATCTCTCTATAAAGGCCTGAATTATCGAGAACGAATGTTTCTACCAGACCTCCAAGGATAAGGACATTTATCGCTATCATTAGCAGGGCGAGGTTGTAATAAAGGAGTGTCCGGAACTTCTCTGATCTGAAGCCTTCCTTTCTGAAACCCTTCATGATCATGCCGCCCGAGATAGCGCCCAGGATGTAGGAAAGGATCTCGAGGAAACCGTGCGGACCCACTATTAGAATTATTATAAGGAACAGGAACAAAGGGTTGGTTCCCATTCCAAAACTTGCATTCCTTGCGAGCACGCCGAAGATCGTCCCCCACACCGATAAATTCCATGTGATCATGAATATCCCTCCGTCTCCCGTGAAGAGAGAGAGAAGGAAGCAGGCGAGTAAAACCCACCAGTTGTTCAAAAATATCGACCAGAAGAGAAGGATGGGAAAGCCTATCGCTCCCCCGTATATCCCTCTGACACCGAGCTGTGTCTGGAACAATCGGTTGACCTGGAATGAGGGGAGGATGATCGCTGCGGTTGCATAAACAAGGAATATCCCGAGCGAAAGGAAGATGTAGGTCTTGACAAAATCCTTGTTCAGGTGGAATAGCCTTCTTATCGAAAATCTTTTCTCTTCGCTCAATTCCTCGCTCTTCAGTTTGAACATCTTCCTGAGTTCTGGCAAAAGCATGATGGACGTGAAAGCGATGGCGACTAGTGAAGGATCCCTTGGGAAGATCAGGGCTGCTATTATTATGGAGATGATCGAATAGGTCCAGCCAAGGAAGAAGGCGTACTCCGCTCGCTTCTCCAACCAGGTCTTAGGAAGGATTCTGAAAAGGAACATATATAATTATTAAGTGTTTTCGACTAAATATAAACCATGTTCAATCCTTTCAAAAGGAAACGGACAGTTGCTCCTTCTAGTTTAATACTAGTTTTGATAGTTGGTATCTTTGTTGGTTTTTACGGCGGGCTAATCGCAACGGGTAGTTTTCAGGAGATATCGGGTCCTGTATTTGCAATATCGGACGGTGAAGAAACAACTTATCTGGAACTGTATGAAGGTGAAAAGACAACTCTTGGTTTCTTAACAGACGATAATGTCTCGATAAACATGTCAGTGGTAAACATAGATGGAGCAAATCTTTTCATGGAATCTCTGGGACTTGGTTTGACCTTTGTGGAAGAAGGTCAGCTCAGTGAAGAGGAAGAGCAGAACCTTGTCGGGGAAGCAAAGAAGAGGAGGAGGGCAGCTGCTGCAACATGCACTGACTCTGATAACGGGAAGAATTACGCTAAAAAGGGTCTCACAAAGAAGGGGAACAACTGGAAATTTGATTTCTGCCAATCAAATGGGAAAAAAGTGAGGGAGTATTATTGTAAAAACAACAAGATTAAATCTGTGGTTTATGACTGTAACAAAGAGGGCAAGGTCTGCAATGATGGGAAATGTGTTAAAATCGCGAGCGGAACGTGCACTGATTCCGATGGTGGTAAGGAGTATTATGAGAAGGGGACCACAACTAAAGGAACAAACGTGAAAACTGATTCATGTAACGGAAACAAGCTGAAGGAGTTTTACTGTGCCAACAATAATATTAAAAAACAAGTTACTGATTGTACTAATCACTTAGGAGCAATTCCGCCCAATCGTGGAATGTATTTAAGGATGATTTGTAAGAATGGGGCATGTGTTAATCCTCCGAAGAGTAATAGCTGCACTGACTCTGATGGTTACAACCCCCTCAAGAAAGGTACATGCACAGATGACTGGGGGACTTATCAAGAAAGGTGTAGTGAGGTTTCTTTTGATTATAATGTGGCGGAATTCAGATGTTATTCCGACTCCACATGGGGAAGATACTGCGCAGCAGATTGGTATTATGAATGTAACTGGAGGAATGGCTGGTGGTGTAGTGAAGGAGCATGTCAAAAATCTTCAGCCACGGATTCGGATGGCGGAAAGAATTACAAGAAAGCGGGAACAGTTACCGTGACAATCGGCGGTAAGAATTACGAATATGAAGATCGCTGTACTCCTGAAGAGCCTGACTATGAAAGAGATTTAATAGAATACTATAAGTGGAAGAGTCGTGAAGCCTTTGAAAGGGTAAATTGTCAAAATCTTTATGGTACAAACTACATTTGTGTAGACGGGGCTTGCATTAAAAAATTCTGCACCGACTCTGATGGAGGCAGAAACGAAAACGTGAAGGGAACATGTGAAGATTGGACTGGAAGTTACACGGATTTTTGTGACCCTTTACATGAGAGTACTGATCAAAAGGTTTTATTGGAATACTATTGCAGTGATACGTATGGTTGTCTTAGTATTGAAGAATTTTGTGACGGGACGAAGATTTGTAGGAATGGTAAATGTGTTTAAAGATAATTAATTCTTCCCAATGATTTAAATCTCAACTTCATTATAAGAATATGGCTCAGAGAATTCTGGATAGAGGGAAGGTCAGGATCGTTGTTGATCACAGGGAATCTAAAAACCACGTCTTCAGGAATCTTAAAGAGTTTGATGTTTCTCTCGTTCTTAAACAACTTAAAATCGGGGATTACGTCTGTTCGGACAGGGTCTGCGTGGAGAGGAAGACAATCCCTGATTTCATTCAATCCATAATAGATCAGAGGATATTCAAACAGGTAGGCGAGATCACTGAATGCTTTGAGAAGCCCTTAATTATTCTTGAAGGCAACCAGGATCTATTGTTTCTGGAAAGGAACGTTCATCCGAATACGATACGAGGGGCGT
Source organism: uncultured archaeon (assembly GCA_964347025.1). Lineage (GTDB taxonomy): Archaea > Aenigmatarchaeota > Aenigmatarchaeia > QMZP01 > QMZT01 > CS3-C152. The sequence goes on along the minus strand of CAYFWU010000001.1, from coordinate 145,016 downwards.
TAGCCTCGTTAGCGATAGATTACAAGATCCCGATAATCTGGACGAGAAATACGAAAGAAACCGCAAACCAGATCTACTGGCTCGCATACAGGGAACAGGTTAAAGAGAAAAGGAGTCTGGCGATACGCTGTTCAAGGAAGTTCGCCAGCGTTAGCGACCAGCAGGAATTCCTTATTTCCGGGCTTCCTCATATAAACACAAAGTTGAGCAAAAACCTCTTGAAAAAATTCAAAACACCCAAACGAGTGTTCTCAGCAAAAGAGGACAAACTGATGAAGGTGGATGGTATAGGGAAGGAAAAGGCGAAAAGGGTATGGGAACTGCTGAACAAGGAGTATGGTTAACTATTTCTTTGATGCTGCCTTCACAAAGTTAAAAAACATTGGGTTTGGTTTCAGAACACGCGTTGTGAATTCCGGGTGGAACTGGGAAGCCATGAAGAACGGGTGTTTGGGGATTTCAAGTATCTGCATGATCTTGCTGGATTTGTCATGACCTGAGAAAACGAGACCCTTGCATTCTATTTTTTCTTTATAATCGGGAACGAACTCCCATCGATGTCGGAAGCGTTCCCTTGTCTTGGCTCTGCCATAAATTTTGTTTGCCTTTGTTCTCCTTTTAATTATGACGTCTTGTCCTCCTAAACGCATGGTTCCCCCCTTCTTGTAGATCTTCCTCTGTTCGGGGAGGAGGTCTATTATTGGATCAGGGGTTTTTGGATTGATTTCTGTCGAGTTCGCCTTCTTCATTCCACAGACATTTCGGGCGAACTCTATGCTTGCGAGCTGGAACCCGTAACATAAACCCAGGAAGGGGATTCGATTCTCCCTCGCATACCTTATGCATTCTATCTTTCCTTCAGTGCCTCTTGGGCCGAATCCGCCGGGTACGATGATCCCATCTATTCCTTTCAGGGCGTCGCCGGTCTTTACCTTTTTGTTCTCGATATCCGTTGTCTCTATCCACTTTACGTTCAGCTTAACCCCAAGCTTACCGCAGGACGATTTCAGGGATTCCATTATTGAGACATAGGAATCATGGAGTTCCGTGTACTTCCCGGTTACAGCGATGTTCACTTTTTTCTTCGCTGATTCCATCTTCCTGACGAGCGATTCCCATTCTTTCATGTCTTTTTTCCGAGGTGAAAGATTGAGTCTTCCCAGAACCTTTTTGGTCATTCCCTGCTCCTCAAGGATCAATGGAACCTTGTATATGTTATCGAGATCAGGCCCTGATATCACGTTATCTTCCGGGATTCCGCAGAAGAGCGATATCTTTGATTTTATCTTTGGTTTAAGTAATGCAGGGGATCTGCAGAAAAGGAAATCAGGTTGTATCCCTATCTCCCTCAATTTCTGGACGCTCTGTTGGGTGGGTTTGGTTTTTTGTTCCCCTACAACATCTATAACAGGGACAAGCGTGCAGTGAACAAACAAAACATCCTCTTTCAGGGAAAACTGTCTACACGCCTCCAGAAAAACGAGGTTCTCTATGTCCCCTACCGTCCCACCAATCTCGATGAGAACTATATCCGCCCTGTAATCATCAGCCACTCTTCTAAACCACTTCTGGATCTCGTTGGTTATGTGTGGTATGATCTGAACTGTCTTTCCGAGGTATTTCCCTTCCCTCTCCCTTTCAATAACCTTCTGGTAGATTTTTCCGGTGGTGAGGTTGTTTTCACTGTGAAGGTTTATGCCAAGAAAACGTTCGTACGTCCCCAGGTCCATGTCCACCTCGCTGCCGTCATCGAGAACGAACACCTCACCGTGTTCTATCGGGTTCATTGTCCCCGCGTCAACGTTTATGTAGGGGTCGATCTTTATCGGGGCGACACTGAAACCACTGGCCTGAAGGAGTTTCCCGAGAGAAGAAGTGAATATTCCCTTACCAAGTCCGGAGAGCACCCCGCCTGTTACGACAATAAATTTTGTTTTTCTCGGCATAATACTTTATCAAAAATATGATTTAAAAAGTTTTATTTAGTGAAAAATATAAATTCAACTTTTTGTGGGAATTGCATCAGTTGTAACATTCAAACCTATTTTGATAAGTCCTGACCTGTCACCGTTGGTTGGTATATGTGTGATATGCATTTCACAATTTTCCAGTTCCTCAAGTTTTTCTATTGCATTCTCTGTTGCAGAATTTGTTAAACTGCTTGCTGACAGAGCTATCAGGGTTTCGTCCAGGTTCAGACTTTCAGATTTCATTCCAAGTGTTTTTGTCTTCAGCTTTTCTATGGCTTGGAGAACACTGGGCTGTATCAGGTGTATATTGTCGGGTATGCCAGCCAAAAACTTTATCGCGTTTAGAACGGCAGCAGATGATGCGTGAAGTAGAGGTGAGTTCTTACCAGTTACAATCTTTCCATTTGGTAGTTCGATCGCCGCTCCGCAGAATATGCCCTTATTTCCCTTGCCCTTCTTTTTGGCCTCCTCTGAGGCTTTTCTGGCGGGAAAAGTGACTTCTCTGTCTTCCGGTTTCAGTCCAACTTTCTTCATTATTTTTTCCATTCTTTCGACAGTTTCCTTGCTCTCCACGCCCAACATCAGTTCTTCCTTGTACCTGAAATACCTCCTTATAATTTCCTGTTTACCGGCTTCCCTGCATACTTTGTCGTTTATTATCCCGATCTTCGCCTTGTTTATTCCCATATCTGTTGGTGAGTTGTATGGTATTTCATTACCCCCCAGAATTCTATCCAGAATATTCTTCATCAGTTCGAAATTCTCAATATCCCTGTTGTAGTTAATCGCTGTAATCCCGTATTTCTTCTTGTGGAAAGGATCAATCATATTGTAATCCCCAAGATCTGCTGTGGCGGCTTCGTAAGCTATGTTAACTGGATGGTTGATGGGAAGGTTCCATATCGGAAATGTTTCGAACTTAGCGAAACCTGAGTTTATCTCTCTCTTGTGGTCGTGGTATATCTGGGACAGACACAAAAACATCTTGCCGCTACCTCCTCCAGCGCCCGTAACAACAACCAAGGGTTTTTCAATATCTATATACGGCTGGCTTCCGTAACCCTTATCGCTGACTACGGAATTAAGGTTATTTGGGTAGCCCTTTATTTCCGTGAAAACATAAACTTTAAACCCTAGATTTTCCAGATACTTCTTGAACCTGTAGGCCAGACTTTCTCCATTATAAAGTGTTATCGCTACACAAGAAACCTCCATTCCTTTGTCACGCAGGTCCGTTATATCTTTCAAGGTCTGCTGATCATATGGTAGACCGAAATCCCCTCTCATCTTGCCTCTCTGAATGTCCTTCGCGCTAACGCAGTAGATTATCTGCATGTCCTTTATCAATTTTCTGAATAACTTTGTTTTGGTATCAGGTTCGTAACCCGGCAGAACCCTTGCAGCGTGAAAGTCGTAACAGAGTTTCCCTCCGAATTCAAGATACAACCTCTTGTCGAATTTCTTGATCCTGTTTAGTATTTCGGTTGTTTGGGCCTCCAAATATTTCTCGGTATCAAACCCTAATTTTTTAGAAGAATTTGATTTTTTCTTTGTTTTCCTAGGCATAATAATTTATCAAGGGTGTTATTTAAAAAGATTTGTTTAGAAAAAGATTATCTCGGTCTTGTTTGGTATTTCTGCTGGGAGGGGGCGGGAGCTGACTTCTGTTGGACGTATTCGTCCTCCTTCATCTTTAGTATTGCCTTTATCCCCTCGAGGTCTATCTCTATCTCCTTCGCAAGTCTTGAACGTTCAACCCTGCTCACTTTTCGCTCTTCTAGAACTCGTAGGTTCTGCTCTATCACATCCATTTTCGTCAGAATATCGCCCTTCATGGGCTGTTTTTTCTTAAGGGCCTTCTCCCTGAGTCTGTCCCAGCGTTTTCTCAACTTTCGAATTTTCCTGTTCCATCCGAACAAAAATGTGAACAAATTACCACCATAGTCCCTTTCTGATCAATTCCTTCGCCTTCGCCTTCTTCATCCCAGCCATTTTGAACATCTCTTCTTCCAGATCTTCCTTTATCATAACGTATTCCTTCCTAGATTTGTACTCGAAACCACCGAAAACGAACATCACGACTATAGATATGACGATTGCATAGGTATTGAAGAAAACCAGACCGAGAACCAGTCCAATGAAGCAGGCCGAAAACGCCAGTGTGCAGATCAGGGAAATGGTGTTCCACTCTGAAACCAGAGCTTCATATTTCTTGAGCAAGGTTTGCTGCTGTTCCATACCAACCCCCAGGAAATTAAAACTTTTTTATTTTATCCGCTAGCAGGTGAGATCCGTATCCTATAAGAATAAATAAGATCAAGGAAATATTAATGTTTGCGACTGAGAACAAAACAGCGGAAATTGTCGTGAAGAGGATGGGGTATCTCCAGAGGTGGAGGGATCGTTTTCCTCTATGTTTCAAAGGGATGTTCTTGTAGGAATAGTATACGAGAATGAGCAGTATAACTATCGTCAATATCTTTACTTCTGAGGCAAGGTCCTGTATTACCACGAAAATCATTAGAAGGTAAAAGATCATTGCGAAAACTACTCCCCTTATTATCGATCTTGGATGATCGATATCTGGAAGGAGGGAGGAGAAAATTATCAGTAGAAGAGCTGATAACGAATAATCCAGTTGGAACTGGAAAATAAGGATTATTATGAGGTATATGACAAAAGACAAGATCACATGCAGTTTCCAGTCCATGTAAAAACCGTCTATTTTATTATCCTCACGTCAACAGCCTTCGCCTCTTTGTGAGAAACAATCAGCGGGTTTATGTCCATTTCCTTTATATTCTCCTTCATCATCATTTTGCTGGCCCCCAGGAGGATGTTTATAATCTCTTTCATTTTTGCGGGAGGTTCTCCTCTGAAGCCCTTCAGGATTTTCGAGTACTTTATCTCATTAATCATCTCTTCCGCGTCTTCCTTTTCGATCGGGCATATTCGTATCGAGGTGTCCTTCAAAACCTCTGTAAAAATTCCACCTGCCCCGAAAAGGATAACAGGTCCGAACTGAGGGTCTATCTTTCCACCTACGATTGTTTCATACCCTTCAACATGTTCCTGAACGATCACGCCGTTGATCTTCGCTCTTGGTTTGTGTCTTTTCGCGTTCTTTATTGTGGTTTCAAAGGCCTCAAGAACTTCCTTATCATTCTTTATGTTAATCATAACTGTCTTTGTTTCTGTCTTGTGGACTATGTCCTCAGAATCAATCTTCAGAACAACCGGGTAACCTATTTTCTTTGCAAACCTCACAGCCTCTTCAGGCTTTTTCGCAAGGAATTCTTTAGTGGTGGGAATCCCGTATTTTTTCATGATTTTTTTGCATTCGGATTCAGCGAGCTTCATATTATTATTATAAGATTTCATATTAATATTATGAGTTTGCAAGTGCTCCTCTCTCCTAAGTCCATCCTTCTGCTGGGCTCTTCAAGATCGAAGGTCCCGAAAATAATGGTTTCTCCTGAGATATTCGGGAGGGTTTATGTTAATCTCCATGAATTCAACGGACACGGTTTTCTTTCGGATATTGAAAAATCCCATAATTATCCTCCGGCTGATCTGACTATCGTTAGCCTCCCGCCTGAAAAAATCCTTAGGATTTCGAAGCATCTGAAAACCAAATTTCTCTTAATCCTTTCTGGAGGGTTCAAACCTGATCAGAGAAAGGAATTGTTGGGAATTTCCAAAGGGAAGTTTCGAATACTCGGACCTGGAACGGTCTGCGGTATAATAAATCCTAAAGTGGGATTGAATACGACGTTCGAAAGGGAGCTGAAAATCAGACCGGGGGCGATATCGGTAGTTTCGCAGTCAGGGGGTGTCGGGGCTATTCTGCTTGATCATATGGTTTCAAAAAACATAGGAATTTCGAAATTTGTTTGGGTTGGAGATATGATTGATGTAAATGAATGTGATCTCTTGGAATACATGTTGGGGGATAAGGAAACGAAGGTCGTTCTCCTTTACCTCGAATCAATCAAGGATCCCAGAAGGTTCATGAAACTGGCGAAGTCTTCAAAAAAACCGATCCTTGTCCTGAAATCAGGAATTTCGAAGGAATCGAAGTTACGAGCGCATACGCATACAGATTCTTTATCCACTTCACAGGAAATCTATTCCGGAGCGTTCAAACAGGCAGGTGTTATAGAGGTGGATAATGTTGAAGAACTCTTTAACTATGCTCTGGTATTTGAAAGGCATGGGAAGAAGAAGCTGAGGAATATCGCAATAGTCTCTAACACGGGAGGGTCTTCGATAATAGCAGGTGACTGGTGTTACAGACTGGGATTGAATCTTTCGAGGTTCTCTGAGAAAACGAAAAGGAAGTTAAAGAAGAAATATCCCCGGCTTGAGACAATAAACCCCCTAGACATACGTGCGGATGCGGACGGGGAAAGGTTTAAGAACGTACTTGATATAATAGTCAGGGATAAAAACGTGGATGGAGTCCTGATAATAAACCAGCTAAGATCATGTTTGCTGAATCCAGAGGAACTCGAAATTCTAAAGAGGGTTAAGACAGGAAAGGTGATCGTTGACTGTGCACCCGGGTCGGAAGACTTCAGAAAGGTTAGGTTCTTCCTTAGGGATTCACTCCCTGTCTACAATTCGATAAAGGATGCTGTCAAAGTTTTAAAGATGGTTTCTTAATAATAAAAATTGGGGTGAATATGGCGAAAAATTTTCTGACCTTGATAGATTATCCAGAGAAGGAGATACGAAAGATTTTGGATATGGCAAAGGATGTAAAAAACGGGGATTTGGAAGGTGATCTGAAGGGAAAGACGCTTGCCATGCTTTTTGAAAAAACCTCAACAAGAACGAGAGTTTCCTTCGAGGTCGCCATGCACCAGCTGGGAGGTCATGCGATTTTCCTTGATTCAAGGACAACCAAACTCGCTGAAAAAGAGACGTTGAAAGATACGGTTCGTGTCCTCGAAAGATATTCAGATGCGATTCTAGCGAGGGTTTATAAACACAAGGATCTTGAGGAAATCGCTAAATTCGCCGGCGTGCCCATAATAAACGGGCTCAGCAATCTTCACCATCCGTGCCAAACCTTGGCGGATCTTTTAACAGTTATTGAAAGGAAGGGAGGAATTGAAGATTTAAAGGTCGTGTTCATAGGCGACTGCGCATTCAACATGGCAAGGTCAACAATGATAGGTTTTTCAAAGCTCTGGGCGAATGTTTATCTTGTCTGCCCCAAAAAAGCGAAGTACATGCCTGATCCTGAATTTGTTGAGGGCGTGAGAAAATATGTGAAAGGGAATATAAAGGTAGAGAATGATCCTGTGAAAGGGGTGAAAGATGCAGATGTTATAATTACGGATAAATGGATTTCCCCGGGAGAAAGGGGTGATCTGGAGAAGAGGATCAGGGATCTGAAAAGGTATCAGGTCAATTCCGAGCTTGTGAAGCATGCAAAACAGGGTTTTATATTCCTTCACTGTTTGCCGGCCTCAAGAGGTCACGAAGTAACGGACGAAGTTATTGACTCTCCTAATTCCATGGTTTTCGATGCAGCTGAGAACAGGCTTCACACAGAGAAGGCCTTGCTGCTTTATCTGTTTAAGGGTGAATGAAATGTGTCTGGCTCTCAAAGGAAAGGTATTGGATGTGAAAGGTAAGGAAGCCCTGGTTGACTTCGATGGGGTTAAGAGGAACGTGAGTTCTGAATTTTTAAAGGTAAAGAGTGGGGATAAAGTCTTGGTGTTCAACAATATTATAATAGAGAGGGTTTGATATGTTCAGAATATTGCCGATCAAGAACAGGGAATTGTTTTTACGCTATGCTATCCCGTGTGGAGAGGTCTTGGTCAACAGGGGCGAGCTCAGGGCGGAGTTGCTTAAAAAACTGAACGATTCTGTGAAGAACAGGCAGGAAATCGATATTCCCATAGAAAGGGTTTTCAGGGTTGCCACAAGGATGTGTTCGATACTGGCGAAAAGAATGGGGAAAGAGGAGATAGATGACGAGGTTGTCAGAAGGTATTTCCTCTTGGAACATGAGAATGCAATAAGGTGGAGAAAGGAGATAAAGCCCGACCTGAAGGTAAGAGATTGCCTGGTTTATCCTGGTAGAATCCTTAGGGTAGACCCTGACAGAGTTTTGGTCAAAACCAATCTGGAAGAAAAATTCTTCAGGAATGATTTTGCTGAAGGCCTGAAAAAGAAGGACTGGGTCAGCGTTCATTATGATTATATATCAGAAAAGATAAAACAGAGCCAAGCAAATAAAATGCTGAAGAGGGGGAGGAATGAATAAAGAAACATTCGGAACAATACTCGCTCTGCTGACAGCAGTTATAAGTGGTTTTGCAATTCCTGTCAACAAGATTTTCGTGGTTGACCTCGATCCAACTGTTTTCACAGCAGTCAGGGCATTGATAATAGGCGTGATCTTCCTTGGTTTATCGATTATGACCAACAGGTTTTCCCACAGGAACATGAGGGAAATGAACTGGAAATACCTCTTGCTTATTGCTGTGATAGGTGGGGCGTTCGCGTTCCTTCTGTTCTTCACGGGCCTGAAATTCACAACCGGGGGGAGAGCTGCCTTCCTTCACAAAACCCTTCCTTTATACGTTGCGGTATTCGCATTCATTTTACTCAGAGAGAAAATTCCCAGAAAGCAGATCTATGCGCTTATCCTGATGATTTTGGGAACGGTGTTAATCTTCTCGGCGACTATAAATCCCGCTGATCTCTGGATGAACCCCCAGATGGGGGACGCTCTCGTTATAGGTGCGACAATCCTTTGGGCATTGGAGAATGTGATCTCTCGAAAGGTCATGCTCAAGGGAGAAACCAATTTCTTTGTTTCCTTTGCTAGGATGTTTTTTGGGGGTGTGATTCTTTTTGGGGTCGCTCTCTTGTTCGGGAAGTTCGATCTTCTGCTCTCGTTAACAGCGCAGCAGTGGGGTAATATTTTCGTTTCTGTCTTTTTCCTCTTCGGTTACGTTCTGTTCTGGTACTGGAGCATACGTTACATCAATGCCTCGAAGGCTGCTTCCCTTCTCTTGCTCGCGCCCGTGGTTTCGATTGTCGCGGGAGTTTTATGGCTCGGGGAGCCCGCCCCAAACCTTCAGCTCATAGGCAGCGCCTTAATACTGATAGGAGCTTATTTTGTGGTCAAGATAAAGAGCAGGTTTCTTACAGGGATTTAAAATCTTTTCGAGAGGAGTTCTACGTAATCTGCCACATGTTGCAGTGCTTTGGAAAAACCTGGTTTTGTTCCTATAACCAGAACTGTTTTCCCCTTCTCCTTTGCAAACTGGAGTGCTGGCAAATAATCCGCATCCCTGGAAGCCAACGCTATAGTATCTATGTTGTCGTTGAAAGAGGCCTTCACTATATCCACCGCTACGCTTACATCAACATCAGACTCCATTTCGCCTGCCAACACTACCTTAGGTTCAAAGCCCTGGTTTGCGATGGCCTCTATTAATTTATCGGAAGCATGCTGGTTAAGGAATATCTTGCCTGTTAATATCCTTCCATATCTACCAGCGATCTTCCTCAATTCATCCAGATCTATGTTGAACTCTTTCCTTATGATGTTTGGTCCATCAACAAACAATGCAAGATTCCCTTTCTCTTTCTCCCTCTTTTTTCTGAAAAACATAAAATCACCCTTAAAGTAATTATTATAAATAAATTGATCGTTAAAAAAGATTTATAGGTGCGGTTATGATTGAAGATCTCGAAAAGGAGTATGATGTGATTGTTGTAGGCGTGGGTCCTGCAGGTTCGTCTGTTTCCAGATATTGCGGGGAAAAGGGTTTGAACGTCCTGGCCGTAGAAAAACGCCAGGAGATCGGCGTGCCTGTAAGGTGTGGAGAGGGTTTGTCGAAATCCTCACTGGAGAGAATGGGTATAAAGTTAGATAGGTCTTGGGTCTCCAGAGTAATCAAGGGGGCCACTGTTTATGCGCCAAACGGAGAGAAGATCACGGCCGATTTTGAAGGCCCGGAGGGCTGGGTGATCGAAAGAAAGATATTTGACAAATATCTTGCAAGGCTCGCTGCCGAAGCAGGGGCAAAGATATTGACGAAAACAGAGGTTGTGGGAATCAGAAGGGAAGGAGGAAAGGTCAATGTTAAGATGGGATCGGAAGGAAGGAGTTTCGAAATAAGTTGTAAGATACTTGTTGCCTGCGACGGAGTTGAATCGAGAATCGCTAGGTTGATGGGAATGAAAACAACGCTTGCATTGGAGGATATCGCCTCCTCTGTTCAGTTTGAAATGACCAATGTTAAAATCGACCCTGACAGGATAGAAATGTACTTCGGAAACAAGATTGCTCCCGGAGGATATGTCTGGATATTCCCAAAGGGGAAGAAAACGGCGAATGTGGGAATTGGCGTTCGCAAGCCGTTCGCTAAGAAACACGCAATCGAATACCTCAAGGATTTTATTAAAAACAGGGAAGAGCTGAATAGGGGATCTGTAATAGAGGTTAACTCAGGAGGTGTTCCTGTTGGCGGCCTTCTGGAAGATATGGTCTCTGATAACTTCATTATAGTTGGTGATGCCGCGCATCAGGTAAACCCAATACATGGTGGTGGGATAGCAGAGTCTTATATTGCAGGGAAGATCGCAGTGGAAGTCATTTCAAAGGCAATGAAGTTAGAAAACTTCTCGAAAGCCACGCTCTCCGAATACAACAAAAAATGGTGGAAAACCAGGGGTAAGAAGATGGGAAGGCTGCTGAAACTGAGGAAGGTTATAGAAAGCTTAACCGATGAGGAGCTGAACTGGCTTGTCAATTATCTCAAGGGAGAAGACCTGGTCAACCTGGCAAGGGCATCCGGATTAAAGAAACTGGGATTCATTCTAATGAAAAAACCGAGATTGGTAAAGATCGCGAGGAAACTTTTTTGATCATATCCCCCTTTTTAAAGTATTTAAATGGGCAATATCCTATATAATCTTGAGGTTGTAAGAAAATGGACTTCGAAAATCCTGAGCCACCCAATATAGGTGAGCAGAATGGTAATAAAGAGGATAAGGGAGAATGGAAAGGAAAGGATAACTTCGTTAGCCCAAAAAATAAAACCGGAAAAGTTCGGTGTGGATGACGTTGCGCAACAAATATTCGGAGCTGTTATTCTTGCAACACCATTGTCCGTCACAGAAGAGGTCTGGACACTGGCAAAGGAAATCGATCCCCTGCGACTTGTTGTTTTCATTCTGCTTTCAATCGCTGTCGTTACGATAATCATATATTACACAAAATTCCAGAAGGTCGCGAAAGAGGCGATTGCGGAATTCGATGCACCCATATTAGGTAAAGCCTACGTTCCAAAGAGGCTGGTTTCTTTGTTCTTGATCTCTTACAGCGTAACATGGTTCATTCTCTGGCTTTTTGGAGTGATGAGTCACGTAGCGGATCCTGGTTGGTCCTTCAGGATATTCATTTTCGTTTCGTTTTTCGCATCCGTAGGAGCGGCAACGGCGGACATACTTAAGTAAATTTTTATATAAGTTTTCGAAATGATTAACATGAGATGCCGGAAATGTGGGAAAGAGGCTAATGAGAAGTGGGATTTTTGTCCGAGATGCGGGTCTCGTCTCAGGAGAGATTTGTTCACTGACGTGTTCTCAAGGATGGAAAGAGAATTCAAGGAAATGAACAAGATGTTAGAAAGGGATTTCGAGGTTTTTGATCTTTCCCCATTTTTCAGAAAACCCATTAGGGGAAGGGGGTTCTCAATAAACATAACCCAAAGTTCAGGGAAGAAACCAAAGGTTTCTGTGAAAACCTTTGGGGATGTGGACAAAAGGGAAATAGAGGAAGAGGCAAAAAAGATTGGGTTTGGAGAAAGACTGGGAACGCTAAAACCAAAAATCACGGAGACCAGAGAGCCTGAAAAATCTGAGGTGACAGAATCTGTGTCCATCAGCGGAGCAAAAACAACAGAGGAACCAAAAACATCAGTCAAGAGAATAGGAGAAAGGATAGTAGTTGAGGTTGAACTCCCTGACGTGAGGGATGAGAAGGATATAGAGGTAAAACCGCTTGAAAATTCCATAGAGGTAAAGGCGAGGGCTGGGGATAAAGCGTACTTCAAGATTCTCACGAAACCTCCGCAAACCAACGTCACCAGCAAACATTTCAAAAACGGGATTTTGTATCTAGAACTCGGCTAGCCCAAAACTTATATTCAATCTAAAACAAATATTCTATGTGAAAAACAAAATTCCATTCCTGCCACTGCCTTATGATAAGGTCAGGAGTATATCAGAGCACTTTCTAGGCCTTGGTGAAAACTTTTCGAAGTTTTTGCCTTCTCTGGAGTTCGAACTGGAACAATCGGGGTTTGGGATAAGTCCCAGGAGATGGATGGCGATCGCGATCTTCACGTTCGTATTTTATTTCATTATCATATTCTTTGCAATACTTGCTGTGACAATTGCTGCAAAGGCTGAAATAATCAAGGCCGTATCCATATCTCTATTGGCTGGAGGCAGCATAGGATTCGCAAGCTTTCTCTTCCTTTCCTTCTACCCAAAACTTTCCGCAACCAGAAAGGTCAAGGACATAGAGAAAAATCTTCCGTATATGCTTCACCACGTCCTCGTTCAGGTCAGGGCAGGGGTTCCTCTGTACAACACACTGGTCTCGATAGCAAGAAGTGATTACGGTCTTCTTTCCCATGAGATCCGCAGGGTCGTGAACGAAATAAACACAGGGAAATCAGAGGCTGATGCACTGGAGATTCTGACAAGGGAGACTCCTTCCTTCTTCTTCAGGCGCGTAATGTGGCAGATGATTAACGCCTTAAAATCAGGGGCTGACATAGGGAGTACGATGCGGGAGATAGTTGATAATATCGCGGTGGAGCAGAGGGTTTCGATCAAAAAATATGGTGCTCAGTTGAACCCCCTTGCTCTCATGTACATGCTTTTTGCTGTTATTTTCCCGACGTTGGGCATAACATTTCTCTTGGTTTTAGCCTCTTTTACCGGTATAACGTTAAACCTGGAGCTCATATTGATCGGGATAATTGCAATGCTTGTGATGTTTCAGTTCATGTTTATTGGATTGATAAAATCAAGGAGGCCCGTGGGTATAGATTGATATGTTGTACAGATTGCTTCCGCCAAGATACAGAAACTGGGTAAGGGAAATGATAGAGTATTCAGGAATGAAAACCACCCCTGGAAAATACATAACCAACTCGTTAGTGGTGAGCATAATAATTGCTGGGTTGATCGCATTCTTTACGGGCACCTACATGGTTTACGTCTTCATTGGGGTTTTTTGCGGCATGTTCTTTCTTCTCAATGCTTGGCTCATACTGGCGGTGGACAGGAGAAAGAACTTTGTGGAAAACGTTTTGCCTGATGCCCTGGAACTAACGGCAGCCAACATACGGTCGGGTTTCATACCAAGCAAAGCATTGCTTCTCTCAGCCAGAAGTGAATTCGGGCCGTTGGCAGAGGCTATAAAGAGATCAGGCAAAGAGATAATGACGGGAAAATCCCTAGCAGACGGCCTGAACCAGATTCCGAAATACATAAAATCAGAGGTTTTGGAGAGGGCGGTGAAACTGATAAGCGAGGGCTCTAGATCAGGTGGGCAGTTAGTCGCTCTGCTTGAAGAGAATGCAATAGATATACGAAGGAAACAGGCAATAAAGAAGGAGGTGAAAGCGAACATAATAATGTACGGCATATTCATAATCTTCGCCGGTATACTGGGAGCTCCAGTCCTTTATGCCCTTTCTCTTTATCTCATAACCACTCTAACGGTATTTTCCTCTGCCGGAACACTTCCAGAGTCCTTCTCAAGCAACATCCCCTACTTCAAATTTGGTATTACAGTATCTCCTGATTTCCTTTTCTTATTCTCCATAGTTTCGATAATAATTACCACATTCTTCTCTGGGATAATAATAGGCCTTATAGATACTGGTAAGGAGAAGGGAGGAATAAAATACATACCAATATTCATGATAATCGCGTTGTTGGTTTTCTTTGGAGCAAGGATGGTTATAAGCAGTATGTTTGCCGGTTTCTTGCCTGCCTAAAATATATATACAAGTTTATACCAATTATAAAGTGATCGAACATGAAGAAAGGACAATCTGCAATGGAGTATTTGATGACATATGGTTGGGCAATCTTGATCGTCATAATAGTGGCAGCAGCTTTGTACGCCCTTGGGGTGTTCAATCCGGCAACGTACGCAGGTTCCCGAGCAACGGGATTCGCCAACATAGGGGCACCAGCAACAGGTGATTGGAAGTTAGGTGCGACAACGCCAGATAACTTTGAGCTGAATCTTAAGAACAACCTGGCTTCCAGGCTGAACTTTACAGCAGTTAGTGTAGATATAGGTGCTACCTCATGTACAGGCGCGGACTTCGATGGTTCTGCTTCAGTATCAGTTGGTATAGGTGGAACCTTCAAGGTAGAGGCAGACTGCGCAGGGTTCACAACAGGAAACACCTACACGGCAACAGTAACATTAACGTACGATAACCTTGATTCAGGATTGACAGGCTTCACTGAAACAGGAACTGTGACAGGAACTGTCAGTTAAATAGAATTATTCGCCCTCCACGTCTTTCTTTTGATTTTTTTATTTTTAGGTAGGCCTTTTTATAATCAAGGTTAGCTAATTCTAATAATATGTACAAGCAAGTGATAGTTGTCAGGAAGGACCTGAAAATGGACAAGGGGAAAATCGCTGCGCAAGTGGCGCATGCCTCTTTGGAGGCGTACAAGAGGGCTGATGAAAACATACGGAAGCTCTGGGAGGAGGAAGGTTCCAAGAAGGTCGTTCTCAGGGCCGAGACTTTGAAGGAATTAATGGCTCTGAAGGAACGGGTTAAGAAGAAGGGAATTCCATATGCTGTGATAAGAGACGCGGGGAGGACACAGCTTGAACCTGGGACCGTCACCTCGCTGGGCATAGGACCGGCAGAAGAGGAAAGTATTGATGATGTAACGAAAGATCTAAAATTGCTGTAATGAATACGGTTTCTTGGAAAATATAAGGTATTTAAAACTTACTCTTATTACTACCTTAAGTTGATTAATAACCTCAAGATATTATGAAGGGTATTTTGAATAAAGGGTTCGTGAAATACAGTCTGGTTCTCGTTGCCATAGGACTCTGTCTTGTTTTTTTCGCTCTCTATGGACCTGCCGAAGGAAAGGGGGAATTGCACGATACCGGCTTAGCAGGAGAAACTGGAATTACAAAAGAGGGCCCTTCTGTTGAGGTCATGGAATTCTACGAAGTGATGGATAATGAAGGTGAAGACGAAGCTCCTCCCAAGCCAGAACCCCCTGAACCCGAGGAAACAAATGATCCTAGCCCAAAAACTAGCGGCTCTGGCGGTGGAGGCGGTGGCGGATCCTCTGGCGGTGGTGGGGGAGGTGTACAGCACACCCCTACGCACAAGGTATGCAATTATGACCAGCAGGCATGTATTGTTGTCCAAGGCGGAGGAGAGGATGAATGCCAAACGTATGATGATTGCATACACACGGAATGTGATTATGAGGAAGAGGTTTGCTTAACGATTGATAGTTCTGGGGAAGACGAATGCGAAACCAATGAAGATTGTATAGACGAGTGCATACCGCCTTACCTGGAGGTTGATAAGGAGGCGAACCCGACTGAATTGTATTGTGAGGAGACGACGATAACACTCACAGTTGAAGGTAAAGGAGAGGCATGCGAAGAGCATTATCCAGTGGACGTTGTTCTCGTTTTTGACAATTCGGGCAGTATGGATGATGATGGATGGGATGATAACATAAGCGATTGGCAGCCAATAGGTGATGCGAAGATCGCGGCGAAAACTTTTGTTGATTTCTTGGGTTCAAATGATAAACTGGGTCTGGTTTCATTCAACACTAATGCAAAACTTGAGCAGGGATTGACGTTTAACAAAAATGCTGTCAAATCAGCAATAGATGGTATGAGTGCCGGTGGCTGGACCAACATGAGTCAGGGTATTGATTACGGAACCCAGGAATTGGTTGCAAACGGAAGGGTGGATGTCCCATGGGTTGAGGTCATGCTTTCTGACGGAAACAATAACTGCGGTTCGAAAACCCCGCCTCCAGATTGTCATCAAAGGGTTCTTGACAGCGTGCAGGAAGCCGTGGACAACGGAATCGTGATATATACCATTGCCCTTGGGGATAACGCGAACCAGAGTCTTATGGAGGATATCGCCAACCTTACAGGCGGGAAATCTTATTACGCTCCGGACAGTGAGGATCTGGAGGAAATCTACGAAGAGATAGCCGAAGAGGTAATAACAACCGTGGCGGGAACGAATGTTGTTGTCATAGATTATCTGCCCGATTATGTTGAATTAAATGAATCATCTCTTCCGGGAGAATGCGAATATAATGAAAGTGAAAGGGAGATAACATGTGAGCTTGGGACGGTAAACATAAACGAGACCTTAGAAATCTCCTTCAACGTTTACCTCTACCAGTTTGGTTACAACCTAACCAACGTATACCCGGATTCGGGAGTTGAATACCTGAATTACAACGAGACAACTGTCTTTGAAGAATTCCCTGAGACCTACGTGACAGTTTATGGCTGTGAACATACGTTCTGCAACTACGTTGATATGATATGCGATAGCGTCACCGAACTTGAGCCGGGTGAAGATGAGTGCGAAACGTTCGAGGATTGTCCTCATCACAAGATCTGTGATTATGACCAACAGGCATGTAAAATAGTGGAAGGGGCAGGGACTGATGAATGCCAAACCTATGATAATTGTTTCCATGATATATGCGATTACCAGAGTTTCACTTGTGTGGAAGCTCCGATAACAGAGCCTGGGGATCCTTGCACTGTGAATGGTGACTGTTATGATAAGATTTGTGATTATGGGCAGCAGATATGTAAGAAGGTTGAACCGGGGACTCCGGGAGTTGCATGCGAGAGTTATAACGATTGTATACACACGGAATGTAATTACGTGGATTTGACATGTGATACAGTTGAAGCTCCAGGAACGGATGAGTGTGAAACGTTTGATGATTGTGAGAAGCATATGGAATGTGATTATGTTGGGCAGCAGTGTAAGGTAGTGGAGGGAGCTGGTGTTGATGAATGCCAAACGTATGATAATTGTTTCCATGACATCTGTAATTACCAAACATTCACGTGTGAGCAGAAACCAAGCACACAACCAGGCGACTCGTGCACATTCGACGAGGAATGTTTCGAAAAGGTCTGCGACTACGCTCAGCAGACATGCAAACAGGTTGAGCCTGGAACGCCGGGGACATCTTGTAATACATATGATGAGTGCATACATAACGTGTGCGGTCATATGAGCTGTGTTGTTTCAAATTCGCCGGGAGTTGATGAGTGTCATACTGATGATGAGTGTATCGACTACATTTGTGATGATATGACCTGCATTGCTGTTCCTGGAACAGGAGAACAGGAATGTTTCGATGATGATGACTGTTATTACATGTACTGCGATTATCAGCAAGAGGCTTGTTTGCCAACTCCAGGGTTTTTGAAGGATGAGTGCCAAAGTTGGAGTGATTGTTATGCGTGCGGTAACGGAGTCTTGGATCCTGGTGAGGAATGTGAGAGTACAGGGGATTACGCAGGATGGGGTCCGTGGGGGCATGAGTACACATGCAAAGGTGACAACACCTACTACCATTGTGTGAACTGTCAGTATGAACATGTAAATGAATGCGAATATTATTGTTCTGGGGATCTTGAATGTGATGGTCATCCTCCAATGACCTATCTGGAGGAGTGTGACTACGGTTATGATTATCTGCAGGATTACTGTAACGAGATCTGTGAATTGGAAGATAACAACTGCGAAGATGATTACTCAGGATGTACATCAGACCCGGAATGTGACGAACTTGAGCCAGATACAGGAGACTGCAATTACATGTGCCAGTACAAACCATCACATATGGAGTGTAACTACCAAAAACTGACCTGTGAGCTGGTCGGGACTGCTGGAGAAGATGAATGCGAAACGTTCGAAGATTGTCCTCACCACAAGATGTGTGATTACATATTGAATCAATGTAAAATAGTGGAGGGTGCAGGAACGGATGAGTGTCAGACGTTTGATGATTGTGAACAGCACAGGATATGTGATTATGTAGGACAGCAGTGTAAGATGGTGGATGGTCCTGGAGAAGACCAGTGTTTAACATTCGATGAATGTGTACATACAGAATGTAATTACGTGGATTTGACATGTGATACGGTTCCGAGTCAGGGTATAAGTGAGTGTCAGACCTTCAATGATTGTCCACAGCACAAAATCTGTGATTATGTTGGTCAACAGTGTAAGATAGTAGCGGGGATAGGAATTGATGAATGTCAAACTTATGATAACTGCTTCCATGATATATGTGATTACCAGAGTTTCACGTGTGTTGAAGCTCCGGTTACAGAGCCCGGGGATGCATGCAGCACGAATGCGGATTGTTATTACATGGGTTGTGAGGACATAACATGCGTTCCTCTTGCAGGGCAGCAGCAGAATGAATGCTCACAAGACACGGACTGTTATCACCTTGTATGTGAGGGAATGAGCTGTGTTGCCGTTCCTGAAGAAGCTCCCAATGAATGCGAAACTGACGATGAGTGTTACTATTACGCTTGCGATTATGGGAAGGAGGCGTGTTCGGCTGTTCCAGGTCTCCTAAGGGATGAATGTCAAACGTATGATAACTGTGTGCATAATGTTTGTAATTATGAAACGCTAACATGTGATGTAGACCTGAGTAAGGGAATTGATGAGTGTCAGACCTTCAATGATTGTCCTCAGCACAAAATCTGTGATTACATATTGCAAACCTGTAAGATCGTACAGGGAACAGGGACTGATGAATGTCAAACTTATGATAACTGCTTCCATGATATATGTGATTACAGGACGTTGACTTGCGAGTCTATGCCTAAAACAGTGGAAGGCGATCCCTGCAGTGTGAACAGTGATTGTTTTGATAAGATTTGTGATTATGATCAATTTATTTGTAAGAAAGTTGAACCCGGGACTCCAGGAGATGCCTGTGAGACCTGGGCGAACTGCGAGTTCTGCGGAGATGGAACAATCCAGGAAGGGGAGGAATGCGAACAAGATACGGATTGCGACTGTCCGGGTGATTACTGCAAGGATGCCCATTATTATGACTATCCTGTTAACAGCGAGTGCTACGATAACTGTACGTGCGCTGATTGTGAACCGAATATAATCATCTGTGATGAAAGGTGTATGGGAGAGGGATGCGAGATCACGGTGAGATTGGAACACGATCAGGGCAATAAGGCAAATTATTGGGAATTCCCTCACGAGTCACCCGCCTGTTATGACATATGCTTGGTCGTGGAAAGAAACGATAACTGCAACAACATGAGAGTCCCTATAAAATACTGGTGGTGCCAGTGTCCGAACCAGGAAACCAACATTGATCATATAAATTACGATGTCTGGACTCCGAAATGGAACAGGTTGTGTACGGCTAATGCAGGCAACCCGAACACGGGAAGTTTGTACTGCGCACCATGTGAATGGAGAACGTTTGTGGCAGACTTCAGGGGAACCAGCGCAAAAACAATTTACGAATGCTTGGATGTTGGATTGAGGAAGGGGACGTATCAGATAGACCTTCGTGAGTATCATGATTGTTATTCAAGAAAGGCAGCAGTTGCCCTAGGATGCGCCGGTGTTGAGAATGATTACGCATCCTGCAGCGCGGTAGGAGATAGCGGGATCTGCGACAAGTTAACCGGTTGTACATGGGTAGACACAGCTTACTGTGACGGAGGAGACCGGGCATGTTCTAACATAAGAAGGAAATCAACATGTGTGAACGTTGGTTGCACCTGGAATGGCGGTGCTGAAACATATGGCGATTACTGCCGTGGTGGTCATACGTTTAACTGCAACCAGATAACCAACAAAGGTAACTGCAACGATTACACAAACGGTAAATGTTACTGGGTAAAGGCGGGGTGTAACGACTCCGGTGATATAATTGACCCGCCACCTGTGGGAAATCCACCTGAAGATCCTGAGCCTCCTGGTCCTGAGCCTCCGATGGAAGTGTAGATCTTTCTTTCGGTGTATTTATAAATAAAAACCCCGAATTTAATTATTACGTGATTTTCATGTCAGAGAAAGAACTACAGGAGAAATATCTCCTCTACCAGATCCTCCAGCAGAATCTGGAAAATTTGAAGCAACAGCTTGAAATGGTTGAGAAACAGTTCATAGAGATCAAAACTACAGAAGAGATTTTTAAGGACTTTAAGAATAGAAAGGGAACTGATGATGTTCTTCTCCCTTTAGGCAGCGGTTGTTACGGGAAGGGAGATGTAAGGGATCTGAAGAACGTCATGGTAAATGTAGGAGCTAACATCATGGTTAACAAGACAACAGAGTCCGCAAAGCTGTTTATGAGGGAACGCGAGAAAGAGCTTGAAAGGGCAAGCAAGGAGATACAGGAACATATGGTCAAAACAGCGAATGATATCAATCAGACCGCCATGGAAATACAGAAGTTGGCAGCAAAGATGAAGAAATAGGAATTAATTTAACAAAACACACATATTATATAAATATGATATTCATCCCCCTGCTCTTGCTGCTGATATTATTCTCTCTTTTGGCTGTTTACCACAAGGATTTGATATATTCGGTAATATTCCTGGCATCTTCTTCGCTAACGCTCTCGCTGTTATTTTTTGTTCTGCAGGCTCCTGATATCGCTATCACAGAGGCTGCCGTGAATGCAGGTCTTGCCACATTAATCTACGTTATTGTTATAAGAAAGACCAGGAGGTTGGAGGAATGAAGAATGTTTTATTTATGCTGTGTCTGATCTTATTGGGCTGTATATTCCTCTATGTTTTTATTTCACCGACCTTTGGGGCCTGGGAGGGAAAGAGGGTGGCCAACTACTATCTGGGAAATGCTTTTGAAAAAACAGGGTCAGCAAACCTGGTGAGCTCGATAGTGTGGGACTTCAGGGGATTCGATACTCTGGGAGAAGAGACCGTTCTTTTCACGGCAGCTGTTGGTGTCTTCACGATAGTTATATTCGGGTTGAGGAGGCGTAAATAATGGACGTTATCATAAGGACAATAACAAAGGGCTTGTTCCCGTTCATAATACTATTCGGTGTCTACATTCTTTTCCACGGGCATCTAACTCCTGGCGGATCCTTCCCTGGTGGCGTAATAATAGCATCAGGGGTCGCCCTGTTAGCAATATCATTCGGTTTAAGGAAAGCCGAAAGGATTATAAAGGAGGATACTGCCCACATAGTGGAGGGCCTTGTCGCTTTGTTTTTGGTTTTCACCATACTGTTTGAGTCTTTTATCAGGGGATGGTTAACACCTATGGGCAGGGTTTTTGAAATATGGAGCGCTCAACAGATTTTATTACTCAACGTTGTCGGAGGTATAATGGTTTCGATGGCACTCATACTGATAGTGTTCCTGTTGATGAAGGAGTGAGTATGTTAGAAATCTACGTTGGCATGGTGTTGGTTGCATTGATAGGGATGTACTGTATAGTTTGGAAAAAGAACATGATAAAGAAAGTGATAGGTCTGGGGGTGTTCACGAATTCTATACATCTCTTGCTGATAGCAATAGGCTTCCGAGAGGGCGGAATTCCTCCCATTGTTACCACAGGAAATATCAATTACCTGGTTCAGCAGGCTGTCGATCCCCTACCGCAGGCCTTGGTCCTGACTTCGATAGTCATACAGCTGAGTGTTACCGCGCTGGCCCTGGGGATCGTAATACTTGCGTACAGACATCTGAAAACGCTGGATACTGAAAGAATGAACAAGTTGAGGGGATAATGTGATAATTTATGTATTGCTCGTGTTGTTTGCTGCAACCTTTCTTTTGCTTATTGTAAAGAGAGACGAAATAGCGATAGTAGCGATATTGTTTTCATTCTTTTCAATGTGTTATATGTTTCTAAACCCCGGTATCATGGTGTTTGGCTTCGGCGGGTGGTCGCCGCCGTTCGGGATAGTTTGGGTCTTGGACAAGCTGAACGTTTTTCTCGCTTTGCTCGTTACAGGGGCATCTTCGGTGATCGCCATCTATTCGCTCAAGTACATAAAGGAGAGAAGACATAGGTATTACACTCTGCTATGTTTACTCACAATAGGTCTGGTTGGTGTTTCGCTGACAGGGGACATATTCAACCTCTACGTATTCTTCGAGATACTCTCTGTCTCTTCCTACGCCCTTGTCGCTTTTTTTCTTGACGAGCATGCGATAGAGGGTGCGTTCAAGTATCTTGTGGCGGGTTCCATAACATCTCTGTTCATACTCATTGGCATCGCTATGCTGTACGGTCTTACGGGGACTTTGAACTTTGCTGACCTCGCTCTGAAAATTTCCCATACCTCCCCGTATATGATAGCTCTTGGCCTGCTAATAACAGGGTTCGCTTTGAAGGCAGCCATAATCCCCTTCCATGCATGGAAGCCTGATGCCATCGAGGGGACGCCTGCTCCCATCGGAGCGATATTCACAGCAGTTTCAACATCCATAGGCATTTACGGTATCATTAGGGTTTTGTTCATCTTCAATCTCATACAACTGAACTGGGTTCTGATATTTTTCGGTGTAATTACAATGCTAGTCGGAGCCGTCCTTGCCTTAGTTCAAATAAATGTGAAGAGGATGCTTGCGTATTCGGGTATATCTCAGGTGGGTTATATTTTAATGGTTTTGGGTTTCGGGACGTTCCTCGGTTTAACATCGGGTCTTTACCACATACTGAACAACGTTCTTATAAAGGCTTTGCTGTTCATGGGGGTGGGTATAGGAATATACGTGACAGGGAAGGAGAATCTGGATGGAATGGGTATGAAGAATACCCCCCTGCTCATATGTGTGGGCATAGGTCTCCTTTCGCTGTCAGGAATCCCTCCGCTGAACGGTTTTGTATCGAAATGGATGATCTTCATGGCATCATGGGAGGTTAGTCCTCTGCTGACCGCCATCGCGATAGTTGCATCGGCAATAACCATGGCCTATTCGTTCAAGATATTTTCTTCAATATTCCTGGCAACCAAGAAGGTTGAAGCGAATATTCCAAGAACCTTGTTAGTCCCTGTTATTATTTTAACAATATTGTGCGTGCTGATAGGGGTGTTCCCTCAAATAGGTCTCAGCTTTGTTGAACCGGCAGCCAATGCTTTATTAAATCAGAGCCAATATATAACTGCGGTGTTTGGTGGGTGAGATGTTCGAACAATGGTCTCTCTTCATTTTGGCCTTCCTTGGTTTTATCTTTTTAGGTTTTTTAATATACCTCATCGGGAACAGGAAATCAGTTAAAGAGGAGATGAAATTTGAAACCTACACGTGCGGAGAACCCTTTCCCAAGGTTAGCGTCAGCACGGAAAATTTTTATCACGCAATAAAAAAGGCGTTGGGTATAAAGGATTTGAGAAGTTATCATTCGGGGAAACTCTCGGACTACCTCATGTGGATTGTGATAGGAACAGTGATAGTTATACTTTTAATGGTTGTATGGGTTTAACATGAAAGAAGAAATGATCAGGCTTGATGCAGAAACTTTGAAAAAATCAAAGAGGCCTCTGCTCAGAAAACTAGTTAACTACTGCAGAAAGAAGTCGCCGTGGGTCTTGCATATGAGCGGATCCGGATGCAATGGGTGTGCCATTGAAATCCTGGCTTCCCTCACCCCCAAGTACGACCTCGAGAGGTTTGGAATCCTCGGGAAAGGTTCACCGAGACACGCGGACATCCTCATAATAGAAGGTCCCATCAACGTAAAGATGCGGGATCGTATAAAAACAATTTATGAGCAGATGGGAGAACCCAAGTATGTTATAGCATTTGGAGCGTGCCCGATATCGAAGGGAGTGTTCTACGACTGTTACAATGTGGCCGGACCTCTGGACAACATCATACCTGTTGATGCATATGTTCCTGGATGCCCACCGAAACCGGAAGCCCTTATAGATGGGGTTGTAAAGGTTCTGAAGAAGATGGGGGAATCATAATGCACGTGGATAATTATCTGAAGGGAGTGGAAAAAAGGATAGAAAACGACAACGTATGGATCCTGTCGAATAAAAAGGGATTCAAGAAAATTCTGAAGGAATTGAAACATATCGGGGTTATCAGAATATCCTCGATATCAGGAACAGATGTCGGAGAGAATATAGAAGTCATATACCATCTCATACACAAGAACAGGACAATAAACATTCGCGTTCCTGTGGACAAGAAAAACCATACCATAGAAACCATAACGGACATTTACCCCGGAGCGAATCTATTTGAGAGAGAGCTCTCTGAAATGCTCGGCATTCACATAAAAAGACACCCCAACCTTAGGAGGCTCTTCCTAGCGCACGATTCTCCTAAAAACCCTCTGAGGAGATCATGATTATTCACTTAAAACCAATCGCATAATAAGCAACCACAGCGGAATTATCGCCTGTCGTATCTCCTGAATCGGTGTGATTTATTACCTTTGCCTTTAGGCCAAGTTCTTTTGCGATGTACATGAGGACTGTTATCGGTCCGTATCCACATACAGAAGCGTCTATACTTTCCAGCGTTTTCAAGAAACCCTTTGTATCTAGATTCTTTATCCTCTCTATCGCCTTTTCATCCCTTTCCTTCGCCACGTCCTTGGGCAGATAATGAGAGAAATCAGAAGAAGCGATCACCCCGGTATTTTCAATTGTTTTTGCTATGTATTTTCCGAGGGTCTCGCATTTTCTGAGGAAATCCTCTGAGTATCCGACGTTGGAAATGGAGATCGGGACGATTTTGAAACTTCTGAATCTATACTGCAGAAAGGGTATCTGAACTTCTATGGAATGTTCATGTGTATGAGCAAGATCATCCTCCCGAAGGATCTCGCACCTCTTCAATTCCTTTGCAAGATCTAAATCTATTCCTATCCTTCCCAAAGGGGTTTCCCATTCACCAGAGCACATTATCGAGAACTCGCTCCCTATCAGGTTGTGGTTTGGACCCAGCAAGACAAAACTCTTGGCTGGTCTCAAGGAATTTATCGCATAGGCGGCAGTCCGTCCTGAATACTCGTAGCCGGCATGGGGAGAAACAACACAGAGAAATTCACCTTTCCCGACCCCCTCAAATAATTTTGACAGCTGTTGACTAAGGTTGTCCTTCTGTAAGGGATAGAACATTCCTGCAACCACAGGTCTCCTTATCATACTTCTCTTTTGTATTTCAGGTTAAAAAATTTTATAAAACATAGAAACAAAAATAAACTGATTTTATGAGGGTTGCTTCAGGTATACCGGGGCTGGATGAATTGATAGGTGGAGGTTTTCAAGAGGGTAGCATCAATCTGGTATCAGGCAAAACAGGTACAGGCAAATCCATATTATCAGCTCAGTTTCTGTACAACGGGGCTGTGAAAAACAATGAAAAAGGATTGTATCTCACAACAGGGGAAACCATAAGTAATATAAAGAGACAATCGAAAAACTTTGGCTGGGACTTCGACTCTCTTGAAAAGAAGGGTATGATAAAGGTTATGGAAATAGAACCCTTTGATATAGAAACCCTGATAGAGAGGATAACAGAGAACATAGAGTCAGCGAAGGCTAAGAGGGTTGTGATAGATTCTGTGAGCATGTTTGAACTTTACATGCATGAGCCCTTCAAGATTCGAAAGTCTTTGTACAAGGTTTTACAGAGATTGAGGGATATGGGCAAAACAGTTCTTGTGGTTGCAGAAGTTCTGGAGGACAGCAAAGGCCTGTCGAGATTTGGGGTCATTGAATTCATGGTTGATTCAGTTATTCTCCTTCAATATCTGGGGATCGCAAAACACAAGCGTTCACTGCTGATCAGGAAAATGAGGATGACAGATCATTCGATAGACATACACCCATTTGAAATAACCCCAAAGGGTGTTATAATCCGCTCTGTCTAGACTTCGACATCGCAGGTCCAGGTTTCAAGAAATTTATTTTTATTTCCATTTAACTTCTTGTGTAAATCAAATTCTTTACCAAAAATAATTCCTTCCTCTCTGCAAAACCCGCCGTTCATTCCCAAATCAATAATACGTTCATAATTCTCAAAATTGAAAGGGTGAATCATTGGGTTGTCTGGATCGTAATCTTTATGTTGTTTACCCCTGAAAATGTGTATTGTAGTTCCGTCTACAAATTTATCTTTACCTTTGTAACCATATATGCTTGCTACGCCTAAGTCTCCAATTTTTTCAAAATTTACGCCGTTATCAAGTATAACCCCGTCAAGATGCTGCTCCAAACCCTGCATATATCTTCCACTTTCGAATATGTAAATTTTAAGATCTATCAAATCGTAATGTCTTACTAAACGTTGTTTTATTTTTTGTACAACCATAAAATTAGTGTAACAATAAGATATTTAAAACTTATAAGTAGTTACATTCTCTCTGGGGCTTCTATCCCTAGGAGATTCAAAGCATTTTTAAGAACAATTGATACTGCCTTAACGAGAGCGAGTCTATGGATTTTCAGACCCAGCCTAGCATGTATTACGGGCATGAACTGGTAGAATTCATTGAACTTCGTGCATAGCTTGTAACAGTAATTCGCTATGTAATGGGGACGGATGTCTTTCGAGGAGTTGTTAATGCTTTCTGGGAATTCGGATAACATCCTTATCAGCTCCATTTCAATGGGATGCTTAAGCATGCTAATATCGAAATTCCTGATCTCTTTGACCTTCGCTTTCCTTAGGATTGAATTTGCTCGCGCGTGTGTGTATTGAAGGTATGGAGCGGCGTTGCCCTCAAAATCCAATGCTTGCTTCCAGTCGAATATAAGTGTTTTCGAAGGGGACATCTTTATCATGTCGTATTTGAGAGAAGCAAGAGCTATGTGTTTAGACACGTTTTCAAGGGTTTTCTTATCCATTTTGGGATTTCTCTTTTCTGTCTCCTCTTTTGCATGTTTTATGAGTTCATCAAGAACGTCCTCGTAAAGGATAACGTCACCCTCCCTGGAAGCCATCTTGCCTGTCGGGAGATTAACGAGTTCGTAACATAAGTGGTAACTCTTTTTCGCCAGCGGGGACTTCATTAGTTCGAATGTTTTGAAGAGCTGCTGGAAATACAACTTCTGCTCTGAACCGACAACATGAATCGACTTTTCTATTTTGTACTCCTTGGATTTCAAATTCGCTAGTCCCAGGTCCTTGGCCGAATAGAGAGGGGTTCCATCAGATTTCAGTAAAAGGAATGTTCCCAGCCCGTGTTTCTCAAGATCTATTAGAACCGCGCCCTCGCTTTCCTTGGCTATCTTCTTCCTTAGAAGGTTTTTGGAAATATCTGTTCCTGGTTTTTCGACTTCACTTTCAAAGTACAACCTGTCGAACTTTATACCAAAACTTTCATAAATCTTATCGAAATAATCCAGGCTCCATTTCCTTGTTTTTTTCCATATTTCAAGGAGTTTGCTGTCACTCGCATATATCTTTTTGTTTATCTCGTCTACTTCCTCCGAATGCTCCTCGCTTCCCTTAAGCTTTCTGCTCGCCTCAGCGTACACTTTTCCCAACCATTTCCCCTTTTCTCCATCGGGTTCCCTCCCTCCGTGCAGTTTCAAAAAACCCCAGATACACCGAGCTACGTGAGGTCCTATATCACCCTGGTAGTTCGCTCTTATCACCCTGTAACCTGAAAATTCAAGTATTCTAGAAAGAGACTCGCCCAAACAGGCGGTTCGTATGTGGCCTATATGGACGGCCTTGTGGGTATTGAAGTGACAATACTCAACCATCACATTACCTTTCTTTTCATCCTTTCCGAAGTTCTCCTTTTCCTTCAAAATTCTTTCAATGATTTTTTGTCCTATTTTTTCCCACTTGGCAAAGAAGTTCAGATAGCCTCCCTTTGGCTCGATCTTTCCGATCAGACCAGAAGGTCTGAGTTTTTTGGAAAGGTCCTTTGCTATATCATCAGGAGATTTTCTGAGTTTTTTGGAAAGAATGAAGCAGGGAAAGGCAATGTCCCCAAACTTGTGATGTTTGGGCTTTTCAAGAATCATCTTCTCACTCTTCAGTTTTGTCGCCCTTGAAATGAGACCAATAACTTCTTTCCTGAATTTATCAAATTCGTTCATAGTGTTTCCTCTTCTATCCATTGTATATAATCTTTGGAACCTCCCACTATTGGCAGTGCGATGATCTCCGGATTTTCGTATTGGTGATTATTTTTAACTGTCTTGACCAGTTTCCTGAGCAGCTTCTGTTTGGTTTTCGCCACAATCAAAACTTCGTTTGCATTATGAATCTTCCCTGTCCACCAGAAGTAGGATTTGAGGTTAGGGATGATGTTTACACATGCTGCCATTCTTTCCCCTAACAGAACGTCCGAGACCTTCTTTGCTTCCTTAATGTCAGGGCATGTTATGAAAACGACGATATACATCTATTCACCTATTGTCGTGCCAATGAATTTTTTTCCATTAAGCACTCTTTTAATGTTTTCAATTTTCTTTCCGTTCAAAACAATGGTTTTTATCTTGTGTCTTTCCAAAAGTTTGACGGCAACAGGATCTATCACAGCTACGGGTTTGGCCTTGTGTTTTTTTGTTCTGACTATCTTTTTGAGGTCTTTAACCTTCGCCCTCTTGATTAATTTCGCCTGTTTGTATTTATCGGGGTCCTTGTCGTAAACACCGTCAACATCGGTTCCCATTATTATAATGTCCGCCTTGAACAGTTCGGCCACCGCGACCGTGACAGCATCTGTCGTCTGCTTCGGGACGGTCCCTCCCATCACCACTATTTTATTAGAGGCTATCGCGTGCTCTAAATCATCCTTGTTTTTCACAACCCTTTCATACGCCTCCCTTCCCAGGGAAGCTATCAAAACCATGGCATTCATCCTTGTTCCGAGTATCCCTATCCAATCAAGGAAATCCTCCGATGGTTTGAAAGACCTTGCAAGTTCAATGTATTTTCTCGCGATGCCGCCTCCGCCCGCAACTATGAGAATCTTGTGTTTTCTTCTTTTGAGACCTATAAATAATTTAGAGAGCTTTTTTATGTAATCCGTATCAGGAATCCCTTTGGGACAGAGAACCGAGCCGCCTATATTGAAAACTATCCTCATGAAACACCTCATTAATATTATACATTTTTAGTATTTATTGTTCTATTTTTTTATTATGGATTTCGATTTGTCCTTTGGTGACTTCGATATGGAGCTCGAAGATATCGAAGTCAGGAAGACCAAGAAGTTCGATCGAGTTTTCCGCGTAGGCTTTGGTGGGAGTATAGATCAGAGACCCGCGTTGGTGAATGGAGTTATATTCTTCGGTTCGCTCGATCACAACATATATGCTGTAGATGCAGGGACGGGAAAGGAAGTGTGGAGGTTCAAGGCGAACGGTCCTATAATGGAATCCTCTCCTGTTATTTCCGAAAACGTAATCTACATAGGCTCTTTTGACTTCAATATGTATGCTATAGACATAAAAACCGGGGAAGAAATCTGGAAGTTTCGATCTGGAGGGGAGATACTGGGGTGCGCAGCTATCGAGGGGGATTTCGTTTATTTCGGTTCCAGGGATGGTTTCGTTTACTGTTTGAGAAAGAAGGATTCTTCGCTCGTGTGGAAATTTCGAACGGGTGACTGGATTGCCGCGAGCCCGTTACTTCATGAAGGAAGGGTATACATAGGGTCATTCGACGGGAATTATTATTGTCTTGACAAAAGAAGTGGTAAAGAACTGTGGAGGTTCAAGACAGGAGGGGAAATTTACAACGTTTACCCTGGAGAAGTTTACAGGGGTATGGTATTCATTCCCTCATTCGATAATTTTATTTATGCCGTGGACGCGAAAACAGGGGAAGAGAAATGGAGGTTTCGGGCCGGTAAATATGGGCTGGCTGCCGCACCTTACATTCAAGATGACATCATTTACCAATACTCAAGGGAAGGTATACTTTTTGCTCTTGATCAAGAAGGTAAAGAGTTGTGGAGGTTTAAAAGCGGGATGATCATAGCCGTGCCGAATATATACAATAATAGGATTTATGTAGGTTCGGGTGATTCGAACCTATATTGTCTCAACATGAAAGGGGAGGAAATCTGGAGGTTCAAGACCAATGGTGAAGTTTACTGGTATCCTGTATTATGGAAAGATCGGGTTTATTTCACGTCATGGGATTGTCATCTTTACTGTGTTGATGTGGATACAAGAAAGGAAATCTGGAGATTCGCGACTTCCACCCTGTCTCAAGCCTCTATGCCTCCTCCATTTGAAAGCTATGAAATTGAAGTCAAGAAAAAAGTTGAGGAGAAGGAGGGGGGTGAAGAAAAATATGGTCTTGATATTTCCAAGAGTGAGGAAATGGGAAGTGAATATTCTTTCAAGAGCGAATACTCAATTAGGTCTGAATACAAACAAGAAGGTGAATATAAGTAATTTATTTCTTCCTTAAGCCTCTGATTTTCCTTCCGGATGATGTCAGCGAGCGGAAGGCCCTCCCCTTGTGCTGCTTTTCTGAGATCCATTTTCTTTCCTTGTCCTTTGAAACGCCCGGATTTCCAGGATCGAGGAGTATACATTCAAACCATTCGTATTGGCCGTCTTCACCTACATAGTAAGAATTCAGAACCTCGAGGTTTGGGAATTTTCTGGCGACTCTTTCTTCCCCCCTCAACTTGTTTGATTTTCCTGCAGGGAAGAATCTACCCATTTTTTTCGGAACGCGTCCTCCCTTGAACTTCGGACGCTTCCTCTTTCCTTTACCCACGCGTACACGAGCAACAACAAAACCTTGTTTTGCCTTGTATCCGAGGGCTCTCGCCCTGTCCGGTCTTGTTGGCTTATCGAGCCTTTTGACTACGCTTTCTTTTCTCCACTGGATAATTCTTTTCTTCCAAATATCTCCCAGAGATTCTCTCGGTTTCTTCCAGACCTTCGAAAGCATGCAATCACTTTCCATACTGGTATAACTCTTTAATTACAGTTAAAGTATTAATAATTTTCGAAAACAAAATATATAAATAGCTTCGAAATCTAAATCTATTATTAGGTGAAATTATGCATGCGGCTGCCAAGATGGTAATAGGATTGATCCTTATCCTAATTGGTTTGGGGTTGTTCGTTGATTCGGTGTATCCTCTTTTCGGTAGCGCGCCTCTGATACCAGTTGACTGGCTAACAAATTTCATAATAGTTCTGACAGGAGTGATACCAATATGCCTGATACTGCTTGGTCTGTTCATAGTGTGGCTGGAGGCGGATGAACTGAAATCCTCAAAGGAATTCGAAGAGCCCGAAAAGGAAAAACCAAAGAAGAAAAAGTAGGGTCACAGTTCGGTTCTCTGAACCACGGAATCTTTCACTTTTATTTCTTTATCTTCTTCTTTCGTTCCTATCTCTGATCTCTGCACAATAGAATCTATAATGTTTATTGTCTTTCTGACCTCGATCTTTTCCACTTCCGTCGCTAAACTCATTATCACTATGGTGTGTTTTATGATTTCTGCTATTTTAGAAAGGATATCTTCTAGGTTTTCTTCTTTGTCCGAATAGAGTTTAAAGGCGATGTGAACAAGTTTTCCATCCTCCTTTGCAACAGCGGTCAGCAGATAAGTTCTTTTTTCTCTGGTGGACTGTCCTGCAAAAAGATAGAGAGTCTCGTCTTCGAACTTGTGAGCTCCCACCAATTTCGTTTCCTTACATTCCTCAAGAATGTGTTTCGAGACATTTTCTATATCCACCCCTCTTAACGTATATCCCCTGGTTACGTTATAGAAATTCTTAGTCATGGAAATGTATTCGGGCTCCGATATTTCCAAAGGAACCATCACAGAACTTATATACTTCTTTAAATCCTGAAGCTTTTTTACCCTCTCGATGTCTTCTTTAGGGAGTGGTCTGGACAGAGGTTCTCCTATGTCCATGCTCTTGGGTGGTTCGATAACCTCCTCCAGAAGGAAAGATTCCATCCTTTCCCTGTGTTCCAGTCCTTCGCAATCCTCGAACTTGATCTCAGGCTCTATTCTGGTTTTCCCAACAATTGTGGGCAGAATCTCAAAAACAAAACCTTTTTCTTCTTTTCCTAGGATTTTCTCTAAAAGGTAACCAGTTATCGGCTTGACCTTTAACTCTATGGGAAAATCCACGTTTAACCTAACGTTAGTAATAGGGCTTGAGGAATTGTTTTTAACTGATATCACGAAGTATGAATACCCCCCTACCTCTGGCTTATTTTTCAAGTAGGGTTTTATTTCAATATTTGGTTTGACCAACACTTCCGAAGGTTCGATTTCATCCTCAAACTGTTTTTCCTTGGTTTTCCACTGAATTTTTTTGAAAGGTGAGTCCATCATCCCTACTTCTTTAGCCCTTTCCTTGAGAGTGAATAACTTTTCATTCCCGGGTTCAACATTTTCCAAAAAACAAAGTTTTTCATTATCCTCGTTGAAGACACAGATATCGCTGAGTGTTTCAGGGGATTCGTTCTTTATCCTTATTTTAAATGTGACTTCCTCTCCCTCTCTTACCTCCTGTCTGTCGGGAATTTGCTCGATTGTCGGGTGAGGAACCTCTTTAAGTATGCGTTCCAGTCTTTTTTCTATCGTCTGCTTCTTCTTTATTTCAAGGGATTTCCTGTAGTACCTGGCTGCGGAGAAATAGTCTTTCCTCTCCTCGCTTGCTTCCCCAGCTATGTTATAACACCACTGAACGGCATAGAAAGAATTTGTTTTTGAAAAGTAATCTATTGCCTTCATCGCGAAGGATATGGCGTTATCAAAGTCCTTGAAATCCTTCGAAAACATCGCAGCATTTCGGTATGACCACCCAACTCCGAAGTATTTTTTAATCTTGAGGTTGTATTTTACCGCCTCCAGAGCGTATTCCACCGCTTTTTTATCACCTATCTTGTGCGCAAGCAGAGAGGCCTTCTTGTAAAGTGAGGCAGCATTCTCGTAATTTTTCTTTCTTAAGTTCCTTTTCGCCTCTCTGAGAATCTTTTCTACTTCCCTCCCGATCTTTTTTTCTTCCTTGGAAGCCATCATACCACAAAATTTACATTCCCAGTTCCTCTCCCCATTTTTCGTATTTCTTTATTGTTTCAATATTTACAGAAGACTTAATTTTGCCAAAGGAGTGGTCGAAATCCTCCTTGGTGAGAGACCTGTAGTTCATTGCGTAATTCTCTATCTGTGCAGGGGTAAGCTCCTGGAGTTTTGGGTTCTGCTCTCTTACCATGAACATTATCGCCTCGCGGCATACGTTAGCAATATCCCTTCCCGAGTAACCTTTGCTCATTTCAGCGAGCTTCCCGTGGGTCATTCCGTGAAGAACACAGCCCTTCAGGTGTATTTCGAAAATTCTTTTCCTGGAACTCTTGTCTGGAAGTGGGACATAGACCTTTCTTTGGAATCTCGAAATCATTGCATCGTCCAGGTCCCAGGGCTTGTTGGTCGCTGCTATGAGAAGTATCTTGTCCTCGGATCTCGTGTTGAACCCCTCTATTTCGGTGAGGATCTCACCTACCACTCGCCTTGTGGATTCCTGCAGACCAGAATCCCTGCTTATCATTATTGAGTCGAACTCGTCCATGAAGATCAGGGAGGGCTGACTTTCTCTGGCTTTCTCGAAGAGCATGCTTATTATCTTTGAGGACTCTCCAAAGTATTTGGAAAGGAGAGAAGAAGTCCTCGCCTCAAAGAATGTCGCATTCAAGGTGTTGCTGGCTGCCTTCGCAAGCAAGGTCTTACCTGTTCCAGGAGGGCCGTACAGCAGGATTGTTCTCGGGGATTCAACGAAGGCTGGCTTGTTGCCTATGAAAGGGAGGATTATCGCCTCCTTAAGTGTTTTTTTGGCCTCGGTCAAACCTCCTATCTCTTCCCATTTGATTGTAGGCTTCTCTGATATCACCATACTTTCTATCGCTTCTGGGGAATCTGCGCGTGTCCGGGGTGTGGTCGATTTTATGGTATTGCCCATTGTCTCGTACTGGGAAGCAGAACTGAAAAAGGATTCTGCATTTTCCCTGGGAGCCACGTAAGCCAATTTCCTGTATATTGAAGCGGCTCTCTGGTAGTGAACAACAGCCTGCTTTGATTTGCCCCTGGACTCCAACTCCTTAGCGGTATCGATTTCTCGCTGAAGTTGCTGCCTGAGTAAATTATTCCTTAGTTCGCCCATAGTTACCACTCTATATTATTTTAAATAAAGTTAAGGTTTAAAAAACAGTAAAAAGAGGGTTAAAACGACTCTATTCCTCTTCCTTCTCTTCCTTTTTGACAGATTCTTCGGAAAGTTCCTTGGCCTTCTCTCCCGCCATCTTCAAGGCTGTTTCTTCGTCCACCTTCTCCAGATCGTTGATCGCCCGGATAAGTTCCTGGGATTCCTCATCCACGAGCATCTCTTCCCTTCCGAATACCCTTTCCAGCTTCTCCTTTACGAGATCGAGTCTGCCTTCCTTCAACGCTTCCTTAACGTCGGTGTCCATGAGAACCTTGTTTAGCTTGTCTATATCGGAATTGAGTATGTCTTCTGTTATTTTAGAGATTTTCTCTTCTTTCTCACGTTCTTTCATGGCCTCAACAAGGAGAAGTAACTGTAATTGAGCGAGGTAATGAGAGGCCTCCATCTGCTTCGTTCTTGTCTCCAGTCTTAGGGCCTTGATCTTCTGTACATTGAGCATTTTCAGGGTGTTTGGCTGTCCCTTCGCCTCGAGCATAAGTTTTTGGATTTTCTCCTGAATACTCTTCAGATCATCCGAGATTTTTTCGATTTCCTTCTCAACCTTTACCCTTTCCTTAACTATGTCATCCTCTTTTATCGAAAATATGTCCTTTCCGAATTTGGACATTATGAATCTCTTGAAATCCATACAATCCTCCCTTATCGTTTGTTTGATATTTATTTTGACTGTTTTTAAATATAAATACATGAAAAAGGGATTTCTTCTCTCTCTGGACGCAGTAATAGCAATATCACTACTTGTTATGATTTCATTGTTCCTGGTGGGACTATCCTATACGTATACCTCTCCTGATATCAGATACCAGAGATACTATTACACTGGAAAGGATGTTGTAAACCTCTTTGAACAGACAAGGATGGAGGCTGTTTCTTTCCTGCCCACGGTACAGGATTATCTGAGTCGGGGGGTTCTGGGCCAGGACGATATGAATCGAACTGTACTCGATGTGATAGGATCTTTCTGGGCCTCTGGGAACAAATCCTATGCAGAAAACCTGACGAAAGACATTGTGAATGCACTTCTAAATAATACGGCTTACGGCTTCGAGATCATGATGGACGGTGAAAGCATATATCAGAATGGTTCCGCCAGTCCTGATTACCTTACACGGTTAACTACGATAGTTTCCGGCTACGAGAAGGACAGGCCTGTGAATGGATACATAGCGAAAGTATATATGACTAGGGTGAGAAAAACAGGATCTTCCTTCGTATACTTCGGGGGGTACATTGGTGATGGAAACATAACGAGACTCGTAACACTTCCTGACGATGCAAACGTAACGAATGTCTACCTCGAACTAAATGTTGGCACTAACTTCACGTTATACATAAACGGACAAAATGCAGGCTTCTATAATAAGACTGCAGAGAATTTTTCAGCTGACAGCTGGACCATATGTTCTGAAACCGTGAATCCTTCATATTGTTCTTATTTCGGAGGGGGAAACAACACGATTTCAATAAACTTTACAGAAATGTTAAACAATTACATCGGCGGGGGGTATCTTAAGGTAATGTACAGAACATTGGAACTGACAGGGGATGATTACATCTACGCCGGGAATACGACCATTGGAAGATACTGGTTTCCTGGTATAAGGGGTTTGATCAACATGTATTCCTCCTTCTACGTGCCGGGCACGCTGAAGAACATAAGCGTTCACCTGCATTACTACCACAACCTGACCCTGAACAACGTGAGCATCCCGTTGTATTTCATAATCGGGTCAGAGGAAATTTTCACCAGCAATGAAACAGGCGAACAGATCATAGATATCCCTGACTACAACCTCTCGGAAATATTCGGCGGGAAAGGAAATTTAATAGGAAATTTGAGCAATGCAACAGTTCCTATAAGGTTTGGGACAGAGACATTCACATTCATTAGTGGTGAGGCAGCAAGCGATTCTGTCCTTATGACCGATATTTCCGGAAGCATGGACACGTGCGATGTGTACACCAGTGAATGCTTACACGCTGACTGTAATGGTGCGAGCGGCTGCCAGAACAGGAGAATAGATGTTGCGAAGGATGTTGATAAGGAATTCATAAATGCCATCCTTAACTATACCGGAAACAGGGCAGGTCTGGTAAGCTACGAGACCGTTGTTGATGAAGTCCACCAGCTCAGCAACGATAGCGCTTCCCTCATCTCACATATAGATGGTTACACCGAAGGTGGGTGGACGTGTATATCGTGTGGTATACTGGTTGCAAGGGATATGATAATTGAATCGAGGATCGTGGAAACAATGATTCAATCGAAATCTTCTTGGCTCTACAACACAAGCTATCCGTCCAGTGAACCTCCGGATGATGCAAACGGAACTTCCTGGAAGGAACATAACTACACGGACTCCGGCTGGACTGAGGATCAGGCGATACTAGGCTTCGAGAGTACCTCCTATACCCCCAATGTGGATACAGACATAGGGGATAACAACGGAGATTATTACTTCAGGAAACATTTCAATGTAAGTGATGTGGATGAGATAAGATTTGGTGAAGTTTACGTTCTCTCGGATGACAATGCAGAGGTCTACCTTAACGGAAATCTTGTAGACAATGATACAGAGGAACACAGAGCAGAATACTGGAACAGGGGCGGGACGATTTTCTATGATGATTTCGAGAGCTATTATGCCAGTGGAGATAACAGGCTTTACTACGACGAGATAAATGTTTCCCCAGGTTACTGGATTGTTGACGGAACGCCTTCGGGTGATAAAGAAATATTTCTGATGGCAGATTATTCCGGCTATCCTTCCCACAGCGGGACAGATGTTTTGGTATTCAGGGATATGGACGATTACGGATATGCAGAGACCTACGTCAACCTTTCGGGTCAATCAAACCTCACGCTTTCGTACTGGTGGACGATGGCGGAAGAGCTTGAAAACGGGGATTACTCAGATGTCTGGATATGGGATGGGAGCTGGCATGAACTGAGGAGCAGAAACCGAAGTTATGTATACGGAGGTTACATAAAGGACGAGATAGATCTTTCCGGTTATAACATGATCGAGAACTTCACCATAAGGTTCGGGGCAGAAATGCAATCAGGGTGGTTCGATAACGGCAACAATGAAAGGTTTTACGTAGATGACGTAAAGGTTTCGAGAAAGAAGATATACGTGGACAAATCCTATTTCAGGAACGGCGACAACGTGATAGCGGTGAAACTCAGGAACAACGATGCTGACAGCGCAAAGTTCGATCTGGAACTTAACATCACGAAGGACAGGCACGAGGCGATACTGGTGATGAGCGATGGATTCGCAAACAGGCCTCCTGGATTGAATGCCAGTAAAGACGCTGTTGATAGAACGTGTGAAACAAGGGATAACTACGGAATGGAGATATACGTGGTTGCCTTCGGTGTTGGCGCTGATAACGAAACGCTCGAAAGGATTGCATGCTGGAATTGCTCTGCCAATGATTGGATTCCGGGTTGCGACAGGTTTTATAAGAGTTCCAATGCAGAGGAACTGAAGGAAATATACAAGGATATAGCGGATGATATAGCGAACGCGACATACCAAGCACAGATATTCAATGTGAGCGGAAATGTTTCTCTTGATAACATTCTCTATACGGATTCCTTCATTTCGTTCAACTACACCCCTATTGCAAGAAGCATGGAATACGGAGAGATCACGCTCAAATTTGAATCCCCAAGGTTCAGGGAATCTACTGGCGAAGCCATGATAACTGATAACATCACAGCTACAAAGGAGGGATGGTTTATCATTCCCAGCAACACCGAGGTCGTGACGAAAGTTCTGGACTCGAAAATAACATCATATTCTTCCTACTACTGGACAGACAGATTGTGGGTGAATTCGTCAAACACGCCAAACCAGAACTGGACAAGGGTCTACTGGCTGGGAAACTATTCGGATGATTACGAAAGACTGGGAGATCCATACATCCTGCAGATTCCTCCGAATCTCCTTACGCCCGGAGGTAACAACTCATTCAAGATAGGAACCGGTCTCTATCCCCTTCCTATGGAGGATGGGTTTGGAGGATCTCCAGACGACAGGGTAATATACACATTGGGGATTAAAGGCGTTGGTTTATCGGAGTACAGCGATGTCTTTCCAAAAGCCAAGGGTTCGAGGCCAACGATCTACTACGACGCGGACGGAGATAACATACCGGAAAGTTCCGTGACCGTGGAAGTCGGACATGACCCTAACGATGTATTCGACCCGGATAACGACTCGATTGATAACGCATTTATGAAATTGATGGATAGGATTAACTTTATAGTTGATCTGAACCCGAATATCGCTGATATGACGCACAACTCGACAGGACCCACTGGTAATGGGGACGGTTCACCAAACAATCCCATTGATCTGGAGGTTACAGAAGAAGTTAAGTTCCAGTCTGATTATATATCGAGGATACCGTCTCTGTGGGGCCCCGCTACGATGGAGGTAAGGGTATGGAGTTAAGTAGGGGAAAACAAATAATTAATATGAATAAATTCTTGATCTTGGGTTTGGTTGTGGCCTTGATGACGGCCTCAAACGTTTCAGCCCAGGAAAGCGTTGTGTGTATTGTTTATTTCACAGGTGATGTCTGCGGGGATGAATGTAAACTGACGGATAGCTTCATGGGTGGTCTGATCAATGAATATTTAGACAATCTCGTAGCAATAAAATACAACATCGACCTTTCCCAGGAGAATAAGAATATCTTCGAGGCCTATGGGAGAACGTATAACATACCAACAGAGGTTCCGCTTGTTCTCTTCGGAAGGGATGACTACATCTCTGGGATGTATAACATATTCGGAAATGCCGAACCGAAGATCTATAGCCTGATTATTGCGAACGGCACCAACTGCCCCCTGGAGAGTGGATACGTCCCACCCGGTCAGGTGAATCCTGATGATCTTCCGGGCGAACCGGAATTTTACGAGAGCGAAACTCCTGAAGAGGATGGGGAGGAAGATGGTGGGGAAACTCCAAACGGGATTAAAGATGAGAATAAAACAGGCGGAATAACAATACCTACAAATCTGGAGGATATTCAAAGAATTTATGAGGAAGATCCTCTGTTCTTAATCTTGGTTGTAGTGGCGATCATCCTGATAATAACCCTCGTGATCGTTTTTGTAAAGAGATCCTAGAAAATCCTGAATCTCTTCTTAAACTGGAGGTAGAATTCAACCTGTGCCTTCATCGTGAATGCAGTTGAAATTGATACGCCTATAAATAATATAAGGCCAGAGGTTACGAATAAAGCCATCTGATCCCTGAACATTAAAAATATGCTCCCTACGCCCGTGGTTTTTGCCAAGTAAAAAAGATTTGCAAACAGCAGTGACACGAACGGGAGAGCGAATATCGCAACTATAACTATGTTGACTATCACTATGAGCAACCAGATTATTATAACCTCAAACGCATTCTTCCTGAATATTTTGTATGAATCATCCAGGCCCTCATAGAAACCCGTGTTTCTTATTATAATCGCCTGTAATGCGAAATAAAATATCCAGGATATTATGATCGACAAAATCCAACCCACATAGGGAACTATTGAGAAGAGTATTGAAATCAGAGCCACTATAATGATCGCGACGAGAATCGAAGGGTATTTCCTACACGCGTATCTCCAGCTCTTTCCTATCTCTTTGTCCTTGGTTTTCCATGACTGGTATACTATTGCTCCCTGCATCCATATTCTGACCAGAAACCACAGGAAGAAAACTAATATGGGTATCCAGATGTAACTCAGCAAACTAAGGGCCAGAAATCTTCCTGCCTCTGTTCCCATACTTGAGATTACGTAGGCTATGTCGGAAAGAGAGAAATAGAACACGGAAAGGATCACGGAAAGAAAAACTATATCGACAACAAGCAACTGCAGCCATCTCTTTGGGTGAAAACCGAATTTTATTCCGTCGCCCAATGGTTTGGACCAGTTTATCTTCATAATAATTATTTATGATCTATTCTATAAAAATTAAAAAACACCTGGTATCGGTTATGTTAAAGAAAAGGATAGTTGTGCACGACAGGGAGTTATGCAGGCATGACAGCTGCGGTTACAAATGTATAAAGGTCTGTCCCATTAACAGATCCGGAGAGGAGTGTATAGTTAAGGGTGAAGATTCGTATCCGGTGTTCAATGAGGATTTGTGTATTGGATGTGGGATATGCTCGAAGGCCTGCGAAAAACTCGGATTCAATGCTATATCCATCGTTAATCTCCCAAAAGAGCTCGAGGAAAATCCCATACATCGTTACGGAAAGAATCAGTTCTCTTTATACAAGCTACCCATCCCTAAGAAGAAGCTGGTAACGGGTCTGATAGGTCCTAACGGTGTCGGTAAAACAACAGTACTCAACATAATTTCCGGGAATCTCAGACCCAATACGGGTCTTCCGGGCAGGAAGGTCTCATGGAATGTGATAATAGACAAGTTTAAAGGGACCGAGCTCCAGGATTACCTTGAGAATCTGTCAAGGAAAACTCTAAAAATAGGATACAAACCTCAGCATGTAGATCTAATCCCGAAAATGTGGAAGGGAAAGGTCAAGAACCTGTTAAGCAGACACGGGGATTATTCAAAAATCGTTAGGAAACTGGGTATTCAGGGTATGCTGAATAAGGATGTCAAAACCCTCTCCGGGGGAGAACTTCAGTTGCTTGCAATATCCGCAGTTCTATCGAAAGATAATGATTTCTATTTTTTCGATGAACCTTCAAGCTATCTGGACGTCAGGCAGAGGCTCATGGTTGCAAGGGAGATAAGGTCTCTTGCTGGGAGCAAGGAAGTGATGATCGTAGAACATGACCTAGCGATATTAGACTATCTCAGCGATCATGTTCACCTACTTTACGGAAAGCCGGCTGCCTTCGGGGTGGTATCGAACCCTTACGGTGTTCGAATAGGGATAAACACCTACCTGGAGGGTTATATCAAAGAGGAGAATGTCCGCTTCCGTGACAAGCCAATAATTTTTTCAGGTAGAGCCCATGTTTCAGGAAAGAATGAAAGGTTCTTTGAATTCCCGGAATTTGAAAAGAATTTTGATGATTTTAAACTAAAAACAAAGGGCGGCGAAATTCATAAAGGAGAGGTAGTCGGCGTACTAGGACCCAATGGCATAGGAAAAACAACTTTTATAAGAATGCTGGTCGGTGAATTAAAGCCCGACAAAGGAAAGGGGTTGGGAGGGTTGAAACTTTCATATAAACCGCAGAGACTCGTCCTGGAGGGAGGGGAAGGTGGTATGAAGGTGGGAAGTTACATAGAGAATGAGATTGGTAAAAAATTTTACGAAAGTGAGTTCAAAAAACTTCTGTCTCTCCTTGGCGTAGAAAGGAATCTCGACAAAAAGATGAAAAATCTTTCAGGCGGCGAACTCCAGGCTGTGTTCATCTCATGTTCCCTCGGAAGGAAACATGACGTTCTTCTTCTCGATGAACCTTCCGCATTTCTTGACGTCGAACAGAGGTTAAGGGTGGCGAAACTCATAAGGTCGCATGTAGAGGATAATGATATCTCCGCTTTCGTTGTCGACCATGATCTACAGGTTGTGGATTCCACAGCAGACAGAATAATGGTTTTCGAGGGAGAAGGTGGGAAGGAAGGTCTGGGGAATGAACCGTGTTCAATGAAGAAGGGGATGAATAATTTCCTGAAAGCCCTAGGCATAACCTTCCGCAGAGATCCTGTCACCAGAAGGCCAAGGGCAAACAAACCTGATTCGCAGAAGGATTCCGAACAAAAAGAAAGGGGAGAATTCTATTACATTGAATAGCTATTCTTCCTGTATG
Organism: uncultured archaeon; assembly: GCA_964347025.1. Taxonomy (GTDB): domain Archaea; phylum Aenigmatarchaeota; class Aenigmatarchaeia; order QMZP01; family QMZT01; genus CS3-C152. The sequence continues at coordinate 102,960 of CAYFWU010000001.1, read as the reverse complement.
GATCCCAGATTGTACATCTCCTTTATCACAGCTATGAACTTGGTGGCCATGTCCTTGCAACGAAGGAGCATGGACTGTCTTATTCTGTTGTAGAATAAATACCAGTATATCCACCATAACCAGACAACCAGCCTGTTGCCCGAGAATCTGTGTCTCAGGATGGGTTCGATTTCCATCCTGAAAGTCCCTTCCTTTCGCGCTTTCGAAATGAACCCGACCGTTCGTATGCTTATTAAAAAAGTTGTGAATCTGGCGTATCTTTTCTTTGCGATCCAGTGGGCATACAACTGTATAGGATCTCCGGTCCAGTCCCACATCCACCTTGGTTCTCCGGTAGATGATGTTCCTACCTCAAAAACAGGACGGAGGATATTTCTGTGCTCTCTCACGAAGGCGAAGGGGTCAGGGCCCGTGTACTCCACCCACGTGCTCTTTCTTGGTGCGAAACAGTCATCCTCAAATTCAACCTTCACCATAGCGATCGACCATGAATGTTCACTCTTCTCTCAGCTGTTTGAAGAACTCGTTTATGTTTCTCTGGAAAATCGTCATCAGGTTTCTGCATTCTTCGGCATAGTACTCTCTCTTTCTGTAGTAAAAGGCTCTGTGCCAGAAAACTCTCAGCATCTCATAGAAGAGCGATCGCTGCCACAAGGTGTCCTGAGCGTATTCCGTTCGCATTACCGGCTTTATCTTTATCGTTGCGTCCCCTGTCTTCTCGCTTCCTGAACCGGAAACGTCAAATCTCATGTAAAGGTACGTATACATATCCATGTCTTTGTGAATATACCATCTTACCTTGAATTTCTCCTTGTCCGCTGCCTTGCCCCAGCTGTATCTCTCCTCCTGTATGTCAGAATCAGAAACCCTGAATATGGACTTCAAAAGCTCGTACACCTTGTAGTAAAGTTTCGTTGGGTTGGGTCCTACGTACTTTATGGTTATCCTCTCAGGTTTTTCCCTATAGCAGTCCTCTTGGATTACGATCTTTGTCCTGGCCCATACAGGCATATTCCACCTCTATGTCTCCTCTTATTTATATTTTCACTTGTAAATTATAAATTAGTTAACCTCTCACAGGCGTGTTTCCTATGTTATGGTGGCTGGGAATAAAGGTATTGGGAGTTATTCTGATACTTATCGGTGGATTCCTAGTCGTGTTCTTCCCTATGGTGGGGGAGGAACAGAGTATAGAGCAAATGGACATCAACGTGGACATAGTTGGCGTTTTATTCGGAATTATATTGCTCATAGTTGGGATTTTCCTGTTTTTTAGCTAAAATTTTAATTTTTTATTCTTATTTCGATAATAGTTAATTGTGGTGTTTCGGATGGCCCTATTCAGGAAAAAGAAAAAGAGCGAACTGCAGAGAAGAAGGGAAGAAAAGAGAAAACTTCGCGAGCTGCAGGAAGGCGAGATGATTGTCGATAAGCTTCTGGCGAAGGCAAGGAAGCAGAAGGGTATTCTTGGCGAAGTCGTTATATCACCTGCAAGCATAGACCAGATGACCAGCATAAACCCCGTTACGCTTGAAGGTCAGGCAGAGATAATATACAACATAATGATGTACAGGATAGCGAAATGGCACTGGCAGGCAGAGAAGGCGGATGAATACATCATGCTCACCCCTAATCCTCCTCCAGCGTTTGCCCCTGTTCTTGCTCAGAAGGAGAAGCTCGAAGGTCAGATAAAGTCAGGCTTGGCGAGCGCGGCTCAAGCAGTCGCGGATTACGAGCTTCTAAAGCACGATGAAAGGAAGTATCGCGAAATCTTGGATTACTTCAAGATGGGAAAAAAGGACGAGCATGTATTGCGGGCGCTGTTCGTTGACAGGGTGGATGCGTACACGGGCGAGGGTTATTCAATGATCACGATGGCGAAACGTTGGCCGACCATAATCTCTGACTTCATAAAAATGAAGAGTGAATGGAGGGAAACAGACAAAATAAAGAAGGAGCTGAGGGTCTCACAGGCAGAGGCTGTTGTTCTGAAAACCAAGAACGAGCTATTCCTTGAATGGAAGAAGCTCTTCTTCCCTGACGTAAGGGACAGGTATGCAAGGATAAAAAACCTTGTGGAATCAAGGAGAAGGTCCGTTGATCAGTATAGAGACTGGTTGAAACCGTATCTGGAGAGATTCAAGAGAATAAGGGAGGTTTCCGAGATACCAGGACGTGTTGCCGAGGATATGACAAATATTTTGAAATTCGCACAAACCCCTGAGGGCGAGATATGGGCAAAACTTTGGATTTGGAAACCCATAAAACCGGAAGAGATGGGGAAGCCTCTTTATCTAAGAGGTCAAGGACATGAGATAGACCCGTATGATGACTGGGTTAGGGAGCAGCAGAAGATTGTGGAAAAAAAGTATGGTGTGACGTTCAGCGAAGATGATGTAAGGGATTTAATAGAGGACTGGACTATGCCTGGTTATACCAAGAAAAAGGGAGAGGTGGTAACCGTTCATCCTGGTCCCAAGTTTGACCCTCGCTACATCTACTACATATTCATAGACATGGATTACAACGTCGGCTACAAGAGGGGTTCAACAGGGCCCATGGTCGTTGAGGACCAATACTTCCACTTCCATCCGTTCCTTCTTTCACAGAACGCCCTGGTTCTCTTCCTGCTTGAACTGGAGGCCAAAAGAAGGGCCTTTGAAAGGGAGATAAACGAGTTGATAGGTGTCAAGGAGATTGAAAGGGAGATAACGGAAAGTATCGAGGATGAGTTCGAAGGAATTGAGGAAGGGAAGAAGTCCAACAGGGCAAAGACTGTAAGGGAAGGTATGCACAAATTTAGGAGAAACGTCATAAGACCTGCTGTTGGTGTGTTCGTAAAACCAGGGCCCTATGAGATAAACGTGCAGAGAAGGATTTCGAAGTGTTACGGTGACTACATGGGACCGCAGGTTGCTGAGATAGTTGATCTGATAAAGCAGACGTGCTTCAGGCTGAGCGGACAGAGTATATAATTGGTTTTTATGTTAAAGGTTGGCGTAACGACGGGTTTGTATTACATAGCAAGGGCAGAAGAGCTGGCAACTACCCTAAAGAAGATAGGCTATGGTTTAACCAGGGGAACTGATGTCATAGAAATATCGGGGGATTCTCCCCACGAGGTAACCTACACGGAAGGCGAAGGGATACGTCATCTCGCTGATAAACAGGGTGTTGATCTTCTCTTCCACGGCTCTCTGACGATCCCCATGGGCATACCGGAGCGTTCGGACTGGAGAGACGCACACGACCACATACAGAAGTCGATTCGCTCTGCTGTTTATTCCGGGTGTAAGTACGTTCTCTTTCACGCCTGCCTGCATTTCTGGCTCGAGATGATAACGTATACAACATCGAAGCTCGAGATCGTCATGTGCGACCATATCGGAAGGTTCGTGTCTGAAATACTCTACGAGAACGAGAAATTGAGGGAATGGTTCATAAGTAAGATGTGGGACTTCGAGAGGACCTATCCTTCTTTTATAGTTGATGAGAAGGATTTGAGGGAAGCAGAAGGAGGGGCGCGCATAGAATCGGACATTATTTCACAAAAGCTTCAGGAAAAGAAATGGGAAGAGTATACAAAGGGTTATGGCGTTGTCCCCACGCACCTGGGACCCAGGCTGAACATAACAAAAGAGAAGAGGGAGGAGATTGAAAATAAGATAAGGGAAGAGGTCAGGAAGGCAGCAGGGGATGAGTATGCAAAGTTGTTCAAAAAATACATGGGCATCGCAGCGAGGGAAAAAATGACTCGGGGAAAGGAAAAAGACAGGAAATGGAAGGTCGATACCTATGGTAAACTAACGGATGGTTACACCATAATGGCCCACTATCTTTTCTATACGAAGGATCCAGTCTGGGTTGAGATGTGTAAGGTTTACTCAGACGTTCTGGAGAGGTACAACCTAGATTACAGTGACAAATTCTGGGTCGACAAGGCATGGCAGAAGGCAGAGGAAGAAAACGACAGGAAGTTCAAGGAATTCTATTACGCTGCGGTTGCTGCAAAATTTCTGGAAGGTCACATGAGGGAGGCGCTGAAATGGTTGAACCATGAATTCATAGAAAAGGAACTTGCGGGGAAACCTGAACTTCAAAGGATCGCGAAAAATCTGAAGATAACCATAGAGATGCCTGATGCAAGGGATCCGAAGTACGCCGGTCTGTATCTCCTCTGGCATCCCAAACAGATTTATGCAGCGATAAAGACCATCAGGAAGACCCTGAACACCAACAGGATTCACATGACCATGGACTGGGAGCACATAGCCGGACACGGAATTGATCCTCTGCTCGTAATTGGCGATCTCAAAGAGCTGGCTCCTGATTTTGGAGATTACGTCCTCTCTGTTCATTCCAATGCCCCCAACCCTCTGCATGCACATTATCCAATAGAACTGGGGGACTTGGATGTATACAAATTGCTGTACTTCTTGAAAGAAACAGGCATGGGCAGCAACCACGATGTCTACATTCTTTTCGAGAGAGGAGGCGGGGAGGACCCGTTCAGACAGGCCGTCGATGCCTTGAAATTGTGCGTGAAATTTCTCGAGAAGGGAACGCATCCTGATAAATTACCGCCTGAATTCTTCGGTGTTAGAATGACCGCAGGAGATTACTGGAGACAGGAAGGAATAATGAGGGATCACAGGTTCGAACCTCTAAAGGATCTTTTAGAAACCCCGGAAGAGGACTGGGGTTTGCTTTCTTCAAGCGCGACCAAGAAAGGGAAGACTAAAGAATTCAAGAAAGAGGAAATGAGATAACTTCTATTAACAACTAAAAACAAGAAAAGAGTGATTTTTTTACTCTGCCGACCAAGCATGATCAAAGAATGGTTCAACAAAACTTTTTATTGCATGTTTTGACTGTGCCCAGAAGGCAACATCCTGTGTTTGGTGAACCTTCTTGTCATCGGTCAGAGCGAACACGAAATGCCTGTCATCTATTGTAAAAACCCTGTTAAAGGGTTTCTTGATGTTCTTCATCTCTGCTATCTGTGAGAATGCCTTCACCGGGGTTGTCTCACTAACGGGAGCAAGTATTCTCAATTTCACTCCCCTCTTCACTATCCTCTTCAGTGAATTGTAATGGTTTGAGTAAAGTTCATTCAAACCATCCCCTGTTGTTACTATCCTTATTTCCTTGTTCGCTTTCTTGAAAAGAGAGTTAAGGTGCTGGTTGATAGAATGCCTTCCCTTCAACGTTCCTGTCATGTCGAACGGCTGAACTAGGTTAAGTCCCTCTTTGTATATCGTTTCAAGCTCTGTTGTGACCGGCGAGTTCTTGAGTTCTTCTATTCTCTTTACCATCTCTTCGTGTCTCTTTCTCAGGTTTTCCTTTGTTCTCTCCAACGCGTCTTTTGGAGCGAGGGCAACGTACCTTATTGGTTTGGCCGGCTGTACAACTACGAATCCCTTCTCTGCAAGGGATTCTAGAATGTCATACGATCTGGATCTGGGGACATTCGCTATCTGAGAAAGTTCACCCGCAGTTGCTACTCCTCTAGCTAACAAAGCCACGAAGATTTTTCTCTCGTAAAGGTTTAAACCAATGCTCTTCAACGCATCCATTGTCTTTGTCGTTGCGACCATTTTTCTCACCTAATTGATAGTTAATTGCTATTTCGGCTTTATAAATATTATTGTTACTGGTTTATGATAATTATTAATAGGTACGAAAGCTTTATATATGTTTATTACTGAACAGTGAATATATTTAAATAATGATTGTTCCTAGACTACGCTTTTCTCCCCCTCTGTTGGCGATAAATTTTCTCTATTCTTTCTACATCATCCGCATCCGAAGGTGATTTATCAACTCGTATTTTCAGAAGGCGCGGGAATCTCAGGGCAAAACCAGAGGAGTAGTTCGGGGATTTTTGTATCTCCTCGTAAGCGACCTCGACCACTATTTTAGGTCTTATATCAACTGATTTCCCACTCTCTTTCTCTATGCAGGGTTTCAGCTGTCTTGTTAAATCCTCGAATGTCACTCCTTCCCCCTTTTCCTTTATACCGGTTCCCATCATTCCGCATTCAAGAAATTTGTCCCCTTTCCTGCAGGACAGTATGAATGATCCCAACCAGTTCGCCCGTTTCCCAGTTCCCCATTCAGCGCCCGTTATAACCAAATCGAGGGTTTCCATTATAGGTTTGACCTTCAGCCAGTATCCTACCCTTCTTCCTGGCTGGTACTTGGCATCCAAGTTCTTCACTATCACTCCCTCCTGCCTTGCCTTAAGCGCGCGTTTATAGAACTTCTCAGCTTCCCTTAGATCCTTTGTAACAATTCTCTCCGCTAGCTGGAACTTACCAGAAACCGGTTTTATGATTTTTTCAAGAGTCTTTCTTCTCTTTTCCAAGGGTTCGGAAAACAGATCTTTGCCGCTGTAAAAAACCACATCAAAAAGGTTAACCTGTATAGGAATCTCCTTTTCCATTCTTTCTATATCGTATTTCCTTTTAATCCTCTGGGATAACATCTGGAAGGGGAGAGGACTGCCTGTTTTACTGTCTATCCCGAGCATCTCGCCCTCCACTATACACTCACCCGCCTTTATTCCCTTTCTGGCGAGTTCGAGCAGGTCAGGGAATTGTTTTGTTATGTCTTCCAGTCTTCTCGTGAAGAACCAGAATTTATCGCTCCTTTTATGTATACATACCCGGGCACCATCATACTTGAACTCAAGGGAGGGTCTCTCGAACTTCGCTAACGCTTCTTTCAAATCCTTCGCCTTTTCTGCCAGAAGGACATGATAAGGTTTTCCTATCTCTATTGATACCCTTCTCAACCCATTAAGACCCTTTTCCTTCGCTATCTTTGCTATCTCGGAGTAATCAGGCCTCAGGAACCATGCCCATTCTATTGCGTTTACTATTTCCTTGTTTTCCTCCTTCCCCTTATCGGGGAAGAAGGCTTTCGCGATCGAGTCGCGCAGAACCCCCTCTGCAACGCCTATTCTCAGCTGCCCGAGAACCGTCCTTACGATGTATTTCGCCTCTTTTGGTTTCGCGTTCGAAATCAGTTCTCTCACGAGCGAAATTTTCACGTCCTGCGATCCCTTACCCTCGACCTTCGCCAGTCTGCTTAGGTTTTCAAATACCTTTTGGATGTCCAGTTCTCTTGAAACAAGGGTTTTCTGTTTTTTCCTTTCCATTAGTTTTTCAACAGTCAGTCCAAGATCACCGGTTTCCTTGAATATTTTTACAACCTCATTATCGGGAAAGCCTGTGGATGAGGATATGACCTTTATCATCATCTTATCCGCGACTCCTATCTCCATTTCAGAATACGAGGGGAAAACCCTCCCCTGGACGAGAAGTGCAACCTTCTCCAGAATGTCCAGTTCCGATTTCCTAAAGAAATCGGCAATGCTTTCGATCTTCTTCAGCCTGGAAGGCGTCTGTTCAAGGTATTCATAGAGATCAACCAGTTTCGAATATTTCATAATAAAATATTGGATTCTTGGCTTTAATTTAAATTTCGAATTTCTGGTTCACTAAACGTTTAAAAATCTAACTATCAATTATTTTTCTTCATAATCAAAGGTGGTGACATGACAAAAGAATTGGTATTGAATATAGAGTACAGTTCCACAAAGATATTCCAAAATGAAAAGGACTATTTGAAAAGCTGTAGAGGACTTGCCCGCTTTACTGATACAGGGTTAGTATATTTGGATGACATTGGAAAACAGATACAAACAGCAAGTAAAAAAAGCAAAATTAAAAGTGTAAAGAAGGACGTAGTTGTGAAGGAGGATGGCGTTATTACTCAATTAATTGTGAAATATAAAGGTGAAGTACCAACAATACCAAGCGATCTGAGGGAAAAACTTCAGGTCCATCCTTTGAATGAATAAAATAATTTCGATTTAATTAAAATCCCCTCCATATTATTTATATGAAGGGTCAATTTTATTCTGTGACAGCGATACTCATAGCAATACCTATAATACTTTTCGTTTCCTTCTACATGGTTTCCCAGACAAGAGGTTCAAACATTTACGAGAGGATTGTATCTGACCAAGTGCACCAGCTTGAGAAGAGTCTCGAGAATGACTTCGACAAGGCACTTGTAACTTCCTGTAAAAGATCTCTCATAGCGGCTGGTGACAGGGTTGTTTTGAATGGAACACCTCTCGATAATTCTGTCCTCAGGATAAAGGAGCTAATGGAAAATGGAACTTTGTACGGGGAAGAAGTGATACTCATGCTCAACAACACCCTTGGGAACTGGACCCAGCGGATAACGAATGTCCCAACCAATTTCCAGGTGAGTCTGAGTTATTCCGGTCTTGATGTAGATATTCACGACTACAGAAATGTCAAGGCATCCGCTAAACTTGACGTTAGCGTTAGTGACACTCTCAACATAGCAAGGGTCGAAAAGTCAAACATAGACTATGAGACATTGGTTTCTTTGACACATATGGAGGATCCGATCTTTCCTCTAAAAACCAATGGTGTTCTAACAAGGATTATAAGGTTTTCTCCGTTCAGCTATCGGGCGAAAAAGATCGTTGTCGGTTCTACGAACTCGGAAGGTTCGTGTTCAGGGAATGTTACCTTCGAAAAAGGTGAGTGCGACTCGACAAAAATTCTCGTTGCCCAGAACACGACAGGCGTAAACTTCGCATGCCACAAGGGGGTGGTCATCGAACAGTCAGTTGACCTGAGTAACGACACGAACTGCTATGTAACTGGTAACGGGAGTTCGGTCACTCTCATAAATACCACAATAACTGAAACAGGCTATCAAAAAATTTATCTGGATAATGAAACAATATCGGTATGGCATCTGCCCATAAAACTGGAACTTGATAACGGCTATTACTTCTCAGGGGAAGGTCCAGACTATTTGAAAAGATTGGAGGGGAATTTGGAAAGTTCGCAAAATGGTCTGGATTCTTTGGTAAATGCCCCTGAGCTGGAAAGTGTAGGCATTCCGATAAAGGAGGATCAGGTCTCTCTGGATTATTTATATTTTTCAGGCCAAGATTATATTGGTTACAGGGTTAGGGGTTTGCCTGACTGGTTTAGAATAAATCAAACAATCGCCAACAGATACAACCTTGACGAATTGTACGAGGGTTAGGATGAAAAAGGCAGCTAAAACCGACGTGAAAGAAGAGGTGAAAGGTGGGAAATATCTGGAGACAGACATAGATGAACTCTATGAAATGGTCAAAAAGAATGGTTTGGTAAAGATAGAGGCAGCTGCAAAAAAGTTCAATGTAAAGAGAGAGCAGATAGAGGAGTGGGGAAGGATTCTGGAGGAGCATCACCTAGCGATACTGCATTATCCTCCTTTCGGAGATCCTGTCCTTATACTCAAAAAATTTAAACCCAAGGCTGAGGTTAAAAAGAAGGGGGTCAAGATTAAGAACAGAAAAGCACTCTTCATAAATATTTTGATAATCATGGTTTTCGTGTTTATTGTTTTGTGGTACACCGGAAGGTTGAGCGTGCCTTCTCTTCCCGATTTGAGCAGCATCTCGGGTACGAACATTTTGGATCTTCTTACTCAAAATCAAATTTATTTAGTCCTTGCTCTAATAATAATTATAGTCCTCCTTTTAATTGTAACGCTGATGAAGGGTATGAAAAAGAGGGGTAAAGGAAAGGGTAAGCATGGAAAAAAAAGAGGTAAAGGAAAAGATAAGAAATTATAAGATAACCTCGGAGGGTGTTTCGGCAGGTGTTGAGATATCAAAAGATCCCAAGGAATACGTGCCTACATACAGGGTAACATACCCCAGGATAGAAAAAGCGACCCATGCCGTTCTTGATTCCATTAGGGAAAGAATAGTTGCAGAACTCGCCTTCAAAACAGAGGAGATACTAAATCCAGAAGAAGTCAGTGAAATGAAAGAGAAATTCATAAAAAGCGCATCCACTCTTTTGGGAAAAGAACTCCCGCATCTTTCGGAAAAGGAGAATAAGATTCTGATAGGTATACTGGCTCAGGAAGCCCTCGGTCTGGGTCCAATAGAGTTCATGCTGAAGGACCAGGGACTTGAAGAAATCGTCATCAACAGCTCAAGTGAACCGATATGGGTTTACCATAGAGAATTTGGATGGCTCAAGACGAACGTTGTGGTCACTGATGAAACCAAGATTTACAACTATGCGGCACAGATAGGAAGAAAGGTCGGAACACAGATAACCAATTTGAACCCTTTGATGGATGCATATCTAACTACCGGGGACCGGGCGAACGCGACGTTATTTCCGATATCCTCCAGAGGCAATACACTGACCATAAGGAAATTCGCCCGCAGGGCATGGACCATAACTGATTTTATAAATATGAACACGCTGTCGGCAGAAGTAGCTGCCTTCCTTTGGCTGGCAATACAGTATGAAATGAACATTGTATGTACGGGTGGGACTGCCTCCGGGAAAACATCTTTTCTAAATGTGTTGAGCATGTTCATACCGCCTACCCAGAGGATTATTTCGATTGAGGACACAAGGGAGATTCAGCTTCCTCCTTTTCTTCACTGGGTTCCAATGACGACCAGGCCCCCAAACATCGAAGGCAAGGGGCAGGTAACTATGCTTGAGCTCATGATAAATGCTCTAAGGATGAGGCCTGACAGAATGATAGTCGGGGAGATAAGAAGGTCGAAAGAGGCCGAAGTCCTCTTCGAGGCAATAAATACGGGTCATTCCGTGTACTCAACACTTCATGCAAACACATCGGAGGAAACCTTCAAACGTTTAGTTAATCCCCCAATAAACATTCCTGTTTCTCTGCTCACCTCGCTTCAGCTCATCGCGGTCATGCACAGAGACAGGAGGAAGGGTATACGAAGGCTACTGGAGGTCACAGAGCTTATTCCAAGCGGTGGTCTCGAGGAGATGAAGATCGAATTGAATACCATATTCAAATGGGTACCATCAAAGGATCATGTAATTGAATGGGGAAAGCCTCACAGACTTCTGAAGGACATAAAACTTTACTCTGCAATGAGCGATGATGAGATAAAAGAAAATCTTGAAGGGAAGAAGAACATCCTTCTATGGCTTGTTAAAAATAAGATCAGGGACATAGAAAAGGTCGGGAGAGTGATATCTGATTATTACAAGAATCCGGAAGATGTCTTGAAAATGGTTAAAAAATAAAGGAAATATTTTTATTTCTCAAATCCCAATTAAGGATGGGTTTATCTGACTCTGTATCTCACGAGTCTAACAGAAACCACCAAAAGGAAAATTAAAAAATACGCAGAAGACGCCTGTCTTTCATTATCTCTGGAAATTACGAATTCTATTCACCCTGACGATTATGATATACTTTTGAAAAAGCGTGACAGGCTGTTCATGGAAAAAATGGGTATTGAAAGTGATTTCTGTGCATATCATGTTTTACACTGGGTTCTGATGGATTCGGGCATGCAATCCAAATTTTATCTTGAGCCGGATAAGGAACGTGATAAAAGCAGAATATATGGAGATAAAATAAATCGAGAGAAAATTAAGGGTAATTTAAAGAGGTATGAAGATGTTTTGTATGAAAAGATTAGAAAAATTCTATGCTCTTAACAGCTATCTCTGAACTTTCTCGAATCTCGGGACAAAAAGTCTGTATTTATCCTTGTCCTCCAGCTCCTCAAGAATTCTCTTTATAATCATCTTCTCCGGGTCAGGAAGCATTGTTACGCGTTTCTTCAGGTCTTCGAAACTTTCGAATGGTTTTTCCTTTTTGGCTGCTATTATTGCCCATAAATGCTTTTTACCTATTCCGGGGAGCAATTCAAGCTGATGTAAACGGGTGGTTATCGGTCCGGCAGTGTTGAAGAAATCCAGGAATTTCTTGGGCTTTCTTTTTACCAGCTCTTCAACTATGTCTGTGACCTCTTCCTTCGCGGCGCCCGTCAGATCCTTGAAATCTATCCTTCTTTTTATGAACTTGACTTCATCCCTTTTTCCGTCTCCTATGTAAACACGCGAACCCACCTTTAGATGCACGTCATCCCTGACTATAACTTCGAGTAAGGAAAAGTATTCTTCACCTAAGACCTGAGCGACAGGCTGTGAAATCCGCATTCCGTAATAGCCATGCGGGAGGTAGTCCAACACTATCGCCCATTCATCCTTCTTCAAATCCTTTTGCATGCTACCGACCTTGATTATAAGATAGAATTTAGATTTATAAGTTACTACCTATTGTCTTTTACTATCTTCAGAATTTTCTTTTTGTCATCGTCTGTCAGAACGACTCTGTCGTTCGCGAATATTATCCTGAGATCTTCAGAATTTTCTGGTAGGAAGTTCAATATGTTCACTATATGCTTGTCCTTTAGTTTCTCGATTTTTTTCAGTTCCTCTGCCATTTTCTCTGCCTTCGACTCAGGGATCTTACAGAATTTTCTGAGGTGCTCCAATGCGTTTTTCTGTTCGTAACCGAGCTCCTTATCCTTCTCCTTTTTCATAAGTATCTTCTTAACATCAATCCAGCTTATTGCCTTCTCGTCCTTGACCTCCATAAAACCACCTCATTAATTCATTTAGATTTGGGGATTAAATGTTCTGGTCTTGCTATTATCGTTTTGATCTTTTTCCCGACCTTTAGTTCGACCACGTAGGATTTGCCCCTCGCCTCTTTAACCTTTCCTGTCTTTCCCTCGAACACAGGATCAGGTAGTCCTCTCTGGGAGGAGGGATTCAGCTTTATGACCACCCTCTCGTTGGGTTCGAACTCCCTCAGGTACGGAGCAACCTTAAACTTACCTCTCACTTCCTTCTTTAGCCTCCTTCTCGTTCCCCTTCTCATTCCTCTGCTTTTTTTAACCATGTTGTCACACGATTATCTTTAAGACATCAAATTCTTTTAATTTGCCCTGATTCTCAAGGATTTCTGAAACCGATGGTTTCGTTCGTCCCTTGTCTCCGGAAACGAGTTCGTTTATGTACAAGCCCGCTTCCGTATGTATATGAAATTCGTAGGTTTTAGTATTTATCTTTTTCCATCTAATACTTTTAACCTTTTTGTGTCTAAGTTTATCGGATTGCCTTGGCAAAAGCCTGTCTGGGGTTTTCTGATTCACAACTCCAACTATTTTTTTAACCCTTGTGATATTTCTGACTGGTCTTTCAAAATTTGCTATTAATTTGTAAACCTTTTCTATTCTCTTCTTCTTCATTTCAACAATTTCCTTTCGCGAAGAATATCTGAGGCCCTTAACCTTAATCCTTTTATCCTTGTTTATCTTGCCCTCTGCATCTTTCAGGTTTATCCTCCTTTTCAATGGCTGGTCGATTTCCAAAATAAATGGTCTCCAATCTAGACATCTCGCTTGTTTATCCTCTCTCCCGCATGCATGCAGTTTGTGGGAGAACCCTTTCGTAACCATCAATAAAGGCCTTGCTATGATATCTTCCACTGTTTCCTTATACCCTCTCAGTCTTGTCTGTGGGATGCCCCTAACAAGTTTTTTGTATTCGCCATAAACGTATATGGGGTTGATCGATGTTTCTATCCTCCTTTTTTGGAGGTCAATTAAAATTATAACTTCTGGTCTGTTCTCATCCGGTATTTTACCCATCTTTTTCTCAATGAGCTTTCCCATTTCCCTGTTAATTTCATATTTTATGGGTTCGCAGTAAGCGATACCTGCCTTCTCCCAGAGAGATTCCTCTGCCATCGCAAGGGAATCACTCATCTTAACACCGACCATAAATCTTTCGAAATCCAGACCCTTAAGAATTTTTGTTGCCTGATCTGCCAGTTTCGGAAGCTCATCGAACAGACCTCTGCAAACCATGCATTTTCCGGGTTTCCTTTTTATTGTTTCTCTTTTCCTGAAATCAAAGCCATAAAGGTTCGAGGTATCAATCCCAAAAGGTTTGATCTCGTATTCCATGGCTAGAAAACCTCTTATCATCCTCCCCCTTTCGTCGTTGGAATAACCGCTAAGTAATTTTGCGAACTGCCTCCCCAGACAATGATCGCAAACGTAACCTTCTCCTAGGATTTTGATGGCGTTCTCTCTTATCATATGTTTTCACATAGAAATTATGTTTAACTTATTTTTAAATCAAAAACTTCTATCGCGTTCCTTTTCGCACTTTCTAGAACCTCTTCCTTCGGGATCTTTCTTAACTCCGCTATCTTCTCTGCAGCCAGTTTTATGTTCCAGGGGTAGTTTCTGGGATCTTTGTCCTTGTCCGGAGAAAGGAAGGGTGAGTCAGTCTCGAGGAGAAGCCTGTTCATCGGTATATCCTTCGCAACCTTCCGGACGTTTTTTGAGAACAGAACCATTGTTGAAATCGATATGTAAAAGCCCTTAGAAAATATTTCCTTTGCCAGATCCCTCTTTCCTCCAAAACAATGGAAAATACATTTCAACCCTGAATCCTTAACCATCTCGTACACGTCTCTTTCCGCGCCCCAAGAGTGGATTACTAGGGGTTTTCCAAGGTATTTTGCAAGTTCTATGAATTTCGAAAATATCTCCTTCTGGATCTCGTGTTTTTCCGGGTCTTTCTCCCAGTGATAGTCTAATCCAACCTCGCCCACGCTAACGATCCTGTCCCTGTTTTCCTTTATTAGCTTCATTATCCTCTCAGGATCATTCCCTCCCTCAACCGGATGAAACCCGATGCTTGGGAAGATGAATTTAGGGTGTTTATCGGTAAGGGAAAGGACCTTCAATCCCTCTTCGTATCGGGCGGAGCTCGCGATGATTGCTGTTATCTCCTTCTTACATCTAGCTATTATTTGGTCCAGGTCCTTCTCGTAAGATTTCCAACACATGTGAGCATGCACATCAATCATAAAGAATAAATTAGAATGGCTAAGTTAAAAAAATTAACTCAGGTGAAAAAATAATCTATCGCTTCCTCTATTGTCTTGACCTCAACCACCTCTATGCCCACCTCTTCAGAGATATCCACTTCTGTGGGGATTTTTTCTGTGCTGCATATCTCTGATGTCCCTATCTGTTCGCAGTATTTCTTGGTTTTGTAGGTTATCTCTTTTGAATGAAGTAGTGGGACCAGTAAAAGTCTCGCTCCTGCATCCTTCGCTGCATTTGCTTTTGGAAGGATTTCTCCAACAGGTCCTATAGTTCCGTCATGGTTTACAGCGCCCGTTATCATTACCTCTGGGTCAAGTGTATTTCCCTTCAGAGCCGCGATCGTGGCAATCGCAAGGGCAGCTCCGGCGGATGGGCCTTCCACAGCTGTTGCATTCGTCTCTATTGTGTATATCAAATCATAGTTTGATAGGTCTGTTCCCGTTATGTTCGAGGCAACCTTGCTGGAGATTCGAATAGAATTCTGCGTGTCAGTCCAGAACAAAAGCTTGTCTATGTTGGCCAAAATTTTTCCAGAACCTGGAACGATCTGAACGTTTAGGACCGTGGTCAGCCCTTCCCCCTCCTCGTCAACAGCTGGGACGACGATAGATGAGTATGAGGTGTTTTCGGAAGTGTAAGGTACGTAGGTAACGATATTCGTGGGCCTCGTGCGGTTATAGTAAATGATTATGGTCTCGTTCATGTAGTTTCCCATATAGTAACCCAGAAAGAACACCGTTACTAAAAAAACTATGAACGTTGTTGTTTTTACTCCTCTGTATCTACGAGGTCTTCTGTGCATGTGTTATATAATTGTTTTCAAATTTTATATTTTCCCTGTTTCTTTCGACCTTGGAGAATTTAGAAATAAAAATAAGGTAGGGACACACCATCAGTGGACATTGATCAACCAAAAGGTTTATCCACAATCCCTCCTCCACTCCGCTACCCTTCAAGCGTCGCTAATATAACTTAGGGCTGCTACCTTCCGGTCCTGACCCGGTTCATCATACTAAAAACCCTGAAGGACAGAGCTTCTCAGTTGGGACCACGGGCCTTTTGATATCCCAATATCGCCTTTAGGCTTCGACTCCATCATGAAGGCGGTTTATGGTTACAGGAGACGCCTAACCTCCCAGTCTAGTCCCTACCATGCTTCTTTTGGGAATGAGTATTTAAAAGTTTATTTTTATGAAACCGAAGCAATAATTAAATATGTTGTCATTCTACAAAAAGTTGTCACTGGTCTTTTTTGGAGGACTTGTTGATAAGTGGATAGATTCATTCAGACCCCTAGAACCGCACATAAAAAATGCCAACATGAAGATTTTGTTGAAAACTTGGGTTTCCCTCATACTGTTTACAACTGTTCTGCTATTCATCATAGCGTTCATCGCCACATATGTGGTTCTCACCTTTTTCATACAAATTGAATTTTACATTTATGTCTTCACGATAGTGTTCTTTCCTGTTTTCGTGGCTTCGGTCGCATTCATAATTTTCTACCTGTATCCTGTTCAGAGGGAAAAATCGAGGAAGAGTAGCATTGAAAACAATCTTCCCTTCGCCATAACGCACATGGCTGCCATTGCTTCCTCTGGCATACCACCAGAATTCGTTTTTGAATTGCTGACTGGTTTCAAAGAGTACGGAGAGATATCAGAGGAATCAAGACTGATAATGAGGAACATAAAAACGTTTGGAATGAGCAGCGTTGATGCCATCAAAAACGTTGGGGATATAACCCCATCGCAGGAATTCAGGGAGTTGCTGCTGGGGATTGTTTCAACAATAGAAACAGGTGGGAATCTTATGTCGTATTTAAGAGAGATGGCGGACAAGGCATTGTTTGATTACAGGATTAAGAGGGAAAAATATATGAAGACGCTTTCGACCTACGCAGATATTTATACTGCCTTGCTCGTGGCCGCCCCCCTGATGATGCTCGCCCTTCTGGCAACGATGAGCATAATAGGCGGTCAGGTGATGGGTCTGGGGATACAGGATGTTATGTTGCTCATAACATGGGTGATGTTACCAATACTTAACGTTTCGTATCTCGCATTCATACATGTAACATATCCGGGGATATGATGTCTGGCATGAAATTTAGCATTAAGAAGTACAGGATCTTGGTATTTGAGGCCATGTTTGTTGTATTAGGGGTTATTATCCTGATTCTGAATTTTTTTGTAATCTCAATTCTTTTCCCCTTCATAACCCCGTTAATCAACATGCTTGGAGCCCTGATAGCAATAATACCTCCCTTCCTGTTGTTCTATTCAAGATACAAAATAGGGAAGGAGATAGAGGAACAGTTTATTATGTTTATCACCGACCTAACAGAAGCGATAGATTCCGGGATGACGCTACCAATCGCTTTGAAACACTCTGTAAAGAGGGGTTACGGCGTTCTGACCCCTTACGTCAAGGAGATAAACAGCAAGGTTGACTGGGGCGTCCCCTTCGAGCAGGCGCTATCCATGTTTTCAGAAAAGGTGGGGTCTGTTCCCATCAAAAGATCTGTCGGGACAATAATAGAAACCTATAAGGTCGGTGGCGAGATTTCGGATACGCTGAAGGCAATAGGTCAGTCACTTGTTGAGATAAACAAGATAAAGCAGGAACGTTCGGCCTCCGTGCAAGCGCAAATCGTAACTTCCTATCTCATATTCTTTGTCTTCATATTCATCCTTGTCATACTACAGGCGTTTCTGATACCTGCCCTTGGAACTGCAACAATAGCTGGCGGCTTAGAGGAGGATACAGGACAAATGCCAGCAGAACTTTACTCCCAGACATTCGTAAACTTTATAATTGTGCAGGGTTTTTTTGCAGGACTTGCCACGGGGAAGATGGCCGAAGGCTCGCTCGTGGCCGGGTTCAAACATTCACTGGTCCTGGTAGTCATAGGTTACACAATATTCTCCCTCCTTGGACAGTTCCAAATAAAACTATTTTAAATAATTGTGTTCAGAATTAATGTTATAGAGAAGATTCTATGGTGATTACATGGGCAGGATAAAAACAGCATCCATAAAGGTTATGGGAAACCAGATAATCAAGGAACACGGAAAGCTTTTCACTGATAATTTTGAGAAGAACAAAAAGGTTCTGGGAGAGGTAAAGGAAATAAAATCCAAGAAGATAAAGAACATCCTGGCGGGTTACATAACCAAAGAGATAAAAAGAATGAAGAAAAGCGGGTTGTGATGTCATGAAACTGGAGGATATCCTTGAAGATGCGTTTCTGGTCAAGCCTGACGAAAGTCTTTCACACGTGGCCTTCACTATGGCGGAAAACAAAAAATACGAGGCATTCGTGTTTGACGGGGTTTTAAAGGGTATAGTCACATTGAACGACATAGTTAAAAGAAGGGTCAGCGAACCTCGAAAAATGAAGGTTTCCTATTTCATGAAGCCTGTAAAGCCATTTGCCGTGGACTCCTCTGTCGAGGATGTAATCAACTACATGCTCGTGAGCGAATACAGATCACTTCCCGTTAAGAAGGGAGGAAAAATTTTCGTTGTTACAAAACCCAAACTTCTGAAATTTGTGAAAGAAGAGGTGTTCGGGGGTAAAAAGGCGAAGGATGTGATGAATTTTCCGTATTGTGTAAGCGCGAATGACACGCTATTAACCGTTATTTCCGTTATGAAGGACATGGGTCTCGATAGAATTCCGATACTTGATGAGAACGGGAAATTCATAGGTCTTGCAGACAGCGTAAGTCTGGCGAGTGTATTGATAGATAAAAGCAGATCAAAACGGGGTGAAATGTTCGGTGACAGAACAAAGCTGGGAGAAATCGGAATAGGCAAATTCTTACGAAAAGATATATTGAGGGTGAACCCGGAAACCGAGCTCAAGCAAATAGTCAAGGATGTCTCAAAAGAAGGGGTCTGCGCTGTAATTGTCGAAGAAAACGATAAGTTTGCAGGAATTATAACTGTCAGGGATATCTTCAAACTGATAGGAAAATCCCTAGAAACCGTATACATAAGGATCAGCGGCCTCGATGAAGAAGATGAATTCATAAAGAGAAAAATAGATGAAATGGTTGACAACACCATCACGAAGCTCCTGAAGTCCTTAACAGTGAACTACGTAGCAATACATGTAGAGACACACAAAAGCGGAGGTAAACGGAAGAAGTATTCAGTGCAGGGAAGGTTCGTAACAGACAAGG
The DNA here is from genome assembly GCA_964347025.1 of uncultured archaeon. Classification (GTDB taxonomy): domain Archaea; phylum Aenigmatarchaeota; class Aenigmatarchaeia; order QMZP01; family QMZT01; genus CS3-C152. Next base: position 83,958 of record CAYFWU010000001.1, on the reverse strand, counting down.
GGAACTTCTACGCAAGCGATCATGAATGGGACCCCACAAAGGCGATGAAGCTGTTTCTGGGGAAGATGGAAAGGGAAGTTCATAAAAAGGTGGAAAGAGAAAGAGGATACTAGAATATCTTCCTACCTGCAAAGAAATCGTTTATTTTCGAGGGCAGATCATTTATTTTCACGCGTATCTGCTTCATTGAATCGCGATCGCGGAGGGTGACGTCTTTTTTCTTGAGACTATCGTAATCCACCGTTATCGCTAGCGGGACTCCTAGCTGATCGTAGATCACGTAGCGTTTTCCTATGGATTGCTTCTCATCGTATTTGGTTTCGAAATTCGTTTTCAGGAGATCGTGGATTTCCTTTGCCTTCTTATCAATCCCGTCCTTCCGGACGAGTGGAAGGATCACGATATCCAGGGGTGTTAGTTCTCTCGGGAATTTTAGAACTGGTTTTCCACTCCTCTCGGAGAGGGAGTTCTCAAGTATCGCGTAGAATATGCGATCAAGACCCATTGAAAGCTCGAAAACATGCGGAACGAACTTTTCCTCGTCTTCAACCACTGTTAGGTCAGTCTTTGAAACCTTTGAATGAGAGGACAAATCGAAATCCGTTCGGTAGTTGCATGCGACTAACTCCAGCCACCCTACGCTCGTATTCACTTCAAAGTCCCATGTTTCTTCCGAATAAAAGGCTTTGGCCCTGTCCTCGAGTTCGCGGAAGCGAATATTTTTAGGATCCAATCCAGCTTTCTCGAAGAATTCTTGGGTAATTGCAAGGTAATATGCTATGAGTTTCCCTGAAACTATTTTTTTCTTGACTGCTTCTCCTAATTTAACGGACTCTACCTTGTCCTTTCCTAGGAGTTTTAGTCTCAATCGCTTGTTTTTATACTTTTCGAATTCCGGGAAATTATTGATTTTTTTGGGGTTGAAGAAGACCTCTGTCTCGAACTGGCTGAATTCTCTGGTCCGGACAAGACCCTGGCGAGGGGAAATTTCATTCCTGAAAGCCCTTCCAACCTGCGATATCGCTAGGGGTAGGGAAACCCTAGAAGTTTTATATATCTTCTGGAAGGCCGTGAATATGTTTTGGCATGTCTCAGGCCTAAGGTATGCATTTATCTCTTTTGATAAAGGACCTATGGATGTTCCTATCATCATGTTGAACTTCTTGGTTTTTGCCAGTTGCCCCTTGCATTCGGGACAGGTGATCTTGTGCTTTTTTATGAGCCCGTCAAATTCCTTTGTTCCAAGAGCCTCAGGAATTTCCTTCTTTGACTTCTTCTCTATAAGCTTGTCCGCCCTGAATATCTTGTGGCATTTCTTGCATTGAATCAGCGGGTCAACAAACCCCTTTAGGTGTCCGCTGGCCTCAAAATTTTGTTTGGGGAGTATTAGACACCCTTCGATCTCGAGGGAATCAGTTTTTCGTACGATTTCCTTCCTCCATAGGTCGGTTATCTTTCTTCTGAGTATCGTCCCCAGATGCCCGAAGTCCCAGAATCCTGAAGGAGGCGAATGGATTTCAGCTGAGGGGAAGAATAGACCGCGCTGGTCTGCAAGTTCATGTATGTTTTCGAAATTTCCCATAAAAACACCTGATTATATAAATTTATTAGAGTTTCTTTAATAAGAATAATCTATGTCAGAAGCCAAACGTGACCTGAAGGGGGATTTCCACATACACACCTATCATTCTTTAGACAGCAATCTGACGCCTGAAATTATTATAAAGAGGGCGAAGGAAGCCGGTCTTGACATCATAGGCGTTCTAGACCATGGAAGTGTTGATGGAGGAAAGGAGACGGAAGACCTCGCAAAAAAAATAGCCAAAGACCTCGTTGTTTTTGTCGGTGAGGAAATAAAAACAAAGGAAGGGGAAATAATCGCATTCAACATAGACAAAACGATCCCCCAGTTCATGGACCTTATAGAAACGTGCAAAATTGTTAAGAAACTCGGAGGCTTTATCGTTCTTCCCCATCCCTTTGATAGCTTAAGGATGGGTCTAGGGAGTTCTGTCTACAAGATCGTGAAATATGCAGATGCTGTAGAAGGCTTTAATGCAAGAAGCATGTTCAACAGATTCAATAAGAAAGCGGTCGGGTTTTCAGAGGAGAAGGGTTTACCTCTTTTGGCTGGTTCTGATGCACACTTTGAGGAAGAGATAGGTAAGGGGATAACATTGGTGAATTCTGAACCGGATAAGGAAAGTGTGATGAAGGCGATAAAATCAGGCAAGACCAAAATTTCAGGTGAAAAAACAGGGGCGAAACCTCACATAAAGACTTTTTTCCAGAAAAGGTTCAGGTAAATTTTCAATTACATTTGAAGTTCAATTTATCTTCTATGTCTTCCAGGCTTTCGTATTTCTTCAGCTCATTCGAGATACCCTCGATTGATTGTATAAAGGATTCTGGCAATTTTTCAGATATTTTTCCCTTTTGAATATCTATTTCCTTCGCCATTTCATCATTTATCTCTGCAACAACAGGATTTATCAGGATCAGAAATGATACTATGAAAACACCCAGTAACAGATACCCGACAAACATCATGTTCTTTGTCCTGTAGGAGACAAATTTAATGTGTTTGAAGAACAGGAAGCTTGTAACTGCTATCGTTATCAAGAACAGCAGGCTTAGAGGGAAGCCGTATAAGAAGATTGAAACCCCGTAGGAGAGACCGCTGACTATACCAAAGATCCAGAAGAGCGGTTTTTTCCTTTTTATTTCCTTTCCCTTGAACCTGAACTTGTAAAGCATGTAACCTGTTGTGTAGATAAAAGAAACGGACACGACCAGCCAGAAGGGGAATTGCGAGATGTTCGAGGTGAGGGCGAACCATCCCGTACTATATTTCAGAAATTCAATGATCGTCATATTTATGCTGGTCTTTGTAACACTGCTCTTGAACTTGGTTCTGGGAGAGGTGTGAAGGAAATTCAAAAATAGCAGAACTATCATTATCATCAAAAACCATTTGTTAACGAAGAGCGAGAGTGAAGGGCCCACCACCAAAAAAGCCAAGGACATATATTTCGCTTTCTTTATGCTCAAGTCCCCGCTTGCTATCAGTTTCCATTTCAGTTTCTCTTTGTCCTTTCTGTCAACCTTATAATCCACTATGTCGTTGTACATGTAGACCGAGGAATACGTGATCACAAAGGCCACCATTGCCGTGATTGCCAGAAGGATTTCAAAATTTCCCATTATTAACCAAAACAGCAAGACTCCGAATGCGAACTGTATCACATTCTTGGGAAGGCTCGCCGTGATCGAGTTGAAAAATATATTATTCATTTTCATAAAATCATTCCCGTGAGTTGTAATTTATATTTGATGTTAACTTAATAAATTTATGATCGAAAGCGAACTTGACTGGACAAAGTTCTGGGAAAGAAAGCTGTCATTCAGATCCTTTCTGTTCTATAGAATTTACGAAAGATTCCGAGCTAGGAGTTATTTCAGGCTCCTTAAAGACCTGAGCCTGAAAGGTAAAAGTATTCTTGAGTTAGGGGGAGGTTCGGGCTACATCTGCGGACTTCTCTGCAAAAAATACGGATGCAGAGGGACTATAATAGACGACAATAAAAAGGCATATGAAGTGTTCAAAAGGGTCGTGAAAAATGGAGATGTGAATTACATTCTGGCCGACATGTTCGATTACAAGGGAAGGCATGATCTGGTTTTTTCCGATGGTCTGATAGAACACTTTCATCCCAAGGAAAGAAGGGAGATAATTTTACTGCATAAAAAATTCGTTAAAGATGGGGGGTTCCTGATGTTCTTTGTCCCGAAAAAATCTTGGCTGGTCGAACATTTTATGTCAGTGAAGAACGGATACGAAGAAAAAATGAGCATCAAACAACTGATAAAGGAAACCTCGATGCCAAGAATGAAACTTGTATCGACTGAAGAGGATCTGCACATGGTTGGTGTGCTGTACAAAGTTGAGTGAATCAAATTATAAAAACAATTACTTCTTATAATAACTTATGAGGGTTCAGGAGCTTCTGGAAACTTTACATCCCCTAGAAAGAAAGGTTATTCCGTTTCTAAGAGACAGCATCGAATTGGAAGATCTGGCTGAGAAATCAGGAATGAAAAAGATCGAGGCCATGCGCGCGCTTCAATGGCTTGAAAATAAGAATGTTCTGAAAATAAAATCTGTCTCCAGAGAGATCATAAATCTAGATGAAAACGGGAGGTTCTATCTTGAGAAGGGCCTGCCGGAAAGGAGGTTTCTGGAAAATCTTGATGGTGAAATGAGTCTTTCGGAGATAAAGGAAAAGGCCAAACTAAACGATGATGAGGTCAGGGTTTGTTTAGGTATATTGAAATCAAAGTATGCGATATCGATACTTGGTGACAGGGTGGAGGCGACAGAAAAAAAGAGGGAACTGCTCAAGGATGGATTTATTGAGGAAAAATTTTTGAAGAGGCTACCTCTCAAGGTATCAGATCTGAGGGGGGAGGACAGAACCGTATACTCCAGGCTGAGCAAGAGGAAAAGGATCGTTAAGAAGGAGGAAATGAAGCTAAAGTATGTAGATATCACTAATTTGGGAAAGGAGGTTTTGTTGAAATTCAAAAAAACAAAAATAGGAGACCTGATAGAAAAATTGTCACCAAAGATGTTGAAAGACAGGTCTTGGAAGGGAAAGGGATTCAGGAGGTATGACATCAAGATAAATGTTCCTGAAATATACGGTGGCAAGAGACACCCGTACAGCGAATTCATTCAGAATGTTAGGGAAACTCTCATTAAGCTGGGCTTTAAGGAAATGGAAGGCCCGATAATAGAATTGGAGTTCTTCAATTTCGATGCACTCTACCAGCCGCAGAACCATCCTGCAAGAGACTGGAGTGCCACCTATCGGATCAGAGAGCCCAGATACGGTAGGCTTCCTGATAGGAGAATAGTTAAAAATGTCAAGCACACGCATGAGAACGGTTGGAAGACCGGTTCAAAGGGATGGGGTTATGAATGGAGTGAAAAGATCTCTTCGCAGCTGATGCCCAGAGCGCATGATACCGCCATATCTCCTCGCTACCTTGCAAAGGGGGTTGAGGTCCCCGGCAGGTACTTTAACCTAGTTCGCTGCTTTAGGCCGGATGTTATAGATTCAACGCATGGTGTGGAGTTCAATCAACTGGGAGGGTTCGTGATCGATAAAGAATTGTCTTTCAGGCACCTGCTCGGTTTGCTCAACCAGTTTGTTTTTGAGACCACGGGCATTGAGGAAACCAGATTTGTTCCTGATTACTTCCCCTTCACAGAACCCTCTGTCCAGATCTCGGCAAAACACCCAAAATTCGGCTGGGTTGAACTTGCAGGGGCAGGTGTATTCAGGCCTGAACTGACCGAACCGCTAGGCGTGAAGGAACCTGTTATAGCATGGGGGTTTGGGATAGATCGTCTGGCGATGATTAAACTGAATATAAAGGATATACGAAATGTATTTTCACATGATATTGAATTCCTGAGAAAATCTAAGAAGGTGTTGTGATGCCGACCATTGAAATTTCGTTGAAAGATTTGAACAGGCTCGCGGGAAAGAAATTCACCCACAGGCAACTGGATGAGGCATTGGAATACGTAAAAGGAGAGGTGGAATCAAGGGAAGGCGATAGAATAAAGATAGAGATCGCCGATACCAACAGGCCCGACCTTTGGTCTGCCGAGGGGGTTGCGAGGGAACTACGCGCTAGATACACGAAGGACAAGGGATTGGTTAAATACAAGATGAGGAAATCCGGCCTTAGAGTGATAATTGACAAAAGTCTGAAAAACATAAGGCCGAGAACGGTGTGCGCAGTTGTGAAGGGTCTGAAGATCGATGATGAGATGCTATTCCAAATGATACAGCTCCAGGAAAAGATATGCGAAACCTTCGGAAGGAACAGGAAGGAGGTTGCATTAGGCATATATGATTACCACAGGATATCACCTCCCATTTACTTCCGAGCGTACAAGCCTGATGATATCAAATTCATTGCCCTTGATTTCGATAAGGAACTGGACCTAAGGCAGATCCTCTCTCAACATCCTAAGGGGAAAGAATACGGGCATTTGCTGGCGAATTTTGAAAAATACCCTATATTCATAGACTCTAAGAAACAAGTTCTATCAATGCCACCCATTATAAATTCGGATTACACGGGAAAGGTTACGAAGAAGACCAGGGATGTATTCATTGAATGCTCGGGTTCCGATATGAATTTCCTTCTCCCATCTCTCAACATAATGGTTTCCGCCCTCGCCGACAGGGGAGGGAAGATCGAGACCGTTGACGTGATTTCTCCGGAAGGAAGGATGAAAACACCAGATCTCGAACCGAGGGAAATGATGGTAGATATCGACAGAGTGAGAAAACTTTCCGGTCTTGATTTAAAGGTAGACCAGATCAAAAAACTTCTTTTGGAATCAAGATACGACGTAAAAACAAGGGGCAGGAAACTTCTTGTTTACTACCCGGCCTACAGACAGGACATCATGCATGAGGTTGATGTAATAGAGGACGTGATAGTTTCCTACGGTTACAACAGGATTGAGCCCGCAGTGCCAAAAATGTCAACACTTGGCGAACTAACAAGGACAAACCAACTCTCTAAAAGTGTTTCGAACATAATGACAGGACTAGGCTCTCAAGAAGTTCTTTCATACATCCTCACAAACAGGGATAATCTCATAAAAAAGATGAATCTGGAATCCGTGAAAGTGATAGAGGTTGATAACCCTGTCTCCAAAAACTGGAGTGTGTTTCGTACATGGATCACTCCATCGCTGATTGAATTTCTTGGGAAGAACACCAACAAGGAATATCCGCAGAATGTATTCGAGATGGGGGAAGTCGTTCTCTTTGATGAAAGGGCAGAAACGAGATCAAGGAACCCCACGAGACTTGCTTGGGCATTCGCTGGTTCTGAAGCGAATTTCACAACTGCGAAACAGAGTTTAGATTTCCTGATGAGAAACCTCGGTTTAGACTATATTATAAGCAAAACAGAACATCCCTCCTTCATCCCGGGAAGAGCAGGAAGGGTCTCTGTTAAAGGTAAGAAAATCGCGTACATCGGTGAGATCCATCCACAGGTCCTTGACAATTTCGGGATCGAGCAGCCCGTCTGCGCGTTCGAGATTAACTTGACTGATTTGTTACCGCTTACGAAAAAATAACATAAATTACTACTTTTACATAACAAAATATTTAAATATACTAAAAAGATCATTTTATAATGAAAGTTGGCAAATACATAGATTTCGATAAGTTGAGCGGTGCCTATAATTCAGGTATTATTGAATTTTTAAAATTAGCTCTGTACAAACCGAGATCTGAACTGAGAGGGGTGTCTCTGTTATTTGATGAAGGATCCGCCCACAGATATCTAGTATATTGTCACGATGATCCTTCCTTTTGGAAGGCTCCTAAGAGACAAACTATCGATTATAGTCTCAGCAGATCTTACAATCAAGCTGGCTTTTCTGTGGATACAGTGGCAACAAGTTTCGGAGAATTCGAAAGGGATGTCAACCGAACAAAACCGTCAGTAGTTGTTCTACCGATCAATGACCTCAAGCTGAATGAGGAAGCGTTAATCAGTCTTAAAAAAGAACATGGATTCGCGACCGTTGTGATTGACAAGGCTGAAAGACATTTTAGATTTCCTTCTGATTATTTGGTTACAAGTTGGAATGAACCGAACTTATGCAAAGAGTTAGAACAAAAAACATTAGCACAACACCCAATAGCAAATTGTGTTATTTGGGACAGGCAACACCCTACTGATTTTTTCTTCGAATTCAAGGAAGTTGTTGCACAGATAGATCCATCGCATAAGAAAGACCTAGGATATATTAAAATAAAATTGCCTGAAGATGATATCTTAACGGATTTTAAAATATTCTGTTATCCTGACAGGATAGATGAATGGTTAAAGACAAGCACTACTTTACCAGTCACCTTTCAGATAGACCCTACCAATGATTGTAATCAAAATTGCAAAGATTGTTCGGGTAATAGATACAGTAATTCATCATTATCACTTGAATTTATGAAAGATTTTACAGACCAGGTGAGTGAATTCGCCAAAGGCTTTATATTCACAGGCGGAGGCGAACCGTTATGTAATGAAAGCTCAATTTATGCCATTGTATACGCAAAGGATAAGGGGATAGAACCGGCCTTGATTACAAACGGATCGTTAATAACAAAAGAAATCGCAAAAATCCTCGTGGAAAATTGCACCTATGTTAGAGTAAGTATTGAATATCCAAATTCTATGGCCTACAGCCTATACCGTGGAGTGGAGGAAAGCGAATTTTTTAAAGTCTGGAAAAACGTTGAATTGCTCACAGAGGCAAGAGATAAACATAATCCGTCATGCACAGTGGGTGTGGGCTACCTCACAAATGAGGAAAATGAAGAAGGGATGATGGAATTCGCTGAGAGAGGAAGATTTGCCAATGTGAATTACGTACAATTTCGACCATTCCATTATGATAAAACTTACGTTGTGCCGACAATAGAGAAATGTCAAAAATTATTCGATAATGACGACTTCCGTGTTATAGCAACTAAGTTCAAGTATGAAAGCATGAAAAACCCATCGTCAATTGAAGATAAACTTACCGAATGTTTTAGGGACCATTTTACCTCAATTGTTGCAGCCGATGGAAAGATGTATCCATGCTGTTATACAAGAGGTCTGGATAATTTCGCTTATGGGGATTTAAATGAAGATAGCTTCATAAAAATCTGGAATTCTGACAAACGAAAACAGGTTTTTCAAGACAAATTAACGCTACCGGATTGTCCTCCGATGTGCAGAGAAGATAAAGCCAACCAAATATTATGGCAAATACACAAAACATGCATTGAAGGGAGCCATGTAAGCTTTGTGTGATTTATTTTACCTTGTCATCCAACCAAATAGGCGAAGACTCCATGGTTTTCTAGGTGTGTATTCCTCTCCTATGAGCCCTGCTGCTATCGATCGTATGTGCTGTGCAGCATGGGATCTGGGGTTGTGATAAACAATTGGCTCCTTCAGGGCGATCGACTTGCGAACTTCCCTGTCCTCTGGGATCCTTCCGATCACCGGAACCCCCAGCATCTCCTCTATATGTTCTATTGGAACCTCATGTGATTCCCTTTTTATCCGGTTAACAACCACACCAAGATTATGGGTTTCAAATTTCTCTGCAAGCAATCCCAGTTTCATTGCATCAGTCACAGCCGGAAGTTCGGGGTTTGTCACGGTTATGAGCTCGTCTGCCGCTTCTATGGATGACTGGGCTTCTTTCCCTAGGCCTGCAGCCGAGTCTATCAAGATAAAATCCGTACCTTCCATTAGTTTGTAAAAAACGTTAACAAAATCATCGGATTTGATGTTTCTCATCTTTCTGAGGGATATGTCCGCGGGTACTACCCTGAATCCTGTCTTATGTTGGTAGGTTGCATCCTGTATTCCTGCCTTCCCCTCCAAAACATCATGCAGGGTTTTTGGATACAAATGAATACCCAGATGCAGACCGAGGTTGGATGTCGTCAGATTGGCATCAAGCGCCACTACAGATTTGCCATATAGTGCAAGGGCAGTCGCCAGATTCGCGACGATTGTTGTTTTTCCCACTCCTCCCTTTCCAGAAGCAATTGTTATAATTCTAGTCATGCTTATAATTTATTTTTGAAAAGTTATAAAACTATCTTTACCCAAATTTTCGTAAGACGACCTTCACTTTCGTTCCAAGTCGTCATACGTTAGTACGGGCCTGGGGGGATTCGAACCCCCGACCTTTAGCTTAGGAGGCTACTGCTCTATCCAACTGAGCTACAGGCCCAAAATAGTAATTGATGATTCTATTTATAGATTAAAGAGGTTTTTAAAGAAATTTATTACGTTTTCTATAAAAGTAGAAAACCAATTCTCTTCTCTTTTTGAAATTATTCTTCCCGTTGGTAAATCCATTTCGATTGTTTCGTTCGTAAAGTTAAATTCATCCGATGCTTCGTTTTCCTCTTCAATTGTTTGGTTGCTTGGTTTTGGAAATGATTCCTTGATTATGATATTCTTTGTAAGATCGCGTTTTTCGTCGTCAAACCGTATTCTTACCCTTAGATCGTATTTCCCTGGTTTTGTATCGATTGCGATTCTGTTTTTAAGTGTAAGTGTAATAGAAGAATTTCCGGGTATACTCACATTCTGCCTGTTGGCATCCCATGTATTGAACCAAAAATTCCCATCAAAACCTTCGGAAAGGATTTTGTTTCCTTCGTAAACATATGAATATACTGTGTAGTCCTTTCGGTAGATGGAGGTGTTGTTTATTTCGACCTCTATTTCTATTTCTTTATTTTTTTCTATTTCTTCAGGAAAGGAAATTATTTTGAAGTCTTTTGTCTCTTTTTCTTCTTCCTCTTCGCAAATACATTTTGGGCAGGACCCGTATGAGCAGGTTGTTTCCTTTATTTCACATGGAGGGCATTCTTCTGAATCGGGGATTCTGCCCTTAACAATAACTACTTTTTCAGCGAGATCATTAGAATGGTCGGAATCGTTACAGGTTAAATTGGTTATCCTTGCCTTTATATAGAAGGCTTCTGAACCTTCAGTTTCTTTTGGGGTCCACTGTCTGGATATATTTTTATAGCATGTGATGCTCTGTGTAGTGGTATATCTGGATCTTATCATCTCTCCGAATAGGTCTTCTATCCAGTATTCTATGCTTACTTCCTTTTCTTTCTGATCACATTTTTTGTCTTCAACACTCAGGTAATAGTTGTGTTTTTCGCCTGAAATGAAAATCAGATCTGATGCTATAGTTAACGAAAGATCGCAGGTTTCGTTCGTCATTCCCGTCTCGTTGGTTTCATTGGTCTGGTTCGTATTTCCTGAAAGACATATGTTGGGAAGGCCGGGGGTAGAGATGTTCTGGAGGATAAAAGTCGAATTGCATAGACCATATGATATGTTAGTTTCAGAAGCGTTGTATTCTATCTTTTGTAAAAGTGATGAACCATTGTAGAGCGAAATATTATCTCCTTTGTTGTTGAGTTTGACCTTACTGCTTTCGAAAATTCTAACTTCCGAATCCCATATCTTTTTGAAAGCACTTGAGTTCTTCGTGATTATTATGAATTCATTCTCCTCGATAGAGCCATTCAGGGTTATCGGCCCGTTGCCGGTATCAACTGCTATATTCTTCAAGGACGTATTAAAGTGGCTTGTGATCTCAATCCATTCAGAGCTGTCATGAACGTCAGGGGGGTTCGGCATGAACTCGTTTATAACGATTGCTTGGACATTGCTGATCAGAAAGAGGGAGAGTATCAAAAAAATGAAATAGATTTTCATAAAGAAATCTGGAATTATACACTAAAATATATATGTTTAAACATACGTTTAAACTTTCACTCTTCCGTTCTTTCACTGCATTCTGAACAGACCCATCTACCATCTATGTTTCTCAGGTCGTCTGAATAGGAATCGCATCTTTCACAGAGTCCAGAGATTGCTTGATCAGGCCTTGCGACAGCATCCACCTTTGCCTTCAGTTTCTCGGAAAGAAGTTCTATAAGTTCTGGTGAGACCAAAAGGATTTCCTTGGTTGAAACTATGCCCTTCAGCTTGCCGTCCTTTACTATGGGGAATCTCTTCAGACCGCTCTTTATCATTTTTTTAGCGACACTCAATACATTCTCATCAGGTGAAACTGTTATGAATGGCCTCTTCCTGTCTCTCCAGAATTTTCCGGCCTTTATCTTCTTTGGGTCCTTGTTGGTTGCTATCAGGGTCACTATGTCATTGGTTGTCACCATTCCTATGGGCTTCTCCTTTTCAACTATAACAGCTGAACCTATCCTGTTGTTGGTGAGTATCTTCGCTACTGTTGACATTGTTACATCAGGGTCTATCGTTACGACATGCTTTTTCATTATCTCCTTTACTTTAACCATGGCAACCACTAATTTTAAATATCAATCGAAGTTATTTAAGCGTTTTTATGTTGAAAAATTTCTATTGAAATCTATATTATCCGTTCTTTATTTTGGCCTGCGCAGCCGCGAGCCGGGCGATGGGTACGCGGAAGGGTGAGCAGGAAACGTAGTCAATCCCTATCAAATGGCAGAATTCAACTGAATTTGGTTCTCCTCCGTGCTCGCCGCAAATTCCTATTTCTATCTTAGGGTTAGCCTTTCTGGCGAGATCTACACATGTTTTCATAAGGTGACCGACACCTTCCCTGTCCAGCACCTGAAAAGGATCGTGCCTAAGGATCCCTTTCTCTATGTATTTTGGTATGAATTTACCAGCATCATCCCTTGAGAATCCATAGGTTGTTTGGGTCAGGTCATTCGTCCCGAAAGAGAAGAACTCCAAGACCTTTGCCAGCTCAACCGCTACGACGCATGCCCTTGGGAGTTCAACCATTGTTCCAACCTTGTATTTAACGTTAACCTTGGATTCTTTGATTAAACCTTTTGCAACCTTATCTATAATTTTCCTCAGCAACTTTGCTTCCTCTAGAATCCCTAAAACAGGGATCTCTATTTCCGGCAACGCTTTGCCACCGCTCTTGTTTATCTTTATCGCCGCTCTTATTATGGCCTCCACCTGCATTTCTGATATCTCGGGGTATACAACCCCCAGCCTACAGCCCCTGAATCCCAGCATCGGGTTGAACTCGCTCAGTGAGTTGACCTTGTTTTTTAGTTTTTGAAACCCCATCTTCATACGCTTCGCTAGGGAACGTATTTCAGGGTCTTCTTTTGGAAGAAACTCGTGAAGTGGGGGATCAAGCAAGCGAATGGTAACAGGCAGACCGTTCATCTCCCTGAATATTCCCACGAAATCGTTCATCTGCATTGGAAGGAGTTTTTTCAGGGCCTTCCTCCTCCCTTTCTCATCCCCTGCCAATATCATCTCTCTGACAGCATCTATTCTCTTTCCTTCGAAAAACATGTGTTCTGTCCTGCACAGGCCGGTCCCTTCTGCCCCGAAATTCCGAGCTCTCCTCGAGTCTGATGGTGTATCGGCATTGGTTCTTACCTTCAAACGCCTGATGTGGTCAACCCATTTCATAAGGGTTTTGAATTCCCCCTTCATCTCAGGGTCAACGACAGGGACTTTGCCAATAATTACTTCCCCTGTTCCCCCTTCGAGCGTGATCCAGTCACCTTCTTTAATTTTGATGCTGCCTACCGTGAGGGTCTTCTTTTTTTCATTTATTATTATACTCTCACAGCCTGCCACGCAACATGTTCCCATTCCCCGGGCAACTACGGCTGCATGCGATGTCATTCCTCCTCTTGCCGTGAGTATCCCCTTCGAAGCGGACATGCCCCCGATGTCTTCAGGGGATGTTTCATTCCTTACAAGTATAACATCCCTTCCCTTGGAGGCGAGTTGTTCCGCGTGCTCTGCCGTGAAACACACGACACCTACGGCGGCTCCCGGAGATGCTGGAAGTCCTTTCGCAATAACCTTTGCCTTTTCCTTCTCTTTCGGATCAAGCTGTTTGTGCAATAATTGATCAATTTGCACGGGGTCTATTCTCATTATCGCTTCCTCCTTGGTTATCATCTTCTCCTTTACCAGATCAACCGCGATTTTAACTGCTGCCTGCGCAGTTCGCTTACCTGTTCTGGTCTGCAAAACGAAAAGTTTTCCTTTTTCGACTGTAAACTCCATGTCCTGCATGTCCCTGTAATGTCTGTCAAGGAGTTTGTACACCTTCATTAAACTTTTGTATGCCTTCGGCAGGTCCTTCCTGAGTTGGGATATTGGTTTTGGTGTCCTTATACCAGCAACCACATCCTCGCCCTGGGCATTGATTAGATATTCACCATAGGGCTTGTTTTCCCCAGTAGAAGGGTTTCTCGTGAATCCCACGCCCGTTGCAGAATCCTTCCCCAGGTTTCCGAAAACCATTACCTGAACATTGACAGCAGTCCCCATGTCATCGGGTATGCCGTGGAGTTTTCTGTATATTTTCGCACGCTTGTTGTCCCAGGAACGAAATACCGCGTCAATCGACATTTTGAGTTGTTTCTTCGGATCTGAAGGGAATTCTTTCCCTGTCTCTTTCCTAACGAGATTTTTATAACCATTAACAATCCTTTTGAGTTCTTCTGGTCTGAGGTCCGTATCGTTCCTTCCTCTCTTGTATCTGTTAAGAACTTTCTCAAATTTTGCATGTTCCACACCCAAAACAACGTCACTAAACATCTGAATGAACCTCCTGTAAGAATCCCACGCGAATCGTAAATCTCCGCTCTCTCTTTCAAGGCCTTTCATGGTTTTTTCGTTTAGACCAAGGTTTAGAACGCTATCCATCATGCCTGGCATGGAAACAGGAGCTCCCGACCTGACAGAAACGAGTAGAGGCCTTTCCTCCTTCCCAAACCTTCTTTTCATCTTAACTTCAAGTCTCCTCAGGTTCGAATCAATTTGCTTCTCCAAGCCTTTAGGGTATTTTTTAGTTTTTATGAAGTCCATGCATACACGGGTTGATATGGTAAATCCAGGTGGAACTGGAAGGCCTATCTTTGTCATTTCTCCCAAGTTCGCTCCTTTACCGCCAAGCAGTTTCTTGCTCTCCTTTCCCTTCTCTCCAAAAAGGTAAACCATTTTTCTCATAACTGTTCACATAAATAGAGATTTTGTATTATCCTTTATTTATAAGTTTATATCAAATGTTCGATGGTTGTCTTAAACGGAATTTGGTGTTTTAAACTTTTATTAATGAGCTAGTTCAAATCTTATATTATGGGCATGAAGGGAATTTCCCCTATAATAGCTGCCGTCGTGCTAATAGCAATAAGTGTTGCAGTTGGGGTGATGATATCATCTTGGGTGACCCATTGGGTTACAAGTCAAACAGGTGTGACGACTCAGTGTGTGGCATTAACGAACTACAATATAGAGTCAGCGACATACACCAGCAACAATAAAAATCTTACAATGGTTGTTAAAAACTTGGGTACTATACAGATCTACGGGTTCAGTGTACAAATAATGAATTTAACCAACATAGTTACCTACAACGATACAAGCTCTGATATAAAGGTAACACCAAATCTAAGCAAGGAATATCCTTTAACTGAACAGAGATCTGCCATAATAGTTGTCGATCTTAACGGAACGCAGGGTGACTACGCGGAGCTGGCGAGAACGGCGGAAGAGGTAACTGTCTTCAATAAGGCATGCCCTGCATTTTCAGCCAAGATTCCTAAAAAGGATATAATTAAGGAGTGATGAGATGAGGAGAAAGGGTATATCCCCTCTTATTGCAGTGATAATGTTGATAGCGTTTACCATGATAGTTGCAGGAATTCTAGCTGGTTGGGCAACCACTTTCGTTACCCAGCAGAGGGAGGAACTTCAGTTCTGCGCTAGGGCTCAATTGCTTATTCAGAATGCGAACTTCGATAACTCGACGAAGAACCTTACCGTAGCGTTGTTCAATACAGGTGATGTTCCTTTGAAGGGCTTTGTTGCAAGAATAACCTATGAAAATAATACAGTAGCTTCGGAGAGAACTGGTCTGGAGAATCTTGAAATAATATCTCAGGATATAAAAACAGTAGTTTTCCCAGCAGCTGACAATCTTGAAAAAGTCGTTATACAATCCTTGCAGTGCAGGGGGGCACAAGATCTCATAGGTAAGTACGATATAAGGGGGCTCGGTTTCCCAGCTTACTAAGTAAAACCCCTGTTTTTTTATTTAAACAATCGTAAATCTTTCTAGGATATTCATGAAGTACAGGTTCGTAGATGATCTAACGTCAGATGTTCTTTTTGAGGCGTATGGCAAGGATCTGAAAGAGCTTTTCGTTAATGCTGCCCTCGCGCTCTTCAGTGTGGTATGTCAGATAGAAAGGGTGGAACCGAAGGTGGAGAGGGGAATTGAAGTTGAAGGGAAGGATACGAAAGACCTTATGTTGAACTGGTTACAGGAACTCATAAGCCTTGTGGATACAGAGGAGATGTTCTTTTCAAGGTTCGAAATACCAGATATCAGCGATAGGCATCTGAAGGCAAAGTGTTATGGTGAGATGATAAGCAAGGATAAGGGAGGCACGCTGGTCAAAGGGGTTACGTATCATAAGTTCGGCGTGGAAAAAACGGATAAGGGTTATAAGGTAACTGTCAGTTTAGATATATGATCAGTTGACATGCATCTTTGATGTATGTCCTTTGCTTTTTATCCTTTGCAGACCCCTATTGGAATTGTTTTAGCTACCTTCAAAGAAATTCCTATTCCGTGCACGCTTTCTATCACATCGTCCACGTTTTTGTAGGCACCTGGGGCCTCTTCAGCCAAGACCTTGGGGTGGGTTGATTGGGCAACGATCCCTTTGCTTGCAAGGTCTTCCTTTACCTTCCCTCCCCAGAATTTGCGTATGGCGGCATGCCTCGACATTGCACGACCTGCTCCGTGAACAGTTGACCCGAAGGTCTTCTCCATCGCTTTCTCAGTCCCCTTCAGAAGATAGCTCGACGTTCCCATTGTTCCTGCAATAAGAACGGGATCATTCGGGAAGGAGCGTGTCGATCCCTTTCTGTGGACAAACACTTTTCGTTTTTCTCCGTTTATAGTGTGTTCTTCCAGTTTCACCACATTATGACATAATCCGTATATGGTTTGCATGTTCATTGATTCCCAATCCATGCCGAAGACCTTTTCAAAGGTCTCGCGGATCCAATGAGTCATGACCAAACGGTTAGTGAACGAGTAGTTAACGGCGCATACCATTGCAGAAAAATAGTCTTGGCCCTCCCGGGAGCTAGCGGGCGCGCACGCCAACTGTCGGTCAGGGAGCCAGATGTTGTATTTCTTTACGGCCTGTTCCTGTATCTTCAAATAATCACTCGCCACCTGGTGGCCTAGACCGCGGGAACCGCAATGCAGCATCAACACGACCTGATCTTTTTTTTCAATTCCCCATTCTCTAGCTTTCTCTTCATCATAAATATCAGAAACCCTTTGTATTTCAAGGAAGTGGTTTCCAGCTCCGAGCGTCCCGAGCTGTTGGAGTCCTCTCTTCTTTGCAAGGTCCGATACCTTCGAAGGATCTCCACCCTCCATTCTTCCGTTCTCTTCCATATGCTCTTTGTCTCTTTTTGTTCCGAAACCATTTTCTATTGCCCACTCTATCCCCCTAGTTAGGACCTGATCCAATTGATCATTCGTTAGTTTCAGTTTCCCCTTCGCTCCCACACCGCATGGAATATTTTTAAACAATGCTGAGATTAACTCGTTTAATTTTGGTTTGACCTGATCATAAGATAGGCTCGTCCTTATCGAGTTCACGCCGCAGTTTATGTCGAAACCGCAAAGGCCGGAAGATATTATTCCCTCTTTGGAATCGAAAGCGCTCACAGCTCCCATTGGCAAACCGTATCCCCAATGCATGTCCGGAAGTCCTATCACAGGTTCTATAATACCAGGAAGTGTCGCGACGTTGGTTAACTGCTGGACAGCGGCATCTTCGAGCGAATCGACCACCATTTTGTTTCCGATGATCTTTGCCTTCACGTTCATCTTAGGTCTAACATTTTTATCTAGTTCCCATTCGTATTCACTTATTTTTTTCAGCTTATCCTTCATCTAGACCCTCCTCTAAAGTGTTGTATTGTCCTTATTAAATCATTCCTTATATATCATATCGGTTTATATATTAAATTAGAGAGGTGTAGATTGTATGGCTAGAAAAGAGGCTTACAGAAGAGGGTGGCACCACACAAAAACAAGGGGGAGAGAAACTATTGTTACGTGTGGTTTTTGTGGGAGAAAGGTTCCGAAATACAAGACGTTCGTCGTATATAGAGGGTTTTCCATATCCGATCCTTCTCTAAGGAAGGATTTAGGCAGAAGGAGATTTTCTCTGTCCTCAACAAAGATTTATGCATGCCCTGGTTGCGCTCGGCATAGAAAAATTGTAAAGAAGACTAAAAGGAAGTAGGTCAAATGACTTTGAGGGGTGCTCTCAGAGAGAAGATAGACAGAATGAAAGGTAAAGGGAGGGTAGAATATCCTGTTGTTGAGATCAAAGAACCTAAACACCTAATAATTTTTCCCTCACTCAAAAAAATGACAGAAGTTGATATAAAATACCCGCTCCTTGAGCCGTTTGTTTATGCAAAGATAAAATGGGACGCCGAAAAAAAGGGTCTTGTATATAACATTATAGAACCCAAACTTTCGGAAAGAGAGGTAAAAGTTCTGGAAACCGTGAAAAAGGATCTGCTTGAAACAATAGATGTTGAGCTCTCAGCGATAAAGGACAGGGGAAAGACATTCGAATACATACAGAAAAAGCTGGCAGGTATACTCGAGGATGAAAATATAGTTTTGAGCTCAGAAACCTATGTCAAGATCAGCTATTACATATACAGGGATTTTGTTGGTTTCAACGAGATCGAAGGTCTTCTGCATGATCCGTACATAGAGGACATAGGTTGTTCTGGCCTGGGGATACCTGTTTTTGTTGTTCACAGAAAGTTTGGTTCTACTGAAACCAACATTGTTTACACTGATGGCGGCTACCTCAACAATTTTGTGATAAAGTTGGCAGAACGTTGTGGGAGATACGTATCCTATGCAAAACCACTTCTCGATGGTTCACTTCCAGATGGTTCGAGGGTTCAGGCAACTTTAGCGAAGGATGTAACCACTAAGGGTCCAACATTTTCCATTCGAAAGTTTCGTATAGAGCCCTTTTCGCCCATTGACATTATAAATTTGAATACGGCCTCCTCTGAACTCATGGCATACATCTGGATGGTTACAGAAGCCAGGGCCTCGACATTAATATGTGGTGGTGTTTCAAGCGGAAAAACAACTTTTTTGAATTCGATGAGTATGTTCATACCGCCTGAAGACAAAATCGTTTCCATAGAAGACACCCGCGAGCTCAATCTTCCGCATGAAAATTGGATACCAAGCGTGTCTAGAGTTGGATTTGGTGTTCCAGAGGCTTCAGGAAAGAGGTACGGAGAGGTTACGTTGTTTGAACTTCTTAAGGAATCATTCAGGCAGAATCCTGATTACGTTATAGTTGGGGAAGTCAGAGGTAAAGAGGCATACGTGATGTTCCAGGGCATGGCTTCAGGACACTCGTCTATAGGAACTATACACGCCGGCTCAATAGAAGACGTTATCAAGCGTTTGGAGACCCCTCCAATAGAACTATCCCCCAGTTTGATAGAAACCCTTGATCTCGTGATAGTAATGGTCAATGCAAAGGAAAAGGGGAAATCTGCAAGGAGGGTTAAAAGTATAGTGGAAATAGAATCAGTTGACCCGAAGACAGGGAGCCCCCATACAATAAAAACATTTGATTGGGTTCCTTCAACAGATTCATTCGGATCTAACTTTGAAACTTCGTATCTTCTGAAAAGAATCGCTTTCGACAGGGGCATGTCTTATGAAAAGATGACGGAGGAGATAAAAAACCGGGCGAAGATTCTGGAATGGATGAGGAAGTTCGCTATAACAGATTACAGGGAAGTATGCAAACTAATCAACATATATTACAAGGAACCTTCAATCATAATGGAATGGGTCAACAAAAATCTACCCCCATACAAAACGAAAACCAGACAGGTGAAGAAGTTACTTGAATCATCAACAGGATTGGGAATTATAGAGTAAAGAAATTATTTTTTGGTTGAAGAAGTTTAAACATAATCTTTTATAACTAATTTTCAATTCTTTATTAAAGTCTGTGATTACCATGTATTCTCTGAAAGAGATCATACAGGAAATCGTGAAAGTCTCTGATCTGTCTGAGGAAGAGGTGAGGAAAAGAATTGGTGAGAAGCAGACAGAGCTCTCTGGTCTGGTTTCCGAGGAGGGAGCAGCATACATTGTTGGGAAGGAGCTTGGTGTTAACCTTTTGAAAGAAACCAAAAAGAAAGAACTGAGGATCAAGAATGTGATTTCAGGGATGAAATCCGTGGATTTAATTGGAAGGGTTGTGAATGTTGCTGAAAAAAGGGATTTTGATAAGAATGGAAGGAGCGGTTCTGTTGTTAACTTGGTATTAGGAGACGAGACAGGGACGATTCGGTTGTCACTGTGGGACAAGGAGATAGATCTTCTTAAAACACTGCAAATAAATGAAAACGATGTCCTTAGGGTCAGCAGTGGATATGTAAAAGAGGATAGCAGAGGTAACAACGAGCTTAGATTGGGAAAGTTCGGTAAGATTGAAAGGGTTGAAGGGAAAGATTTGGGAGTGCCCAAAGGCGAGGATATCCAAAGGGATTTCGAGACAGTTAAAACGAAGGATATCAGTGGCTTGAAGGAAGGTGAGTACAGCGAAATTCGTGCTTCTCTCGTTCAGTTATTCAGAAGGAACCCTTTCTTTGAGGTCTGCCCTAAGTGTGAAACTAGGATTGAAAAATCAGGAGACGTCTGGGCATGTAAGGATCACGGAAACATTGAACCCAAATATCAGCTTGTGATATCGGGGGTTGTTGATGATGGTTCAGGGAACGTACGCGTGGTCTTTTTCAGGGACTTGGCCGAGAAGATTTTAGACAAGAATACCGAAGACATAAGGGACTTGGCCTCAAAACATGCCGATCCTTTATCGATTTATGAAAATTTTGATGTCTTGGGTAAGGAATTCATGATCAGAGGGAGGATTAAGAAGAATCAGTTTACAGATAGAATGGAATTCATGTCAAATGAAGTTGAAATTATGGATACCGAGAAGGAAACTAAAAATATGTTGGAAAGAATAGAGGGCATTAAAGATTAAAGTCTTAAAAAGAAATATAAAGGTTAACGAGGTGGTTTTATGTCAAAGGATCTGACTGGTTTGCCTGGGGTTGGAGATAAAACTTTGGAAAAGTTAAAGGAATCTGGTTATGATAATATTATGAGTATAGCTGCTGCCTCGGCCGGGGAACTGTCAGCCGCTACTGGACTGGGTGTTGAAAGTGCAAACAAGATAATAGCTGGAGCGAGGCAAAAGCTGGAAATGGGTTTCGAGTCAGCAGGCGATGTTTTAAAAAAGAGGGAACAAGTTGGTAAAATAACAACCGGTTCCAAAGCACTGGATGACCTGCTTGGTGGAGGAATCGAAACGCAGGCAATAACAGAGATGCATGGTGCATATGGTTCAGGGAAATCTCAGTTGGCACATCAGCTGGCTGTAACGGTCCAGCTCCCGAAGGAAAAAGGTGGCATGGGAGGTAAGGCGCTCTTCATAGACACCGAGCAAACATTCAGACCTGAAAGAATCCAGCAAATGGCAGAATCCTTGGGTCTTGATCCCAAGAAAACTATGGAAAACGTCTTTGTTGCAAGGGCTTACAATTCAGATCATCAAGTCCTCTTGGCCGAGAAAGCAGAGGAGATACTAAAGAAAGAGGATATTAAACTTTTGATAGTTGATTCTGTAACGTCATCTTTCCGTTCGGATTACACGGGAAGAGGAACTCTGGCCGACCGTCAGCAAAAACTGAACAGACACCTGCATAAACTACAAAGGTTAGCCGATGTCTACAACGTGGCCATATACGTAACAAATCAGGTTATGGCAAGGCCGGATGTTCTTTTCGGGGACCCGACTGCCCCCATAGGAGGTCACATATTAGGGCATCAGGCGACGTTCCGTGTTTATCTCAGGAAATCCAAAGGAGATAAAAGGATAGCGAAGCTGATAGACTCACCGAACATGCCAGAAGGAGAGGCTGTGTTCAGGGTAATAACAGAGGGTGTGAGGGATTAAAAAGTGAGACTTCGCAGTTTAAGTAGGCGTAAAACCTGTTCTTTTGTTATGTCAGGTCTCTTTAATCTTACGAATTTTATATGTAAACCGACATCTTCAAAACCATCTGGGATAGTTATTTCAACAAAATTCTGCATATAGAGATCCAGGGTTCTGGACACTGTCCATTTATGCATGCCTGTTAATTTTGATATTTTAGATATCGTTAGCAATTCCCCTGTTTTTTCGTATTTTTTCAGTAAATTTAGTATCTGCATAACGTTTTTTATTGTATTTCGATAGTATCCTTTCTCTCTCATAAATAGTATATTGACCGGGTCAAATTTATATCTATCCTAAAATCTGGAATAAAATGGTCTGGAGATTAAATTATATCCTTTTCCGTAACTATTACGAAATCTCCAACTGATTTTACAGCTGAAAAGGGAACCAGAACCCTTCCCCTGTCATCTTCCTGAAGATTGAGTTCAGTTGTATGCTTTGTTGGTTCAATTAAAACCAGATTTATAAGCTCGCCTGATTCTATAATGTAATCAAGATCACCAACAACACCAAACTTCTTTCCTGTTTCCTCAGAAACTAATATCTTGCCGACCAGTTGTCTGCTTCTCACTCTCTCTTCCATAATACCCCTCCTGAAAACATTATGCTATATATTTAAAAACAAAGTATTTAAAAATTACGCATTAACCATCATTGTTTTTACTTTATCTGAAAGTTTGTATTGGAATGTCTTGCCTGCTCTCCTTCTCGTTACCAAACCGTCCTTCAAGAGTCTCTTAAGTATATTGTTAACCGATCTTATTGCATTTTCCTTATCCCGGTATCCATCCAGTTCGATGTTTGAGACCACTTCTGATGGTGTTATATCTTTGTTTTTATTCAATAGTTCCAAAATAAGCTTCTGACGAGATGGTAGGTTGTTTATGCTCCCCAATGAAACCCTTCTGGGTGCTTCCGTTCTGATTTCTTCCAGGAAATTGGGGTCTATTGTAGATATGTTTCTTTCGGTCGCTTTTTGAACAAAATCGTTGCACAGTTTTATTACCTCTCTGGGGAACCCCCCTGTCTTTTCGTGTATAACCTGTATGGTTTCAGAAGTGAAAGGTTTTATATCATTACCGCCAACCCATTCTATTCTTTTTTTAATAAGTTCTCTTGTTTCCGATTTTGTGAGATTCGTTAGCTCCACCTTCGTACTTACCCTCCTTATGAAGGTTTCAAGATTTTCTCTCAGAATCTGTTCGAGGGTGGGCAAACCTGCTATCACGATTGATAGATTATCTATCTGATCTGTCAGGGTTCTCAGCCATTCAAGCGTTTCTATTGTGGCCTCATGTCCTTCATCCAAGAGTAGGACAATTTTCCTTCTTTGTGTTTTTTTGTTTACCCATTCACTAAGGTTATACAAGTTGAGATTCTTTCTTCTTGAAAAGAGCCTCTCCATTATTCCAAATCCTATGAAGTTCGTGAATATATTTACCCAGTCTTCTGGATTTTTTGGCGGTTTCGATAAGTAGAAAATGCTTTTACCATCAAATTTGTCTGCTATAAACTTAAGGAGGGTTGTTTTACCAGAACCCGTAGGTCCGAGTAGGAGAGAGAACTTGTCCATGCTTCTTATATTGTCTAAAATGTTCTCTGTTTCTTTCATATAACCTACAAATAGGTTAGGTAGTATCTTAAAGCTGAATGGATTTTCACTCCAACTGAACAACTTCACATATTTTTCACTTAAGTTCATATCCAAGTTCATAATTTCATATATTTGGCTAAAATATTTAAATATTTAGTGAAGGTGGATGAAATTTATATATAAATTTAACAATAAATTTTTATGCGGTGTTTTTTGGCGGTTGATTTGAACAAGGATCTTGCAAAGCAAGTAAAGGAGATCCAGAATGAGATAATTAGTATGAATTTGGATATCAAGCTGGTGGAGCCTGAAAATCTTCATTTCACGCTAAAGTTTCTTGGGGAAGTTGAAGAGGATGAAGTTGATGTGATTAAAAAATCTGTTGAAAGGGGCCTGAGGGGAAATTATGTTTTCAAAATAAACATACAGGGACTATGTTATTTTGGAAGCCCGAAACATATAAAAACTTTATGGCTGGATGTGGATGAAGGTAAAGATGATTTTGTGAAGTTGGTGAAGAATATGAATGATTGCTTAAATATCGGTGAAAAAAATAAATCGCCACACTTAACCATAGGACGGGTCAAATCGGGAAGGAACAGGGACCTACTTTTGGATTTCATAAATAAACATAAAGATGTGAAGATAGGTGAAATGGCCGTGAAAGACGTGAAGTTAAAAAGCAGTGTCCTTACCAGAAATGGGCCTGTATATACTGATTTAGCAGTTTTTAAGCTGGGAGGAAATTGATATGAATGAAGCTAAATTGACAAAAATTTCATTCATAGGCGTTGTTATTGGTTTGTTAGTGCTGTATTTTCTTGTTAATCAACTACATTCATTTCACGTGAATATAGGTGAAATTGATTCCAGCTATGTGGGCAGAACTGTGAACATAACAGGAAGGATAACTAGTTTAAAAATTAATAAAGGAAATGCATTCTTCGATCTTAAGGACGATACAGGGGAGATAAAGATTGTTTTATGGAAAGATACATTAGAGTTGTTGGAATTGAGTGGCGTGAATATAAATGAAATAAAAGATGAAAATGAGCTCAACGTAATTGGTAATGTTCAGTTTTACAAGGGTGAACTGGAAGTGATACCAATACGTGAACATGTGAAGGTTCTATAGGTGTTTGTGCGCACTCTTAACAAGTTCTTTAACAATCTCCACTGCATTCTTCACGTCCTTCATATCCGCGATCTCAACGGGTGTATGCATATAACGTGAAGGTGTTAATATCGCTAAGGATGGGATGCCTTCTCTAATTGTCGATGCTATAGAAGAGTCGGTTGCCCCAGCACTCAATACATCATATTGTAATGGGATCTTGTTCTTTTTTGCAACATTCTGAACCCATTTCTTAAGATTGTCTTGTATTATGCTCAATGAATCCTTGATGAGCAGTGCAGGTCCATTGCCCATAATTGCTATTGCTTCATGCGGTTTCAGGTGAGGTACATCACCGCTGAAGGTAACATCCAAAGATATAAGGACATCAGGGTTTATACTGAATGTTGATCCTCTTATGCCTATTAGCCCTAGCTCCTCCTTAACCGTTCCAACAGCGTAAACAGTTCCCTTGAACTTTTTAAGTCCCTTGACAATTTCTATCAGTTCTAGGCACCCTATTCTATCATCAAAGCCGTATCCTGTTACTCTAGAGCCACCAAGTTTGTTAAATCCACCGTGCTGGGTTATGAAATCGCCAACACTAATCCCCATCTTTTCAACTTCTTTCTTGTTTTTTGCTCCAACATCAATGAACATGTCCTTTATCTTTGTTGTCTTCTTGCCTTCTTCCCTTTCTTGAAGATGTATCGCTTTTGCTCCTACAACCCCTATTACAGTTCCTTTAGAACCATGTATTTTGAATTTTTGTGCCTGGATTATCTTGTTATCCCAGCCTCCTATTGGCTCGAACCTTATGAAACCTTTCTCGTCTATGTGTTTTACCATCAATCCAATTTCGTCCATGTGCGCATTTATCATTATTTTAGGGGACCCCTTGCCCTTTCTAGCAATGAGATTACCTATTTTATCAACCCTAATATCATCCACGTGTGGCTTTATCTCCTTCATTATCATATCTCTAACATTCCCTTCGGAACCCGAAATGGATGGTGCTTCAACAAGTCTTTTCAACAGATCTTCCATTCTATCACCTGAACTATTGATATATAATATTTGTTCGTCCCATAATAAATTTGTAAATTACTTAAGGTCCTCTTTGGAAAGTATACCCACAGAGGATCTAATGTTTTCCTTTTCCATGCCCACGAGAAACTTTATGTCTTTTCTCTTCGCAATTGATTCCAGTTTGTAGTCAATCCTGCCGTCGAATATAACCGCATAAGGATTTTCTACGGTCTTCAAAGTATTTATCAATTCCTTCACGGGAACCTTACCTAGCAGATTGAAACTCGAATCAAAAATACAGGCAGCTCTCGTCCCTATCAGCTCTTCCAAGGTTTTCTTGAATACCTTCTTCTGATCCTCTGTAATTCTTATCATGGGTTTTGTGTATTCCCTCTTCACAACCATTGGCCTTTTTTCTTCCCTTTTTAAGTTGTTGGTTTTTTCGAGTTTAAACTGGGAAGATGATATCTTATCCCTAAGGCACTTAAAAACCTCTTTTTTAGATAGTTCCTCTACCTCTTTGCCAGGCGGGGCGACAGCTATGTAATCCAGATCCGTTGTTTCAATGAGGCCCTTCAGATTCAAGTCCCCACCTCTGTCTCCGTCCAAGAAAGCCGTGGTTATCTTCTCCTTCGAGATATCTATTATAGTTTGTGGAATTGAACTGCCTTCTATTGCTATGGCATTTTTTATTCCATACCTTATAAGATTCACTACGTCTGCTCGTCCTTCCACAATTATTATCTCATCAGAATCGAGTAGATTTGGTCCGCATGGCAGTCCTTTGTAGCTCGTTATCTCGTGTGTCTTTATCTCCTCCTTTATGTCCTCTGTTATCTTTGTGGTATCGGGCAAACCTTTCTCTAACAAATCCTTCAGGATTATCTTTGCCTTGTCAACCACGAATTTCCTCTTCATCTCCCTTGTGTCCTCAACTGATTTCAGCGTGATTTTTGCTATGCATGGTCCCACCCTTTCTATCGTCTCCAATGTTGCTGCTATCAAAGCTGTTTCTGTTGAATCCAAGGATGAAGGTATTATTAGTTCACCGTAAGAGTTACCCTTTTCTGATTTTATGTTGACCTCAATCCTTCCTATCCTTCCCGTTCTCTGCAGTTCCCTTAAATCCAGATCTGGTCCAAGCAAACCTTCTGTCTGCCCAAAAATAGCTCCTATTACATCAGGTTTCTCTATTACCCCTTTTGCGTTTATTTGTGCCTTTATCAGATATTTTATTGATGTTGGCGCGAGTTTTGACATGAATATCAACCTCCTTAAAAGCGATTTGGCTATTCAAATTTGCCAAATCTTCTATTTGATTTTTTCCTAAAGACATTGTCTTACCTCTCAATTTTGAGTTTATTCTTTTTTTATGTTTCTGGAGCAGGTATTTCAGTCGTTTTCCGATCTCCCTGCCCTTTTTATCGAAGTCTGTAAGTATTACAATCTCCTTATCTGTTTCTATGTTTTCAACCACCTCGTAAAGTGGTCTGCCATCGATGGCAATAATATTTTTCAATCCTAGGCTTTTTAAAGCTTTTTTATCGTTCTTGCCTTCAACTATCAAAAGTTTATCACTAAGGTCATCTAAAAGCTCTCTGAGTTTCTCGATTGTTATAATTCTGTTCTTTGTCATAAAAACGCATCTACAATGTCTCTTTCTGTCAGTATTCCTATAAGGTCGTCTCCATCGGTTACAGGAAGACCTCCTATCCTCTTCTTTTTCATTATTTTTATTGCTTCAAAAAGTTCTGTTCGTGGATCGACAACAATAACGTTCTTCCTCATAACATCCTTGGTCTTCGTCTTTACCATGGTCAACTTGTCCAGAAATCCCTTTTCATTTAAATGTCCGATTATATCCTTTGGTGTCACTATGCCAACCAGTACGTTGTCATCAACAATTGGGAGTCTTCTAAAACCGCCTCTGCATATTATTTTTGATGTGTCGAGTAGAGAGTAATTTGGCTTTGCTATCATTGGTTTTCTGACCATGATGTCCTCAACCAGAAAATCAACCTTTTCTCTTATCTGTTTTACAAGGTCCCATTCTGATACAATTCCCACCAGTTTCTTCTTATATACCACGGGATACGCTCCCCTCTCCTCCCTTCTGAATATTTCTAAAGTTTTCTTTATGGACGTTTTTTTATCTATCGTCAAAACGTGTCTTTCCATCACCTTTCTGGCAGGTATGTTAAAACTCTTCTTGTATTTCAGGAAAACTTTATTTTTCTCTCCACCACCAAGAATGTTTAGTACATCGGTAGCTGTAATTATTCCTTTCAAATGGTTGTGGCTGTCAATTATTGGGATTCTTCTGTATTTCTTAAGTATGAGGTTGATAACGGAACGGAGTTTATCGCTTTCTTTAGAAACCGTTAGTTTTTTCGAAGATATTTCATTCACAGGTTTTTCTACATCAACAAACCTCTTCAATTCTAGTGGGTTCTTGGTGAGAATCTTGAACATAACAATCAAGACGCATTTTATTTTTAATGTTGGGCAATAAATAAATTACTATGGAGAATATCCTTCGTAAGGTTTTGAAAAAAATAACACCTACAGAAAAGGAGAGGGGTGAATTGAACGATGTACTGGAAAGGATAATCGCTGTCACAGAGAACGTAATAAAACCAATGGGTCTGGGCAAAACCGTAGCTGGCTCTTTCATCCGTGACACATGGCTAACGGATAAGAAGGAAATAGATCTCTTCATAATGTTTCCCGTTTCTTATTCAAGGATAGAACTCGAAAAGTCGGGTCTCGAAACAGGAAAGAATATCATAAAAAAGCTTAAGGGTGAGTATGAAATAGCGTATGCAGAACATCCCTATGTAAGGGGAAAGGTTAATGGTTTTTCGATAGATATCGTTCCATGTTACAAGGTTAAATCGGCTTCAAGGATAATTTCTGCTGTCGACAGAACTCCTTTCCATAACAGGTACATAGCCAAACAGTTAAAACCGAATATGTCAAAAGAGGTTCGTCTTCTGAAGCAGTTCTGCAAAGCCATAGAGGTGTATGGATCGGATGTACGTACGTTAGGTTTCTCCGGTTACCTCTGTGAACTTCTCATAATAAAATACAAGAGTTTCAAGAAACTTGTTCTTTCTGCAAGAAATTGGAAATTTGGGAAGTTCATAGATCTGGAAGGTCATTGCTCCGTCAAAGGCCCCGAGTCCCTTTTCAAGGATCATCCCCTTATTGTTATAGATCCCACAGACCCTAAGAGAAACGTCGCTGCAGCGCTTTCTGAAGAGAATTTCATAAAGTTTGTGAAATCATGTGAACATTTTGTGAAGAAACCTGGCGAAGGGTTTTTCGAAAGGGACCTGCGAACCATAAATGCCACTGAACTAAGGAAACATCTGAAAGGCAGAGGCACGAAAATTTTTGCTTTGCATTTCAAGAGGCCAAAGGTGGTTGAAGACATCCTTTGGTCACAGATGAGAAAGACATCGCTGAGAATTGTCAACCTCTTGAAAGATCATGACTTTGAGGTTTTCAATGTCTCTGTATGGAGTGATGAGAATGATTCGTATATTCTTTTTGAAATGAAAAGCTGGCTTTTACCAAAAATAAGAATGCTGAAAGGCCCTCCTGTATACTCCAAGAAACACTCGGAACAATTCACCGGTAAATACAAAGGATCGAAATTGTATGTAGAGGATAAGATATGGGTTGCAGAGGTGAAAAGGAAGTATAGGAAAGTTGAAAACATTCTTGGCGACTTTCTGAAGAGGAATAAAAAATCCCTTTTGGGGGATGGTGTAAGATCATATGTGGCTGAGAGCGTTTCCAAGGATTTCAGAGTTTTGACTGGGAAAAATTTTGAAGGGCTTTTGAAAAATAAGGAATTTTCAAGGTTTGTGAGGAAATATTTCGAATCCGACCTGTCCAAAAAGATTTAAATATCTTTTGCCATAAATTAAAGAATCATGCCGTTTACTGCGTAAGCAGGAGGTTGTGATATGGCAGAAGAGTTCTTGAAGGAGATAAAGGAAGCGAAGGAAAAGGCAAAGAAAAGAAAGTTTCTTCAAACTTGGGATCTGTCGATTAGCCTTAAGAACATAGATCTCAAAAAACCCGAAAATAAGCTGGATGTTGAATTTCCGCTGCCTGAAGGCAGGGGGAAAGAAACCAAAGTAATATTCATTGTTGATATGCTTTTGCCTGAGGCAAAGAAGACAGGCGGACTAGTTATAACGAAGGGTGAACTAGAAAAGCTTGGAAGAGATAAGAAAAAACTGAAAAAATACGCGGAAGAATACGAATGGTGGTTTTGCGAAGCACCTCTTATGCCTCTGGTGGGTAAGACACTTGGTGTGGTCTTAGGACCAAGGGGTAAAATGCCCAAACCTATCCCTCCTAAAGGAAGCGTCCAACCATTCATCGAGATGTCAAAGAGGCTCATCAGGGTTAGGCTTAGGGATTCACCTGTAATACATGTTTCTGTTGGGACAGAAAGTATGAAGGAGGAACAAATAATGAAAAATGTCCTTGCTGTCATGAACTTTGTTAAGGAAAAACTCCCCAAGGGAAAGGTTAACATGAAAGGTGCTTGTATAAAACTGACAATGGGACCGCCAATTAAGTTAAAGGTGTAAGAATGGTGTCAGAAAGGAAGAAAGAGAAAGTGAAAAAACTTGAAGAAGAGTTGAAAAAATATCCAGTCATTGGTCTGCTTGACATGTTCAAGCTCCCTTCTAGACAGCTACAGGAAATGAGGGACAAATTGAAGGGACGGGGTAAGATTAGAATGGTAAGAAAGAGTATAATGAAACGGGCGTTAGAGAATGTTGACAAGAAAGGCATAAAAGAACTTGAAAAGAAAATAGAGAATCAGCCTGCCTTGTTGTTCAGTGATGCTGACCCATTTGACCTGGCGAGGATAATTGAATCATCCAAATCTTTTGCAGCAGCAAAGGAGGGTGACGTCGCTCCTAAAGATATAATTGTAAAGGCCGGTAAAACGAACCTCAAGGCAGGACCTGTGATAGGGGAACTGCAGAGGGTCAAGATCCCGGCAGGTGTTGAGGGCGAGAACATCATCGTAAAAGAGGATGTTGTTGTCGTGAGGTACGGAGAGACCATAGAAAAGGGGGTCGCTGATGTTCTAATGAAACTGGGGGTGGAACCCATAGAAATTTCTCTGAACCTGCTTGCGGTATGGGATCATGGTGTTATCTACCCTAAAGAAATATTGTTCATACCACTGGAGAAATACGAAAACGACGTACGCATTGCGTATCAGAATGCATTTAACCTTTCGCTTAACATAGGTTTTGTTACGAAGGATAATGTTCCCTTCCTGCTTTCAAAGGCATACAGCGAAGCGATGATTTTGGCAAGGGAGGCTGGATTGGTGACTAAGGAAACGGTTGGGGGGCTTCTGGCAAGGGCACACTCGCAAATGCTTGCCCTTAAAGGGAAAATCCCGGAAGAGGCTAAAGAAGAGGTTGAGGTAAAGGAAGAGTTGCCGAAAGCGGAGAAAAAGACGGATAAAAAGTCAGAGAAGAAAGAGGAAAAGGAAGAAGATAAAGATGTTGATAAAAAGTCAAAGGTTAAAAAGGAGGGATAAAGATGGAAATGGTATATGCGGCTTTGCTCCTTCACTCCTTGGGAAAAAAGGTAGATGAGACTGGAGTTAAAAAGGTGCTCGAAGCTGCAGGAGCTAAGGTTGAAACCGCCCAAATAAAGGCTTTGGTATCAAGCCTTAAGGACGTTAACATAGAAGACGCTATAAAGGGAGCTTCTGTAGTTCAGGCAGCTGCTACTCCAGCGGCAACAGAGGAAAAGAAGGAAGAGAAGAAAGAGGAAAAGGAAGAAGAAAAAACTGAGAAGAAAGCAGAGGAAGCGGCAGCAGGTCTTGGCGCGCTTTTCGGATAAACTCCCCTTTACTTTAATTTAAGAAGCGGTCAAGATCTCTCTAGTTCTCAAATTTAAGTATAGCTCTTGAATATAATAAATTATGAAATCCGATAAAGAGATCAAAAAAGAATTTCTTCCGAAGTTCTGGAAGAATCCCGACAGGTACTATGCAACCGGTGTTTTGAAAGAGGAGGGGTTTACAAGGAATGTCTGTACCAAATGCAAGAAGCCTTTCTGGAATACAGACCCTGAAAGAAGGGTATGCGGAGATCCGTTGTGTAGCGGAGAAGGTTTTGGTTTCATAGGAGATACTCCGGCAAAGAAAAAAATGAGCTATATAGATGTCTGGCTGGAGTTCGCGAGAATGTTCAGAAAGTTCGGCTACACACCAATAAGAAGGTATCCTGTTG
Source organism: uncultured archaeon (assembly GCA_964347025.1). Taxonomy (GTDB): domain Archaea; phylum Aenigmatarchaeota; class Aenigmatarchaeia; order QMZP01; family QMZT01; genus CS3-C152. The sequence goes on along the minus strand of CAYFWU010000001.1, from coordinate 52,149 downwards.
TTGCCCGCTGGAATCCCACAATGGAATACACGAACGCTTCGATCTCTGCCTTCCAGCCATACGTGATTTCGGGTGAAGTGGAACCTCCAGCAAACCCCTTGGTCATCCCGCAGTTCTGTCTGAGGTTCAATGATATAGATAATGTTGGTGTGACACAATCGCACAACACCGGTTTTGTGATGATAGGCCAGCATTCATTTGTCCCTCCCAAAAAATGGGACCAGGAAAAGGTTTTTCGTGATATACATGTATGGTTAAGAAGGGGTATTGGGTTGAAAAATTCTGATATAATCTATCATGAGGATGCCTGGGCAGGTGGAGGGAATTTCGGATCATGCATGGAATTTTTTTCAAAAGGATGTGAACTAGGGAACCAGGTCTACATGCTCTATGAACAGACACCTTCAGGCATCAGAGAACTGGGAATAAAGGTTTTGGATATGGGTATGGGGCAGGAGAGAAATGCATGGTTCACACAGGGCTGCGAAACCATTTACGATGCGACTTTTCCAACAGTTGTCAAGAAACTTCTTTCGAAAACTGGTCTGAAGGTGGACAAAGACGTTATGAGGATATACGTTCCTTATGCAGGCCTTCTCAATTTGGATGAAATAGAAAACATTGACAGGTCCTGGAAAGTTGTGGCAGGAAAGGTTGGCGTGGATGTCAAGGAACTGAGAGAATTCATACTCCCATTATCCGGAATGTATTCTGTGGCAGAACATTCAAGAAGCCTTTTGGTAGCCTTGACTGATGGTGGCTTGCCAAGTAACGTGGGCGGTGGTTACAACCTGAGGATGTTGTTCAGAAGAGCGAGACTCTTCATAAATAAATATGCTTGGTCTGTGGATATTCCAGAAGTCTGTGAATGGCATGCACGTTACCTGAAACCGATATTTCCTGAATTATCGGAAAGTCTGGAGGGTGTAGGAAAAATAATAGAGGTTGAAGGAAAAAAATATGAAAACACCAAGAGAAAGTCTGTAAGAATTGTCAAAAACATATTCAAGGAAAGGGTGACTGAAAAGGAACTCCTGAAACTTTACGACAGTCATGGAATACCGCCTGAAATAGTGAAGGAGGAATTCGGAAAGATGGGGAAGAAAATAAAAATAGCTGATGATTTCTATTCAAAGGTTTCCGAACTTCACGAAAAGAAAGAACAGATAGCGGCTACAGAGAGAAGCGAATTACTTCCTCTGGACGGAATTCCTGATACAGGAATATTGTATTACAAAAATTACAAAAAACTGGAATTTGACGGAAAGGTGTTGAAGGTAATAAATAATTTCGTAGTTCTTGATCAGACTGGTTTTTATCCGACCTCTGGTGGCCAAATTCATGATCTGGGAGATATAAACGGTAAGGACGTTCTGGGTGTATTCAAGCAGGGAGGTGTCATTGTTCACGAAATGAAGAAGGGACACGGTTTGAAAAGGGATATGAAAGTTAAGGGAGAAGTCAATTGGCTAAGAAGGTTAAAACTCTCCCAACAGCATACGGCAACGCACATAGTGAATGCTGCTGCCAAGAAGGTTTTGGGGGATCATGTTAATCAGGCAGGAGCGAAGAAGACCGAGGAATATTCTCATCTGGACATAACCCATTATCAGCCAATCGGTATCCATGAATTGAAAAGGATAGAAAGCGAGGCCAACAAGATCGTGAAGAGGGGGACAAAAATTGAAAAGATGTTGATTCCAAGGAATGTTGCTGAAAAGAGGTTTGGAATGGGAATATATCAGGGCGGGGCTGTACCTGGCAGGATGATAAGAATTGTAAACATCCTTGGTGTGGATGTTGAAGCATGTGGAGGAACGCATCTTAACAACACAAAGGAGGTTGGAAAAATAAAGCTGTTAAAAACCAGCAAAATTCAGGATGGCGTTATCAGGATTGAGTTCACTGCGGGTGAGGTTGTAGAGAAAATTTCAAAAAAGGAGAACGAAATTTTTAATGGCATCTTCAGTGAATTGAACAAATTGGTTGAATTTGAAGGTAAATTTTCTGACATACCAAAGCAACTGAGGGAGTGTTCACATTTCTTTTCCGTCCCATTGAAACAGGTAGAGAATACCGTCGAAAAATTTGTAAGGGAGACCCTAGAGGATGTTAAGCTCTTGAACAAAAAAATTAAAAAAGAGAGGACAAAAACGTTGAAGAGTGGTTGTGAAATTATTTTTAAATTATGGAAATCCCAGAAAAAAGAACTTCAAAAATTAGGAATGAAAAAGGCTGATTTAGAAATCAAGAAACTCTTGAAAAGGGTGAGGAACAAGGAAATATTTGAAATAGTTGATATGAGTAGAAAGGATATGATAAAAACTGCTGATCTTCTCGTTTCTTCCCATCCCAAGTTCACTGTTATTCTTGTTAACAGGGAAGGGGATGTCATAGGAATGAGCAAAACCACGGATATAACAAAAAAGGTTAAAAAATTCTGTAAAAAATACGGCGGTTCTGGTGGCGGTAAAGGTTATCTGGCGCAGGGAAAGATAGATTTCTTAAAATTTAAAAAAGAAGGGTGATTTGCGGGTTTATCCGCAAGGCACTGAAACCACAGTCGCTCCTGTACCGCCTGCAACAAACCTGTACGTACAAACTGCCGGTGTACCTGCCGGTGTACATACATCCGTGAACGTAAATGTCGATCCTGCTGCAAGATTTCCTGATGTACTTATAGCTGCACTGGCATCCAGGTTGGCATCAGTTCTCGTTACTGTCATAGAACCGCATGTCATTACACTGCCGCTTATACTGCAAGATGCACCCAATGCTATCGGATCTGGTCCTGTGTTTCTGAGTACTACAGTGGTTGTTGTAGCGCCCATACAATATGAGTCTACTAACTGTAGTGACTTGGTGTAACCGGCCAAAAACCCTGATAAATACGTCCATGCTGTTGCTGCAAGACCTATTGTTATAAGCAGCAAAATTATTATTGCGATGATGGGGGTTATTCCCTTTTTCATCCATTCAACCTCCTTTAATTTATTTAATCATTTAATATTCTGTTCCTGGGGATCTGGTGTAACCGCTGGTTGCTGTTCTTGTTGGCGTACTTTGTACGTAAAGTCTCTTCAGCCTCTTCTCTATTATGCCCAAAGTCGTGAGAGCGGCCTGATTGGTCTCAAAATTCTTCTTGTTCTGCTCTATAAGTTCTGCCAATTTGTCAACCAGAGGTGTCATTACTTCTTTCGAAACTGCTGACACTTCTTCCTCCTCTGCGGAAGTTTTTAACAGTTTCATGAATTCTCTCATCTCAATTATCAGATCTTCAACTTTCTTTGGGACCTTTGAAACCTCTGCTATGAGATCTGTGTTAGCCTTTATACTATCGTCTATTATCCTCTGATTTGATTTAATAAGTTCTATAACCTGCTCTATTAACTTTCGGATCTGAGAAGAGTAACTTCCTGTCTCAACTTGTTCAATTCTTTTTTCCAATCTTCGTATGGGAGATGTTGGTATTACCTCGTATTCTTCTTCTGGGCTCATAATAAATATTTGCCATTACCTAATATAAATATTTGATACCTCCGGATCAGTATTCAGGCATCCCACCTGGCATGCCCCCGGGTGGCATCGGAGGTCCTCCACCCCTTTCTCCAGCGCCCGCTGAAATCATATCGTCTATCCTTAGTATCATCTCTGCAACCTCGCTTGCGCTCTTAAGGGCCTGAAGTTTTATTTTCAGGGGTTCTATAACACCAAGGTTTATCATGCTGTGTACATTCCCTGTGAATACATCCAGGCCTGTTGCTGTTCTTTTCCTGTCGTGCTCTGACCTGAGCTGAGCCAGCTTGTCTATCGGATCCAGACCTGCATTCTCAGCAAGGCTCTTCGGAACGATCTCCATGGCATCTGCGAATGCATTGACAGCCAGCTGTTCTCTTCCTTTGAAGGATTCGGCATATTTCCTTAACTGCTTTGCTACCTGAACCTCGACTGCTCCACCGCCAGGAACTATCTTTCCTAGTTCTAACGCTGCAGCAACTCCCTTTATCGCGTCCTCCATCGCTCTCTCCACTTCATCAACGACGTGCTCGCTTCCTCCACGAATAAGGATGGTCACGGCCTTCGGTTCCTTGCATCTCTCAACGAATATCATTTCATCGCCAGCGATTTTCTTTTCTTGAACGAGCCCTGCATACCCCAGATCACTCTTTGACAGATCCTTTATGTTAGTCACTATCTTCGCTCCTGTCGCTCTCGCCAGCTTCTCCATATCGGATTTTTTAACCCTTCTTGCCGCTATTATGTTTGCCTTTGCCAGGTAATGCTGAGCCACATCGTCTATGCCCTTCTGACAGAAGACGACGTTCGTTCCTGATTTTATGACTGTATTTACCATGTCCTTCAGGCTTTTCTCCTCCTCGTTGAGGAATGCGTGCAACTTTTCGGGCGAATCTATGCTTATCTTTGCATCTCCCTCAAGTTCTTTAACCTCCAGTGCAGAATCCAGCAAAGCTATCTTAGCCTTTTCGAGTTTCTTTGGCATTCCTGCATGAACCACTTCCTTGTCAAGAACTATTCCTTCTATGAGTTCTGTATCTGCCATCGACCCTCCCTGTTTCTTCTCGATCTTTATGTTTTCGGTGTCTGTCTCATTCGTGTCTTTCTCGGCTATCCTTGTAACCGCCCTCACGGCGAGATCCGTAAGCTTTTCAGAGGCCCTCTCAGCAGATTTGCCTGTCATTGCCGTGTTCGCAATTCGTTTCAGGGTTTTCTCATCCTTTATTGTAACTGTATAAGACAGTTTATCCAGTATTTCCAGCGACTTCATCTTTGCCAGTCTGAAACCCTTTGTTATGACAGTGGGATGGATCTGCTTTTCCAGCAGATTTTCTGCTTCCTTCAGTAGCTCCCCTGCTATTATAACAGCTGTCGTTGTTCCGTCCCCAACAGCCTCGTCTTGGGTTTTTGCAACCTCAGCCATCATCTTGGCTGCGGGATGTTCAATCTGCATCTCGTTTAAAATGGTTGCTCCATCATTTGTTATCGTAACGTCCCCTAAGGAATCGACCAACATCTTGTCCATTCCCTTCGGGCCCAAGGTTGTTCTAACTGCATCAGCCACCAGTTTAGCGGCTGCTATATTATTCTTTTGGGCATCCCTGCCCCTTGTCCTGAGGGTTCCCTCAGGAAGTATGACCACAGGTTGAATCTGCTGTCCCATTCCATTCATAACATCACCTCTCTGCCTATCGATTCAATGATAAGGATAGGATATAATATATATAGGTTATTTATAAACCTTTCCCTTAACAGATTATTTAAACATTAATTTAAGCTGAACACGAATAATAGATTAATACCCATAGATGGGCTCGTAGCTCAGCCTGGTTAGAGCGTCGGTCTTATATGTCCGATAAGCGGAAGCTTGTCAGCTTTAGCTAAGAGAGCCGAAGGTCTGGGGTTCGAAACACGGGTCGCATTTGTAAATGCGTTTTGACTTGCTTAGCAAGTCTTTGTATGTGAATTTCCCCACGAGCCCACTTATTTTAAAAACAAAAATAATAAACTCTTATGAGAATATTCTCCGATCTTCACATTCATTCAAGATTCTCTAGGGCCACAAGCAAGGAATTGAACATAGAGAATCTCGTCAAGTACGCAAAAATAAAGGGAATAAATTTACTTGGAACAGGAGATTTCACGCATCCTTTATGGCTGAAAGAGTTAAGAGAGAAGCTCGTGGAGGATGGGTCTGGGATTTTGAAGAGCAAGGACGGTTTCAATTTTTTGCTTTCAACAGAACTTTCGAACATCTACACCCAGGATAACAGACAGAGGAGGATACATAACATAATTTTCGCTAAAGATTTCGAAACAGTTGACCAGATAAACGGGTGGCTGTCGAAAAGGGGGAGGCTTGATTATGATGGTAGGCCGATATTTGGTTTCAGTTGCACGGAGCTTGTTGAAAACATTATTGGCATCTCTGAGGATTGCATGGTAATACCAGCCCATATATGGACGCCGTGGTTTTCCCTCTTTGGATCCAAATCCGGATTTGACAGAATAGAGGATTGTTTCCAGGACCAGATAAAAAACATATTCGCTCTTGAAACCGGATTATCATCAAATCCTGAAATGAACTGGAGACTGTCGTCTCTTGATAGATTTGCCCTTGTTTCTTTCTCAGATCTCCATTCGTTCTGGCCTTGGAGAATCGGAAGAGAGGCCACGGTTTTCGAATTTAAAGAAATAACGTATGAAAACATCGTTAAGGCCATAAAAACGAAGGAGGGTCTTGTAGAAACCATAGAGGTTGATCCCAGCTATGGGAAGTATCACCACGACGGACATAGGGAATGCGGGATTTCATTAACGCCTGAAGAGGCAAGACGTTCAAAAAATATTTGTCCTGTCTGCAGGAAGCCCTTAACTGTCGGTGTTCTGCACAGAGTTGAGGAACTTGCAGACAGGGAGGAGGGGTTCGTCCCGGAAGGCTCCAAGCCTTTCAAATCCATTATTCCCTTGTCAGAGATAATATCAATAGCCCTTGGTTCTGCAGTAAACTCGCAAAGGGTATGGACGGAATATAACAAGTTGATCAATGCCTTTGGTTCTGAACTCAATGTTTTGATAAAGGCAGATGAAGAACAGATGAAGAACATAATAAGTGAAAAAACAGCTGATTTGATACTAAAAGTCAGATCTGGGGGCATAAAGGTAAGGGCTGGTTATGATGGGGTTTATGGAAAGATCATGCTGAAAGAGGATAAAGGTGAGGGTTTGAAAAAGCCGCAGAAGACACTCAAAGATTTCAATTAGAACCCTGTCACCGTTATAGAAGTTGAAGTGTCTACAAAGTATTCATAGCTTGCCTTTATCTCTAAGGTTTTTTGCAGCAGGTTGATCCCCGTCCTCCTGCCGCTCATCTCAGAAAACAGGGACAGCTCTCCGTCACAAACAATTGTTCTGCTCCGACCTTCCCATAAATCAATTTCGTTGTACATCACTATTTCACAGTCTTTCAGGTTCATTCCAGATTCCGGGCCCAGACCTAAAAATACCTTGTTCCAGTTTTTCGGGTCACTACAACTCGGATGACAAGCCACACCGCCACCAACATTTTCAATTGTTATGGCTATCGGGAAGGTTACTGTATTTGAGTTTTCTATATACTTAACAGGGCTCCTCATCTGTATGCTCAGTGTTACCGGGCCTCCTGATGGGCTAACAACCTCGCTTGGGAGTGGTATCCCCTGTGACTGTATTGATCTCAATTCGTCCTCTGATACTATTGTGACGGACTTGACGATCGTATTCTCATAGTCATAGTATATCCTCAGGTTGGGGTTAAACGTAAGTTTCGCGTTTCTAGGGACGTCTTGGGGGGCGAAGCAATTCCATATGCATGTTCTTGATTCTCCTGTGGTTCCTGCCTGGGGGTCTGGGGCGAGTAAGCTTTGTATTACATCCAAACATTCTGGTTCACAGGATATTTCAAGCCCTCTGCTTCCATAGGTGGTTCCTATGTTGGAAAGCTCAAATCTAACGTTTTTTGCATCGGAGATGCCTGTGTTTCTCACCATCAGCTGAAGTTGAAACGATTCTCCGGAATATATTTCAGACGGGTTGGATACAAAATTCTCTATGACCAGCCCATCGCCAGAAGATGTCTGTTGGCCTATACATCCTGATACCAAAATCAAACAAAAAATTAGCAAAAGTGACTGAATTGTCCTTGCCATAATTTTATATTGAAATACGATGCTTTTATCTTTATCCGCTTGGGAGAACCCTTATTTCGATGGTCTTGTCTATAAAGTAACCATATTCAGCTGTAAGTCTTATGTTCTTCTGTATCAGCCTTTCTGGTATGGTGTGAACCTGAACCTTACAGGAAATCGTCTGCGACTTTCCCATGACCAAATAGACATCCTCGTTTCCGGTACAGCTCCCCTGTTCAAAACCCATGCCATCGGGAAGTTCTATGGTTAGTCTGAATTGGTTCCATAGAGCACCCCCTTCGGCATATTTCCTGCAATTTTCACTGTTTGAGCAGACCGTTCCTCCTCCAATGTTTTCTACCTTGATGACCATAGGGAACGTCATACTCTTCCCATAGGTTCTTATGGGACTTCTGGTCTCAATATCCAGGGATATCGGGGACCCAGATTCGCTGGTTGTTTCTACAGGAAGGCTCTTCCCCTGGTTCTGGATCACCCTTAACTCGTCCTGTGGGACAAGGGTTATTGTTTTCACAACATGTGTTTTGTAATCATAGAAAACGCGAGCCCTCGGTTTGTAATCAGCGTGGATACCTGGAGGGACATCCGGAGCTATGTAGCCCCATGTGCATATGTGATCCCCACCTTCTATTCCGGTTGATGGATCTGGCGGTAACAGGACTATCCAGCTTCCTCTCTGGTCATACTGGCACTCCCTCTCATACGGGAAAACCTCCTGATTACTAGGGTTTTTCCTTGCATCATCTTTTCCCTTCCACATCTGGTCCAAACCAAGAACCTCTGCATAACAGTTCTCTACTTTTACCGTCCCTGTGTTCCTAAACTTTAGAATAAACTTTATCTCCTCGTTAGAATATACCTCGCTCAATTCTGGGTCTGTCCTGAAGCTTTCAATCACGATACCTGTTCCTACTGGTGTCTGAGAATTAAATGGTAAGCCAGGCATTACGCATCCTGAGGCCAGGATTAAAGAGAACAAAACAAAAAATGAAACTATAATTTTTTGGCTATTCATAGTTATATAATTGTCTAAAAATAAATAAAAAGAGGTAATGAATGGAAACCCCTAGAATTCCTCGAACCCTTTAACTGTTATATGACTTGCTGCATCCACGTAGTATATGTAGCCAAGCTTTACCTCAAAGTTTTTCTTAACCTTGTTTGTTGGTGGATTTGTCACCTGGAATTCACATGTTATGTCTGTGTACTGACCATTCCAAACCCTGACAAACCTTCCGAATGCAGGTGTTGACAGGAATGGTGGCAAGTTTTCATAAATCCCTGATCCGAACTGGATCTGTCTCGGGCAATCACCAACTGGTATAACACCATCTGGCCATATTACCTCAACGGCAACTGGATAATCCCTTCCAAATATCTGTCCTCCACCGGTGTTATCTATCCTGATCTGGAGCTGGAATTTTGATTCTCTCCAGTCCCTTGCCTTAACGAAATTTCCTGTGTCAACCGTGGCTGTTAACGGTCCGTTCCATGGTGTTGTCGTTTCGCTGTCTAGGGTTCCTGCTCCCTGTACGACCCTTCTCAGTTCTTCTGATGTCACAAACCATACGGGTTTTGTTACGTGTGTTTCATAGTAATAGTAAACCCTTGCGATAGGTTCGTAAGTCATCTTCTGGTTTCTGGCAAGTGTCGGTGTTATTGCATCCCAGTCAGCTCTTCCTCTTCCCCCCTCAGTCTGCGACTCTGGATCCGGGGCAAGCAAAAGGCCAAGGTCCCTGTAAACATCTCCGAATACGTTCCATTCTGTCGTGTCTATTCCTGTAAGTTCCGCAACTGCTGGAGCGTTGTTGTAGTCTCCTCTGTTAATAACCTCCAAATGGAAACTCACTGGTTCGTCTGATTCTATGGGTGTTGTCTGTCCAAGTGTTGGCTGAAAGATGTCAACAGCAACTCCCTGTCCTCCCCCTGTACTCGGCCCTATACCGGGCAGTGTACAACCAGAAATCACAGTTAGACCTGCAGCAATAAATAACAGCAAAAAGAACTTCGCGTTCTTTCCGAAAGCTGTTCTCTTCATCTTTAAATATTTGACCAGTTACGCTTATAAACTTAATTTGCTCTCAATATTCAATCCAATTTGATCTCTGGTTCTATCGTCAGTTTGATCTTTTTGGTGAATTTGTAAGAATAGGTTATTTTCGAGGTTAGTTGATATGTTTTCTCCTGTGTTATAAATCCTTTGTTTCTTGGTTCTATTTCACATGAGAATTTTGGAGAGCTTCTTCCGATGAGCTGCAGGCCATCTTCGTCTATCTTTTTCTCGCAGTTTTCGCAACCAGTCACCTGGTCTCCGCACTCTATGTCTATGTTATCCTTGATTATTTTGTTGCCCTCGAGTTCTCCCTTTCCCTTGTTTTCTACCCAGAACGTCATCATGCCCTTTCCTGTTCCATCGCCTCCCCTGATGTCCACCATTATCGGCTGGTCCGGAACCTCTATGTATGATTTGACAGGGCCCTCACCAACAACTATCATTCCCTTTTCGCTGAACTGTTTACCCTGTGCTATCAGGTTTTCCAGTTCCTCCTGATTAACAAAGCTTGCCGAAGATGTGGTATGAGTTGTGTAAGTATACTTCACGAGAACCCCGACATCGCAGGGTGTTTTTATCTTCATTGGCTTTGCCGTCATCTTCCAGTCAACTATCGCTGTGGACTGCGGATACATCTTCGTAATTTTGCATTTCGTTTCTCCTTGGAAAGTCCCGCCTGTGCATATGCTCTTTCTGACATCAAATATCCCACAATCATCGTACAATTCGATTTCCACGTCATTCTGTGGGTCGCTCTCTGGTTTCTGAAGGTTTTGTACGTAAGCCCGTAAGGTTAGGGCCTGACCGGATCTTATGGTGTGTGAAGGTATTGCCTGCAAACTTTGTATGAAAACGACATCGTGCCTGAATTCCTCAATGGGCGGACCAAAGAGATCAGAAATTATTGGTATCCTAAAGTCTGTTCCTGGTATTACACAACCTGAGACCATTAACATGGGCATCAACAGCATCAAGGACAAAACCCGTCTCATAATTATATTTTGGCAGTTTCAAATAAAAAGGTATTAATTATATTATGGTTCAAAAGAAAAAATTATTATGAAAGGTCAGTTTGTTTTTGAGTTTCTCATTGCAGGCATAATATTTTTTGCTATCGTTCTTTATGCAATGAATTTTTTGAATGCAAATGTTTCTGATTTTCGTGGGAAATTCTATATGGATAAGTTGCAAAGCAAGGCATTACAAATATCAGAGATACTGGGGAACGATAAGTCCTCCATCTCCCTTGTCGAGGGTCCATCCCTTTTCAACATAAGCAAGATCAGAAACTTTAACGCAACATATTGTAATGGCGGTTATACGCAACTCAGAAGGGACTTCGATCTGATAGAAAAAACAGAGTACGGAGATAGGATGCATAATATAAACATAACCTTGACCTCAGAATCTGGAACCTATGTTTTGGACTGCGGCTACACCATTCCAGCAGGCACGGAGAAGGCGGAGATAGAAAGGTTGGGTGTTTTGAACGAAAATAACGAACTGGTCAAACTGAGGGTAATTGTCTGGTAAAGGTTATTAACTACACCCGTTATATATTAAGTGATAAAATGAAGATCATTGTCGTCGGTGGTGGAGCGATTGGTGAGGCCTTGGCCGGATTGCTTATAAAGGAAAAGCATGATGTGGTCGTCATAGAAAAGGATGAAAAGTTGGCAGAAGAGCTGGCTGAAAAACTTGATGCCCTTGTTCTGCACGGGGACGGAACAGATAAAAACATTCTTAAGGATGCCAACATAGGGAATGTTGACGCCGTCGTTAGCGTCACGTCGGACGACAAGACGAATTTGATGGTCTGTGAGGTGGCGAAGGGTGTTAACGTCCCCAATATTATAACGAGGATAAACCAGTCAGACAATGAAGGGATATTCACAAAGATAGGTATCACGAATCTCATCAATACAACAAACACGGCAACACTTGCCTTTAAGAAAGCTCTGGAAAAACCAGGTAAACAGCTGATCAATTTAGTGGCTGAAGGTAAGGGTGAAGTCTTCGAGGTAAGTGTAAGCAAGGATTCGAAATTTACAAACAAAGCCGTTGTAGATATTGCAAAGGGGTTCACCATAGCCTTCATATACAGGAGTGATAAACTCCTTATACCAAAACCGGAAACCAAGATAAAAGAAGGGGATATAATCACGATATGTTCTCCCCTTGAAGAAGTCAAGAAGATAGAGAAGATGATTTAGGTCTTTTTCTTTCCTTTCAGGAACTCGTTTAAAATGTCCTTCAGGTCCGGTTTTCCTTTCTCCCTTAAATTATACGTTATGTAAACAGACGGCTTGTTTATTTTAATCAGTTCTGCAAGGTCCATGGGCGTTGCAATTATCACCAGATCGCAGGGTGTCCTATTTATTGTTTTCTCAAGTTCTTTGATCTGCTTTCTGCCATAACCGAGTGCGGGGAGGACCTCTCTGATCTGTGTATATTTTTCATACACCCTCTTTATCGATCCTACTGCATACTTCTCCGGTTTAATTATGGTTTTTGCTCCAAATTTTTTGGCGGCGACCCATCCTGCCCCATACGACATTTCACCGTGTGTAAGTGTTGGCCCGTCCTCAATTATCAGGACGCTCTTCCCTTTTATGTCTCCTGGGTATTCTGTTATGAAGTCTGAGACAGCATGAACTATCTTTGCTTTAGGATTTACCTTTTTGATGTTGTTCTGAACCGTTCTTATGTCATCTCTTTTCGCCGTGCCCTCCTTGCTTATAACAACAACATCCGCCATTCTCAGGTTGGTTTCACCAGGATAATATCTTAACCCGTGCCCGGGCCTATGAGGATCAGCGACCACTATGTGCAGATCGGGTTTGTAGAAAGGCAGGTCATTGTTTCCACCATCCCAGAGTATTATATCTGCCTCCTTCTCCGCTTCCTTAAGTATCTTCCCGTAATCCACGCCAGCGAAGACGACGAAACCGTTTTTAATGTGCTGCTCATATTCTTCTCTTTCTTCTATCGTGCATTCGTGTCTGTAGAGGTCTCCGTAGTCGGCAAATCTTTGTGCTTTCTGTTTTCTTAGATCACCATAGGGCATTGGGTGCCGGACAATTACCACCCTGTATCCCATTTCTTTCAGAATGGAAGATATCTTCCGAGAGGTCTGGGATTTCCCACACCCTGTCCTGACAGCGCATACCGAGATAACATTTTTCTTGGATTTCAGCATTGTTGCTTTGCTTCCCATCAATACGAAATCTGCTCCCAAATAATTGATTAGGCTTGCCTTGTGCATTACATTCTCATAGGACAGATCCGAATAAGCGAGTACTACCAAATCGGTATTATGTTTTTTCACCAGTTTTGGAAGATCGCCTTCAGGGTATATAGGGATTCCTTCTGGGTAGAGCCTGCCCGAAAGTTCCTTTGGGTACCTCCTTCCAGAGATGTTCGGTATCTGCTCTGCCGTGAAACATACAACGTCGTAGTTTCTCCTATCACGAAAAAACACGTTAAAGTTATGGAAGTCCCTACCTGCGGCTCCCATTATTATAACCTTTCTTTTCATTCTCCTTTCCTCTTCCTGTACTCTTCCGCCTCTTGACTGAAATCGTATAAGACACGCATGGCCCTTGCTGCATTCTGCGGGTAAGAAAAAGTCGGGATACCGAAATCTTCCAAGGATTTTTTAAGAACCTCTGTGTACTCCCCGCCAGCCGAGATCACAAAAATGGGTTTATCGCTTGTTTTGAATGCATTGGTGATGGTCTGTACGATATCCCCTCCAAGCCTGGGAACCTGGAGCAAAACGATAAGGCCTATTATATCGACGTTTGGGTCTGCCAGAGCGGCTTCTATGGTCTTCCTGTATCTGTCAACATCAGCATCTCCGGTTAGGTCTATGGGGTTTTTCAAGACAACATATGAGGGCATTTCCCTGCTCAGTCCCTCCCTGGTCTCCCTTTTCATTCTCGCCAGTTCCATCCCGTTCTCAACTATGTTATCGGAAAGCAAGACCCCAAACCCCCCTCCATCTGTTATTATTTGAACATTTTTTCCCTTTGGTTTTGGAAGTGTGGACAGTGTCCTCGCGAAACCAAAAAGCTCTTCCATATCATCTGCCTGCAGAACACCGGCCTGTTTGAATGCCGCGGTGTATACCTCAAAGGATCCGGCGAGGGATCCCGTATGCGAAGATATTGCTTTTGTTCCTGCATCTGTTGTCCCGCCCTTTAAAATTATTATGGGTTTTATGCCAGATATCTTCTTTGTTACTTCTAGGAACTTCCTTCCTTCCCTCACCCCCTCGAAATACGCACATATAACCTTGGTTTTCTTATCCTTTGCCAGATAATCCATGAGATCTGCTTCATCGACATCAACAGCGTTTCCGTACGAAACAAACTTTGAAATCTTGTATCCCTTTCTTGCCATCCAGTCGAGAACAACAGAGCCCACAGCACCCGACTGTGTGACAAACGCTATGTCCCCCTCCTTCGGTCTCTCAAGCTTGTATCTGGGAAGGAATATCATGTCAACTCCTGTGGAAGGATCAAAAATTCCAAGACAGTTTGGTCCAACAACACGCATCTTATATTTTTTTCCGATGCCCTCCAGTTTCTTCTCCAACTCGTTTTCACCAACTTCCTTAAACCCCCCGCTAACTATAACAACCGCAGGGATCCTCTTCCTCCCACACTCCTCCAAGGCCCTTGGAACCAGTTTCGCTGGTATTGATATCACCGCAAGATCTATCTTTTCTCTTATATCCCTTACACTTGCGTAACATTTTCTTCCAAGTAGTTTTTTTGTTTTGGGGTTTATAGGGAATGTCTTCCCCTTAAACTTCCCTTCTATAAAGTTCCTGAAAACAATGTGTCCTATTTTTTTCTGGTCCCTGGAAGCGCCTATAATCGCAACGGATCTGGGGTTGAAAAAGTAGTCAATTTTGCTCATAAGAATATTATCCACTCTGTATATTAATTTTTATTCCCAGACCAAATAATAATTATGGTAAAGATCGATGTTTCTGAGAGGGAAATGCAACTTCCTGTTTCAACCATTGGTGATCTAATCAAGATCGCTGCAGAAAGCAAGGGGATAATTTCTCTGGGTCCTGGAGAGCCTGACTTTGGTTCCCCTAAAAACATTATAAATTTCGCCTGCAGAAAGCTGAGGGAGGGTTTTACTCATTACTCTCCTCCTGGAGGGAGGAGTGAACTGAAAGAAGCGATTGTAAAAAAACTTAAGATGGACAACAAAATAAATGTTTCTCCAGATCATGTTATAGTTACCTGCGGCTCGACAGAGGCCATTCTTTTGAATCTCATATGCACGATCGACCCAGGGGAAGGTGTCCTAATTCCTGATCCTGGTTTTCTTGCGTACAAGCCAGTTGTCGAGATCCTGAACGGCATGCCTCTCTCCATCCCCCACTGTGAGAAGGATGGTTTTCAGTTTAACATCGAGGAAGCCAAAAGGGTTATCATTCCTGAAAGAACGAACGTCATGATAATAAATTCCCCATCAAACCCAACAGGTGTTGTGTTCAAGAGGAAGGTTCTGGAGGAGATCGCGGATTTCGCCTGTGAATATGATTTAATCGTTCTGTCGGACGAGGCATACGAAAAGCTGGTGTATGATGACGAAAAACACATATCGATAGGGTCACTCAACGGTATGGGGGGTCGCGTCATAACTTTACAGTCCTTCTCAAAAACATATGCAATGCCGGGGTTTCGTGTAGGATATGCAGTAGGCCCAGAGGAGCTGATAAATGCAATGAAAAAGGTTCATATATATTCATCTATCTGCGCCCCAACGGTTTCGCAGCTCGCCGCGGTCGAGGCTTTAAAGGGATCGCAGTCGTCTGTAAAGAAAATGGTTAAGGAGTATGACAGAAGGAGGAAACTGATCACGAAAAGGTTAAATGAAATCCCTGGTTTTTCATGTGTAAAGCCCAAAGGAGCCTTTTACGCGTTCCCAAACATAAAAAACTTCGGTATGAAGTCCTTGGCTTTCTCAAAATGGTTAATCAAAAAAGGTAAGGTTGCAACTGTCCCGGGAACAGAATTCGGAAGGTGTGGGGAGGGGTATATAAGATGTTCTTATGCGACCTCTTATGAGAAGATTGAAGAGGCAATGAACAGGGTAGAAGGGGTGAGTAAAAAATTAAAAGTTAGGTAGATACCACCCCTGTTTCTTGTGGAAGTGGAAAGCCAAAGAAAAATATGTTTATTAGTTATAATATAACACTGTAATACTGTTTCCAGTGGAAATTTAAGTAGGCTTTCCATAAGAAATGTTGGGGTTGTATTAACTCAAGAAAAGAAAAGAATTTAAACCCTTATTTCATATGGAAATAATATGGCTCAAATTTCTTTGAATGATATATTTGGGGGTTATGGAGGAAAGAGAGGGGTGTTCAAAGACAAAAACACGCTATCAATAGCCTTTACACCAGAGAACATACCTCATAGGGAAGAACAGATAAAACAACTTGGTCTGATCCTTGCTCCTCTGTTAAGAAGCGAGAAACCCTCAAACGTTTTTATTTATGGGAAAACAGGCACTGGGAAATCCTTATGTATGAGCCATATAGTGAAGAACCTCAACCTTAATCAGGACAACGGGAAGTTGAAGACGATTTATGTAAACTGTAAAATGAGAAGGGTGTCTGATACAGAGTATCGTTTACTTTCACAGCTAATATCATTTTTCGGCGTTGATGTCCCTTATACAGGTTTGCCTACAGACAGCCTCTACAAGAAGTTCTTTAACTTATTGAAAGATGGAGAAGAAAACGTTTTGCTGGTATTGGATGAGATAGATACCCTAGTTAAAAAGGTTGGTGATGGGATACTCTACAACCTAACAAGGATAAACCAAGAACTTGAGAAAAACAAGATAACAATAGTAGGCATATCAAATAACATATCTTTTATTAATGATGTTGATCCTAGGGTCAAGTCTTCCCTTTCGGAGGAAGAGGCCGTTTTCCCTCCCTACAATGCTTCTGAACTGAGAGACATACTCAACGAAAGAGCACAAATGGCATTCAGCCCTGGAGTGGTTTCACCCGGAGTAATAGAGAAATGTTCTGCCCTGGCTGCGCAGGAACACGGAGACGCAAGGAAGGCATTAGATCTGTTAAGGGTTGCTGGTGAAGTCGCAGAAAGGATGGGAAATGAACGGGTTTTGAAAGAACATGTTGATCTCGCAGAGAAAAAACTAGACACAGACAAAACCCTAGAAATAACAAAAACCCAACCAAGACAGTCCCAATGCGTCCTCCTCTCTATAATAGAACTGACCCACAAAGGAAGGAAGAACATCCAAACAGGAGATGTTTTTGATGTTTATACCCAGGCCTGCAACAGAAACAGCCTGAAGACACTAACACAGAGAAGGGTTTCGGATCTCATCTCTGAGCTTGATATGTTCGGCATCGTGAATTCGCGTGTGATATCCAAAGGAAGGTATGGAAGGACGAGGGAAATAAAGCTTAACCTTTCAAACGAGATGATAAACAAGATTGAAAAATTCTTAAAAGAAGAGTTTATTTAAATCTAAAACCCAAGAATGAAAAATGAACAAAAAGCAGATAATATCGGTGTTTCTCAAGGAAGGGGTTATGGTTCCACCAACCCTTTTGGAAACAATTAACGAGGACAACTACGAGGATATTTTAAGAGAACTCAAGGAAGGAAAAAAAGAAAAACCTAAGATAAAGACAGAGAACAAAAAAAAGAGAAAGGAAGCCACGGTTAAAGATTTTTTGGATTACTACGGTAAAAAGTATGAAATCTTGAAGGGGGTTCTACTAAAGAAAATGGATGCTGTTTCTATAAACAAGGGTAAAAAAATATTCTCGAAAACTTCAATAATAGGAAGGGTAAGAGAAAAAACAAAAAACGGGTTTGTCATAGAGGACATCACGGGGGGAACAGAAGTTGTAATGGACAACAAAAACATTTTACCGGGAGACATTGTTGGCTTAAGAGGCTGGTTTAAAGAGGGAGGTTTCTTCCCTGATGAAATTATTTGGCCTGACATACCACTAACCGACAAGGGAAAGATCCCAGACATTCTGCTTACAAGAAAGCTAAGCGAAGAACTGAAGGAGAAAACAGGAAAAGGATTTGCGGTCATAAACCTCGAATCCGAAGAAAACGGAAATCTGAACCCACGTTGGATAAGGCTACAGCATGGGGGCAAGGAAACATTGATTCTTGTTTTCAAACCAGAGGACGTAATTGGGAACCAGGAGTTCGTAAATTTTTTAAAGAGGAGGGAACTCCCACACAGAGAGGAGGCAGGCATATACACCCCCTACCTTATAGAAAATATACCGAACATAATATGGTTGATTGAAAACAAAGAAAACTGGAGTAAGAACTACAAGGGAATAGTAGTGGCATCAACAGACCATGAAAGTTTTTTTGAATATAGTGAGATTAACGGGGGGAAGTTTGGAAAAATATAACACTGTTATATATCAACACTTTTTAATAAACACAGCATAGAATTAATATGCTAAAAATTCTTGTTATCGCGGACGTCCACGGAGAGATTGAGAAGCTTTCAAAATTTTTAAAAAAATTTGACGAAAAGAATTTCGACTTGGTTTTGTGTCCTGGGGATTTCACAGACATGTTCAATACACCTGAAGGTTTCTCGCAGATAGATGTTGCAGAGCTTGTTCTCCAAAAAATGTTATCCTTAGGCAAACCTGTTCTATGCATACCAGGGAATCATGAACCATACGAGATTTTAGAAATGTTTGACGAATATGATGTAAATCTTCATGCCAAAACCAGAAAATTCAAGGGATTTGAGATACTCGGCTTTGGAGGGGCCTCCACGCCCTTTAATACGAAATTTGAGCCAACAGAGGAGGAAATAAAGGGAAACCTACTTAAACTTAAAATAGACCCAAAAATAAAAAGCATACTGCTAACACACTGCCCCCCTTACAGGACAAAGGTCGACAGAACAGAAACAGGAGAACATGTAGGTTCAAAGGTGATAAGAAATTTCATAGAGACAAGAAAACCCGTTTTGGCAATTTCTGCTCACATACACGAAGCAGGCGGTATAGATAAAATAGGAAAAACAACGGTTTTCTACCCCGGCGCCATATTTAATGGCCTGTATGGGATGGTGACAATAGACAGGGAAGTAAAATGTGAGATAAAAAAGTTTTAATCAAGTTCTTTCAGTCTTGAGACAACGTCCTCAACTCCTTCAAGTCTGCACAGTGCAAGGGGAATGTTCTCTGCTTCGGCTATGTTTTTTGCGACCTCATCGACCTGTTCTATCCCATGTAAAACAACAAGACCTGGTTGCAGGTTTGTTAGTTTTATTGCAACCATGGGAGTTCTCCCGGTGGAAACACCCGTGAAGAGAAGAGCGCGCTGAGTTGTCGTCCCGTAAAGACCAATGAGCTGATTAAATGAAAGTTCTGATATGGCTTTAACCGAATCTATAATGGTATAACCATATATCTCCCTTTCAACTCTACCAACACTCTTTGTCAGCATGTCTGCACTGATCCTCTTACAGAAGGTATTTATATCAATTCCAGAAGAGAATTCCTTTATATCTATGACAGCTTCCGATATCTTCGGACTCTGGAAAAAGGACTGTGAAAAACTCTTTATAACCTTACCGCCGCTCCTGAGATCAAGGTCCAAAAGCGCGTTCACATACTTCTTTATGACATTTATTCCTGGAGACTTTCTCCTTCCGGATTCGTAATCAGATATGACAGAAGAGGTTATACCTAAACATTTGGCCACCTTTTTCTGAGAGAAATTGAATATACTCCTCCATTTCTTGAGGATCTTTTCAGGATTATCAGAGAGAACAATTTCGCCTACAATGTCCTTTGCAAGCTTCTCCTTCGCCAACTTGGTTTCGTCAACCATAGAATTAATATACGTTAATTATTTAAATATTTACAAGATGGTTGTTTAAACAAAGGTTTAAACTCAATTTCTTAAAGCCCTCAAAAACAATTTATTAATGTTCTTTGAGGTTGTTTTCTTCATTTTTTTGGGAATGTTTTTCGGGTTAATTACGGGTCTAATCCCAGGGCTTCATCCAAACACAATTTTCATTATGGTCTTATCCATGACCTTCGTTTTTTCCTCTCTCCCCCTTCACTGCATGCTTGCCTTTATAATTTCTCTCGCCGTATCCAATACCTTTTTCGATTTTATACCAACCATTCTCTTCGGAGCGCCGGAAGAGGATTCTGTCCTTTCTATTCTTCCGGGGCATAGACTACTTTTGAAGGGGAAAGGGTATGAAGCCCTTTTTCTGACAGTAATGGGTGGTATCGGTGTAATGATGCTAACAATTTTAAGCCTTCCCGCTCTCTTTTATTTTCTCCCTTTGATATACAATACAATAAAACCCTTCATACATCTTATCCTACTGTCGATTGTCGTATGGATGATGTTCACAGAGAAGGGAAAGAAGAAATTATATGCACCTCCGATTTTTTTCTTTTCTGGGGTTTTTGGTTTCTTAACCCTTAATTCTTTCCCCTCTGAGCAAACCCTTTTCCCAGCCTTGACAGGCCTCTTTGGCCTGAGCACTCTGCTAACGAGCGTAATAACAAGGATGAAACTCCCTCCCCAGAAGAAACCCAGAGAAATAAGGGAGAACTGGTTAAAGGGAAGTGTTGCCGGGTGGCTGGCAGGCATGCTTGCGGGTTTACTTCCAGGAATAGGTTCTTCGCAGGCAGGCATAGTAGCGGCTCAGTTTCTCAGAGCGAAACTGAGGGAATTCCTTGTTGCCCTTGGGGGAATAAACACATCAAACATATTCTTCACCTTCATTGTCTTCTATGTTATTGGGAAGACAAGATCAGGAGCGGTATGGGTGCTTTCTCAGATTGTGGATTCCATCTCGTCCTTTGATATTATATTCGTGATAGTGGTCGGCTTTATAACATGCCTGATATCGGGTGTATTAACGATAAAGATGGGCAGCATTATAATCGAAAGGATTAAAGATATAAACTATACAAAAATGATGCTCTTCACACTGTCATTCTTGTCCTTACTGGTATTCACGTTCACAGGGATTTTAGGAGTGTTAATTTCATTGACAGGAATGTTTATAGGTCTGCTGGCAATCTCTCTTGGCGTGAAGAGAACCCACCTGATGGGGTTCCTCATACTCCCCACAATCATGTACTTTTCAGGAGCAAATCCGTTTTTTCTTAGCACTTTCTTCTAGAGACACCGATAAAAATTTCACATGGAATTCACATGAAACTGGAAAAACCGGTATATAGCTAAGCATATCGAATTTTTCCACAGGAAATGAAGGTGTCCCTCCTTCACATGACATTTACGATAATTTAAATGAAGGTTTCACGCTCAAACTTCACATGGGTTTCAAAACAAAAATTAAATCAACTCTTTCATAGTGAAGTTATATAAATTCACTATCTAGTAAACAACATGTTTTGCGGGCCCTTTGGAAGAATTAAAGAGAAGGTTCCCTCCACACAGACAAACCCCGCTGAGGGGAGGAATGTTATAGGTTTTGTAACACTTTTCACATATAAAACCTTTGACGTCTTTATCAGAAATGTCTTTCAGAATATTTGTCTTAGAATTGTTGGCAATAGCAGTGAAAAGGCTAACCTGTTTACCCTTTCCCAGCAGCTCTGTTTTTGAAATACCCAATGCAGTGAAAATCCTTTCCAGGGGGGGAAGAAGTTGGTTTTCTATGTAGTACCTTGAATCTATCGGAAGTTTTTTCTCCATAACATACAAGGGATCCTCTGATCTTTTAGAAAGAAGTTCCGGTCCTTTCACTATGACGTAGCCAATCCTATCCCCAACCCCCGGGCATTCAGCTGGTGAACGTTTCTTTATCTTTTTCACAAGCTCTGCATGCGGCTGTATACCTGCATAACCTTCCGCTCGCTTGGTCATGGTCTTGGTTATGACAAGTTTTTGTATGGGGATATTGCCTTCAACCATGTTGTCTGCCACGCCCTTAAAATAGCTGACAGCCTCTTTGATGTCGTTCTTCTTCAAGATTATCCCCAGAACTTTCTCGATAGTCTCCGACGTTAGATCACACCAGTCCCTCCTAACAGTCTCTATACCCTTCGTTTCCATGCTTTCCTTCCAACCATCTTCACTAAACTCAAATGCCCACGCAGCGTACCTCTTCTTGGTGAGTGGAAGAAATCTCTTGAAAACCTTTTCAAATTCTAACTCCATAACACCCTTCAAAACCGATGTGACCCTTTTTGCCACCTCTTCCCCAGCCTTTTTCGTTTCACCAAGTTCCTTATATGGAACCTCAACCATGACAGAATCGGTATCTCCATAAATAACCTTGTAACCGAAGTTCTTCTCAATAAACTCTTTTGTTTTTTTGATTGTTTCCCTCCCAAATGCCGTTATTGAGCTTGCGATGTCCATTGAGTATACCTTCGCTCGCGGGTACCCGAAGTGTCCGTAAAAGGCGTTGGACATTATTTTAAGGGCGAATTCCTCCGCCTTTAACTCCCTGATTTTCCCTGAGGCGGATTCTTTCCTTATTTTCCTTTTGACCTTTTGTCTTTCATCCATCAGCCTCTCCAGTATCTTTGGTATTATGCCCTTTCTTATGCTTTCAGGAACAAATTTCGCTCCTGAAGGGGACGATATCGCCCCTTCCACATCTCCTTTCACAAGCAGGGTTGTCGGGCAGATGTTGAACGTCCTTATCAAAGAAGGGTACATTGATTTAAAGTCAAGGACAATAACTGAGGAATGTAAACCCTTTTCGGGTTCTATCACATGCCCCCCTTTCAGCTCAACCTTTCTTACCTTCTCCCTCTTGGAAACCTCCATCCCGTCTGGCCTGCAGGGAAGAACAAAATCCTCTTTGTCAAATTCCCTTAGAATCAGGTTTTCGATTCTTGTCGTTTCCCCGGAATCGAGTATATCCTGGAGAAGCGTGCCAGAAATTTTGGCAAGCGCTATGTATTTATCCAACAGATTCATTTTAGAAACCAGTTTCATTGCAAGTTCTGAATCCTTCTTGGAATACCTTATGAGTGTTCTGAACTTTTCCTGACTGCCCTTCCAGAACTTCTCTATCTGGGACCTCTTAACATTCTCTTTTCCTTCCCCCAAAAGTTCGTTTGATACTGTGTTCAGATCATAGCGTTTCATTGAGAAATCCCTCTTTATTATCTCAAAAGAATCAACCATTATTCTTCCAGTTATGTTTATTTTGAACCTGCTCATTATCTGGTTCTTGGTAACGTGTTTTTTACATCTCCCAAAGATAGGAGGTATATCATTCTGCCTCATCCTTTCAAGTATGTACGGGATGTCAAAGTTGTTTACGTTAAAGCCTGTTATGACGTCAGGATCGTAATCCATTATTATTCCAATCAGATCCTCCAACAGTTCCTTCTCTGTCTCGAATGGTTTCACATCAATATCAGATCTCGTACTCATAACCAGCGAATCTTTGCCCTTGTACGGTTCACTGAAAACCAGCGAAATCATTATTATAGGATCCTTTCTTGCCTCGGGCATTTCCCCCTCCTTCAAAGAAACACATTCTATATCCAAACAGAGAAATTTCAAGCGAGCCATACCATCCATTTCGATTTTTTTGAATTGTTTTATTGGGATTTTAACCTGTGTGCTCACTGTGTTTGTCGTCACACCTTCCGAACCTTCAACCTCAATCCATTCCATACCCTTCAGATCGAAATCAGCCATGAATCTGTATTTGAAGGGTATGTCCGCTTCAAAAACCTCGAAACCCTTTGATCTCAGCCTGTCCCTTATTTCAGGCGTCTTCGCTGGGTTTTTAAGTGTTATCCTATACAATTCACTCGTTTGTTTCTGATATCCTATGGGAAGAAATCTCTCAACCCTTTCAACCTTCACCATATTACTTTCTCCCTTGACAGCATCCTCGACCCCTTCACCTCTTGCATAAAAATACGGCAGGTAATTTTCATAGAAACCGCAAACCGTTTCGCCTTTTTTGGTCTTTCCGAATATCCTCACTATAGGCCTGTCATCAACCATGGTGTAGTCTATATCAAAGATCTGAAAAAGCATATAGAAAATTGGAAACCAAACAATAAAACCATTTCGTTATCCAAACGTATAGGTTAGAAAACTAAAGTTTCAAACAACATAATTTTTAAATCAACTTCCTAATATCTTTATTGATTGCTATGAAAATTAATCCGAGACAGATGGAGCGTATGATGAAACAGATGGGAATGCAGATGTCTCACATAGATGCAGAAGAAGTGATAATAAAAACTTCGGACAAGGAAATAGTTATCTCCAACCCAGAGGTTTCAAAGGTAAACGTTATGGGGAAGGAAACCTTTCAGATAACCGGTGAAATATCTGAACGATCAAGAGAAGAGATCAGTGACGAAGATGTAGAGATGGTGGCAGAACAGGCAGGGGTTTCCTCCGAAGAGGCGAAAGCCATGCTGGAAGAAACCAAGGATATTGCAGAGGCAATAGTAAAACTGAAAAAGGAATAACACCGCTTCTTGTTCTTCATTGAGATAAAAAACAATTTAAATAAGGTTTCCAATATTATTGCAAGGTGAAATATGATGAAATATATATACAAAGCGATAGATTTCTTGAAATCGCCTGAAAAGAGCTTTGATTCAATAAAGGGGGAAAAACTTGGGGAAGCATTCAAATTCATGCTAGTGGTCGCGATAGTGTTTGCAGTGCTCAACGGAATAGTGTCAGGGCTGATAGCAAATTTCTTTTCAACAGGATTCGGTATGACAGGAGCGGTTCTTTTGCCAGTGGTGATCGTAGGAGCCATAGTAGGTGGATATATAGGGATAATAATATTCCTTACGATATGGGGATTGTGGCTTCATCTATGGGCATACGTTTTCGGAGCAAGAAAAGGTCTGGAACAGACAATGAAGTCAGTCTACTACGGGTATTCACCGGCGTATTTACTTGGCTGGTTACCAGTAATATCAATAATATTTGGGATCTGGGCCCTAGTTCTGCAGTGGATGGGAATAAGGAAACTCCACGGAATGACAGGAGGAAGTGCAGCATTGGCCTTGATAATTGCAATTGTGATACCGGTGATCATAGCGGCTGTGGCATTCATGACATTACTTGCGGCATTCTTACCAATGACCGGTATAGGAACTCTAGGCGGTCTGAGCGGTCTAGGAGTAACATAATCTAACCCCCTCTTTCCTTTATTTAGAAATTTCCAACTTTTTCTTTATCATTTTGTATCTAAGTAAATCCTCCCTTGCGAGCTCTTCCAGCCTCAGTTCTATCCACTTCTTTTCACTCCTGAATCCAGGAAGTATGTAGTTTTCCAGGGAATTCACAACCTTCCTCGTTTCCTTGATCTCCTTAGAAAGAACCTGGATTGCATTTTCCATGGTCCCAACATTCAGAATTACTTCCAGAACATCTTCGAACTTGAGTTTTGTTCTGTCAAACTTCAGAGGTATGTTTAATATTTGAAATCCACTTTTTGACTTTTCCCAAAAAAATTCTGGCAATCTTATGCCCATAACCTTCTTTTCTTTCGTGGCCAGTGAACCCTCTGGAACCGAAAAGGAATCGCTCTTCACAGATATCAATCCCATCAGTGACTCCAAAAGAATAAGGTCCTTGAAAGCTTTGACCAACGAGTCTTCCATATACTTTCTTTTCTCTCCCCTTTCCTTTACATATTCAAAGAACAAAACAATCAAAGATTCTATCTTATCTTGAAGTATTTCCTTCCCCCTTTCCGCTACATCTATCTCTTCCTTCAATCTCAGCAGACCGGTTCTGTTCGGATACTCTCTCATGTCAATCAGTGCTCACTCATAGCCATGTACGATATTGTAGCTACACCCACCCATATGGGAGCCAACACGGGCAGGATAACATTTATTGATATGTCAAAATAGTAAAGTATGTAGCCTATTACCAACGCGAAGATTGTTGAAATGACAAAAGCCAAAACCACTCTTTTTGTCTTTGATTTAACCCTAAGATGTGGTGGCTTTTCATGGGGTCTCGGATGTAGGTGTGGCGGTTTCGGACCTGGCATGCTATTTCCTCCTCAAATACCTCTTCATTAAATCACTTTCAATCCTTTTCAACCTTTCCTCAGGTATTACCGAAAGTAATTCCCATGCTTTTTCCAAAGATTGTTTTATCCCTCTCCTTTCATTTTCTTCCTGATTTATGAAACCTCTTTCAAATCCATCTGCCCATTTCAGATACCTTTTATCCGTTTCCGTTAAACCTTCCTCCCCTATTATCGAGATAAGGGCTCGTAACTTCTCAACCTCCGCAAGATTTGCATAACACTGATTGGACAGGGGTTTATGATCCTCCCTTGTCAATCCCTTCCCAACACCCTTTGACATAAGCCTTGACAGAGAGGAGAGCAGGTCAACTGGTGGATATATTCCCTTTCTGAAGAGGTCTCTGGACAAAAGAACCTGACCTTCGGTTATGTATCCTGTCATATCTGGAATAGGATGCGTGATATCGTCTTCTGGCATGGTTAAAACAGGAATCATTGTTACAGATCCCCTTTTACCGGTTATCCTTCCCGACCTCTCGTATATACTGGCAAGATCAGTATAGAGGTATGATGGATAACCCCTTCTGCTTGGTATCTCTTCCTTTGCTGATGATACCTCGCGAAGGGAGTTGCAGTAAGAGGTCATGTCGGTCAATACGACAAGCACGTGGTAATCGAGGTTCCACGCGAAATATTCAGCTGTTGTCAACGCGACTCTTGGCGTCGCTAGCCTCTCTATCGCTGGATCCGTCGCGGTGTTCAAGAACAGTATTATCCTTTCCAGTGCCCCGGTCTTTTCGAATTCTTCCTTGAAATACCTTGCCTCATCATAACCTATCCCCATTCCGGCAAAAACTATGAGAAAGTCCTCACCTGTTAACAGGCGGGCCTGCTTGGCTATCTGCGTTATGAGCTCTGTGTGAGGCAAACCAACACCTGAAAATATGGGAAGTTTCTGACCCCTTACCAGGGAATTCATCAAATCTATGGAGGATATTCCCGTCTCTATGAATTCCTTTGGGTATTCCCTGGCAGAAGGGTTTATAGGCTTTCCCTGAATATCCAATTCCTCTTCAACGACTATCCTTCCTTTTAACGGCTCTCCGAGACCAGAGAAGACGGAACCGACCATATCTTTCGATACACCCAAACTCATGGTCTTTCCGATAAACCTGACTTTTGTTTTCTTAACATCCATACCTCTCGTGCCTTCAAAAACCTCTATTATTGCCTTGTCTTTGTTCAGTTCAAGTATTTGTCCCCTCCTTTTCTCCCCGTCTGTTTCTATTTCAACAATCTCTCCGTATCCTACGTTTCTTATGCCTTCTAGGAATATGAGCGGCCCTGTCACCTGAGTCAATGTTTGGTATTCAATCATACTTCATCCTCGCCATTCGTTCTTTAACAGATTTTGTCAGAATCTGATCCGTGGTTTTGCCTGCTTCCAATTCTTTCAACCCCTTCTCGTATAGCTTTGCAATGTCCCTAATGATTGCATACTGCTTGTCGAGAGGTGTATACGAATCTTCTAAGTGATATGCATCCTGCTGAAGAAAATCTTCCCTTATGATGCGTGCAATCTCCAGGATGAACTTTTCCTTTTCAGGAAGAACCCCGATACCAACGACCCTTACAACCCTTTCAAGTTCAGCCTCTTTCTGAAGTATCGCCTTCAGTTCCTTTGTCACAACATCCCAGTCCTTGCTCACCTTTTTCCTGAACCAAGGAAACATATCCTCGTCATGTCTGGAGTATGAAATTAACCAATTCAATGCAGGAAAATGTCTCCTCCACGCAAGTTTTTGGTCAAGTCCCCAGAAAACCTTTGTAGACCTTAGAACTGCCTGGGTAACGGGCTCAGAAAAATCCGCTCCCGGAGGGGAAACAGAAGATACCAGTGTTAACGACCCAAAGGACCCGTTCGGGGTTTCAACTTTTCCCGATCTCTCATGATATTCACCCACATACGATTCCATATAAACAGGATAGCCCTCTTCTCCCGGAAGCTCCTCAAGCCTCCCCGACACCTCTCTGAGGGCTTCGGCCCACCTTGATGTAGAGTCGATAAGAACAACTGAATGGTATCCCTGGTCCCTGAAGTACTCACCAATAGTTATTGCGGTATAAATCGATGTTTCCCGGGCAACTACGGGCATGTTGGACGTATTTACAATGAGGATTGATTTTTCCATTAGAGGTCTCCCCTTCCTGTCTTTCGATTCGTTGAGTTCATTTATTATATCTGTCACTTCGTTTCCTCTCTCCCCCGTTCTGCATACAATGTTCACGTCAGAATCACAGTTCTTGGTGATAGTGCTCTCTAATACGGTTTTACCTGATCCAAAACCACCCGGTACGCATACGCTCCCACCCTTTCCGATTGGAAACAGAGAATCTATAACCCTTTGACCTGTTATTAGGGGCTCTGACAATGCAAGTTTTCTTGCATATGGTCTCGTCCTCCTGACCTCCCATTCCTGAAGCAGGTTCAGCCGTTTTCCATTGGTCAGTTCGCAGACGTTTTCACTTATCGAAAAACTACCTTTCCTTATTGATTTGACCTTACCCTCAATACCATGCGGAATCATTATTTTGTGGATGAAAGAACCTTCCTTTACAGTTCCCAGTACAGAACCGCCAGAGACCCCATCCCCTTTCTTAACCTTGGGAATGAAATTCCATTTCTTTTTCCGGTCCAAGGTGGTTAGCCTGATACCCTTTGTTATGAAGGACCCAAGTTCTTTCTTTATCCTCTCGAGAGGTCTACCCAGGCCATCGTATATTGAGTTTATTAATCCAGGACCGAGCTCAACGGTAAACGGCTTCCCGAGTGAAACAACAGGTTCGTCTATCTGCAACCCGTTGGTGTCCTCGTAAACCTCTATGAACGCCCTTTCACCAACAAGTTTTATAATCTCTCCGAGAAGCTTTGATTTCCCAACCTCAACCACGTCCCACATCCGAGATCCCAGCATGCCCTTTGCGATAACAACAGGTCCTGTTATCCTTTCTATCTTCCCCTTCATCATTCAATCAAACTCCTTGCCTATTATCTCTTTGATCAGACCCCGTACAGTATCTATTCTTAGTGATCCGTATTTATCAGGAATGGGAATGAATATGTTTTCCCCTGACTCTTCTATCAATTTATACAGCTTCTCGTTGATTATAATTATCTTTTTGTCTTTAATTCTTTCCAAATTTTCTCTCAGATTTTTCTCGTTGGTCTCCAGACATTCCTTAACTCCGGCCATCCGAAAACCCATCACGGTTTCCCTGTCCCCAAGTACTCCAATCATTCTTTCAGCCCTAACAAAATTTTCAGATCCCCTCTATCAAGATCCTCCTTCACGAACTTTGTTATGATCTTTATCTTGTTGATCTCATTTCTTTTAGTGATCAGAAAGTAAAGTAAAAGACCGGTATCGAAGGGCGACATTTTAAGGAATTCTGAGATCGTCCTTTCCAGATTTTCACCCAATGTTATTTCAAAAAATGTGTCATCTTCTAAATTTGTCAGATCTTTCACATCAAATTTTATGGACCTTAGTTTTTCAAATAATGCTTCAATCGAGCCCAGTTTGAACCATTCCTTATGAACATTTGATGGCTCAAGGAAGAATTCACTTAGATCCTTTTTGAAGATTATCGATCTCGAGATGTTTCGAAGGTTTACAAAGTCGTTCCTTGTTTTGAGATAGGAACGGAGTATTTCCTTCTCCTTTGCCTCCTTCACAACACCCAAGAATATCTTCACACATAACAACTCCAGGTAGAAATCAATTATTGATGTTCCAAACTGATCAATCTTCCTGTAACCCGAATAAATTGGTTCGTAATAATCCGTATCTTTTAGCTTGTTTGTTAGATCTTCAATGTCCTTGCTCTTGGATAAACCCTCGAGATCAAAGCCTTCAATAGGGACGAGGAAACCACCCCAGTTCTCACCGGCAAGAATCGATTTTATCAAAAGCTTTAAATTTTTTATTTCCCATTCCTTCAGGAAAATACCAACAACCTTTCTTTCCTTTCCGTAATAGAACCTCTTTATTTTTTCAAGGAGTCCCACAAAAATTTTATCAAGCCCGTTCTCTATCCATAGTATATCCTTTTCCAGGCCGTGATAGAAAATTGCTTCGTAGTCCGTACCCTCTAGAAGATTTGCAATCTCGGAAACGGATTTCGCATTGGCCATTTTCGAAAATTTTGCCTTTTCAATGAGCCTACCCTTCATCGCACGCAACCTTGCTGCTGCATACTCCTGCCTCAAAAAATCAAACATGATCAGCCCTTAAAAAACATATCATTAATAACTTTATCCATTTCTTTTTCCTTTCTTTCCAGAAGGGATTCTATCAAATAGTTTGCTGTCATTTTACCGGATTTGACCATGCAGCCTCCACTGGTCTTAATGCTCTTAACATTCCCTTTAACCCCCTTCCTTCTCAGAAAATTTTTAACACAATCAACATCGATCTTGCTGACAAACACCTCCAGATCACCTTTCCCTATTTCCTTGATCCCCCTATCCAAGAATCCTATTAAAAATTTTTCATAGTTGTCTTTTCTTATCCCCTTCACAACCTCTTCCTTTAATGTCTTGGCCATCTCTGATTTTAGGTCCTTCAAGGTTTCCCTTCTTTTTATTTCTATGTCTGCAAAACCCTTTCTCTTCATTACCTCTGCCCGCCTTTCGTAATCTTTCAAGACCTTCTCTCTCAAGGATTTGCATTCCTCTTCCCCCTCCTTTAAAATTTTTTTGACTTCAAGCATATTGGCCTTTCTGATTTCCCCTATCTTTTGACTCCTATCCTTCTCTACAACTTCTATTATTCTTTTGACTTCTGTTGGTATCATTTTCACAATTTGACGAACTATATGGCTATTACGCCAACACCGTAAAGTATCAGCAATAACGCTATCACGAGACCGTATATCGCCTGTGTTTCGACTAATGCAGCAAGTGCGACAGACCTTCCAAAGTTCTTCGTATCCTCTGCCGTCGCTCCTATCGCAGCTGCCGCCGCTTTCCCTTGGCCTATACCAGAACCACATGCAGCAACACCTATCGCTATTCCCGCTCCAATTGCAACCAAACCTTCAATCGCCATACATCAAACACCTCATCAAATTTATTTAACCTCTATACCTTCGTATTTCAACGGCTTGAATTCTTTGCCTCCTCCCTCAAAAAACCGGGAGAAAAACTCAACATAATGGAGCCTCAGAGAATTTATGAACGCTCCGATTGATGAAATCGTGCAGTTGAATAAATGCCCTACGGTAAATATGAAACCTGAAATAATGAACGAACCATTAACAAATATGGATGATATGTGATTGACTGTTAAAGCGATATAAGATGTCGCCAGCGAGATCGCTGCCAACCTAACGTAGGATAGGATATTTCCGAAGAAGCTGATCATTCCTATAGCCTGTATTGGCTTCAGAACCTTTATCCCCGCTCCTGCAATGAACACCAACAGACCAACATAAAACAAAACCTCTGCAACCATACCAAATATTCTGAATATAATCAACAATCCCCCTGCCTCCACCAAAAACCAGGATATCTCCTGAATTGTCGATTTTTTACTTCTCACCTTCTGCACTATGGAAAGAACAATCCCCATGTTAACGTGAACAAGCCCGAAAACCAATGAAATCACTATTAACATTACTGGATTCTGGGTGGGGTTAAACCATAGGCCTTGCAGACCGAGGAAATTCCCCAAAAAATTCCCGAAAAGAAACCCCCAGAATATTGCTGAAAACCCACAGAGCAAAAGTATACCGGAAAATATTCTTGACAAATTGTTTCTGAAGTAAACCCTTATTGAAAACGAAAGCAGAAGTATAAGGAAACCATAGAACATGTCACTCAACATGAAACCGAAGAATATCGGGAAAAGGAAAGCCATGAATATCGTTGGGTCGGCATCCTTATACTTGGGCAGTCCGAACCCACCGGTTATGGTCTCAAACTTCTCTGACAAACCTGGATTTTCAAGATCGGTCGGGGCGTCCTCTGCCTCCTCAAAAGTTAAGAATACCCTTCCGGATGTGACATCATCCAACGCTTCTTGCACCTTCCACTCGTATTTTTTTGGTACCCATCCCTCCAGGACAGAAACATACCTTGTCTCCTGAAACATCTGTAATGATTTCAATCTATCTCTATATGCCCTTATAACCACATATGTTCTCTCAATCTCATTCCACCAGTCCTCGATGAATTCCACCCTTTTCTTCAGCAAATAAGCTCCCTTCTTATTCAGCCATTCAAGTTCCTCTTTCACCTCTTTTATTATTTTACCAGGTTTCCCCTTCAAACCTTCCAGTTCGAAAAATTCGAAACCATGTTTCAGAAGAGACTTTCGAATGTCCTCCTCCTCGGTTTTCAGCCCCAAGACAACGAGAACATTTTCTTCATCTTTAAGCTCTCCCGGATGAATATAAACCCTGAAGATCGCTAGATCCTTTTTTAGAGCAAGGATTTCATTTGATTTAAGTTTTCCAACCAAGGCGAATGTTTTCTTCAGGGAATCCAAAATTCTCAGATCAAAATCAAAACATTTTAGGTTTTCCAAAAGCTTCACATCGCTCTTTAACCTTTCGCTGTTTTTTTTATTTTCCTCTATCTGCTTACCTATCTTCTCGATCTTCCTTTCAGCATGGTTCACAACTTTATCCGCGTTTTTTACAACATCCTCCATTTCGTCTTTTTTAAGTGATATGCTCTTCTCAAACCTCTCACCCAGCAACGTTTCGAGCATCCCATGCCTCTTCATCACGCTTGAGGAATCCCTGTAAATTTTTTCAGACCTCAAAAACAACGAAGAAAGATAATCTGTATCTATGCTTACAGATTTCAAAAATTCCCGTTTGCCTGAGATTTCCTTCACCTCAACAGTTCCCTGTTCCTGAAGCTTCTCCAAAACTTTTCCCCTGTCCTCAGAAAGAAACGCAACATTTATTTTTTCCATCTCAGTTGGAAATAACATATTATATATTTAGTTGAAGAAACCTAAATTAATTGATTACTCTCTATTTGGAAAGTATTTTTACCATTGCCTTTATCCCCCCTCCCTTTTTCTTTTTAAAAGCCTTATTTAAATTTCCAACCTCCTTCTTAATTTCTTTATTTACCCTTCTCCTTTCAGATTCTATCTCTTTCCTGACCTTTTCAACCATTCGCTCTCCCTCGGAGACAGCGAGCCTTTCCGCTTTTTTCAGCATACCCTTTCTCTCCTTCTCTGTCTGTTCTATCTTTTCTTCCCCTTCTTTCTCAGCCCTTTTAATCGCTCTCTCACTTCTCTCCTCTGCCTTTTTCACTTCGGTCAGAACTTTATCAAGATCAGCCATATAATAAATTTATTTTATTATGTTAAAAATCAAGTTGATAACATGTTACCCGTGTTGACATTGACAATAATGGTATCATTCCTCACCGTCTTTCTTTTAACTCCCAACACAAAGAAATTTCTGGAGAGACTGGAGATAATAGGAATAGATCAGCAGAAGCCGGGAAAACCGAAGTTCGCAACTTCCGGAGGATTATTGGTTATAAGCGGACTGCTGCTCGGAGGCTTCTTTTTCATAGCCTTAAACACATTCCTTATAAAAATGCCCATTGATCTTTCCTACCTGCTGGCTTCCTACTGCTCGATCCTTATAATAACGACAATAGGCCTGCTGGATGACATAAACATAAGGCCAAGGATGGGAAGGAATAAGGGGTTGAGAGATTACAGAATTGGCCTGAAACAGTGGCAGAAACCGTTGCTGACACTCCCTGCAGCAATTCCTTTGATGTCCATAATGGCAGGAACCAGCCAGATGTCTCTACCCTTAATAGGGGTGATTGATCTTGGCGTTGTTTACCCTCTGATACTTATACCCATTGCGGTTGTAGTGGTGAGCAATGCAACAAACATGCTTGCCGGGATGAACGGTCTGGAGGCAGGCCTAGGTTTCGTTTCACTCTTCGCCCTGGGAAGTTATGCCCTTTACTTCAACAGGATCGAGGCAGCTGTGATAGCCTTTACGGCAAGTTTCTCCCTGCTGGCATTTGTCAGATGGAATTGGTATCCTTCGAAGTTTCTCCCCGGAGATTCCCTGACATATTTGGTGGGGGCGACATACATCTCTGTCGTGATAATAGGAAACATGGAAAGGTTTGGAATAATAATTTTTATCCCATGGATAATAGAGGCCTTCCTTAAGCTCCGATCAAAGTTTAGGGCAAGAAGTCTTGGGGATTTGCAGAAGGACGGGACGCTGAAAGCGCCCTATGATCAAATCTACTCCCTTACACACCTCGTTATGAAGATCAGGCCCATGAAGGAATGGAAGATAACGACAACGCTGATACTCTTTGAAATTGTTATATGTGTACTGGCGTTTGTTTTTGTTGTGTGATTTCTAAGAAGAACCAATTTCCTTTTCCAGATCTATTGCATCTACGTATTCCCCTGTTATGCTGTCAGGGAAGTTTTCATATTTAACTTTGTATATCTTCATCCCCAGGTTATCGTAAACCTTCTCGAAATAGCTTTCCAGTCCCGCTCCGTTAAACAGGTAAAGCCTAACGAACATACATTCCTCAACAGCCTCTGGAATGAAAATCACGGCATCCCCTCCCAGGTAAACCATGCCAGGGTAGGCATTTTCTTTATTGCTCCTTATAACCTGATTTCCTATACCTATGTCCCTTATGTATGCTTGACCTTGGCCAGATTTTATTAGAGCGGTTATGTTTCCCATTCCGGTTGTATTGCCTGAAGTGATGGTCGAGTAGGCGATAAGTATGCTCTGATCCCCAAGCCTGAACTCAAGCAATGTCTTATCTCCCTGCTGGTATTGATCACTCAAACGGAAGATTGGAAGGACATCTATCTTTCTTCCCCAGTTTGCTATTTTAGACATGGCTCCGAATTTCGATATGAGGTCAGGAGAAACCATAACATAATCAACTTCATACTTCTTGAGGAAGTTCATTGACCTTTCAGAAATCGGATTGGTGAAGAACTGAGCAATGTCCTGCGTAGGCTTCTGCGGATGGTAACCCCCATCCACCAATGTTACCTTCTTTCCCACGTAATGGAACCACCATCCATAGTCCCACCACTCCAAGAGGATGGCATCCTCCGCCGTGTTATCCCTCAGCCATATTATTGCCTGATACCATGAATTATCCAGAGAGGTTCCTATTGAGTTTGCC
Source organism: uncultured archaeon (assembly GCA_964347025.1). Classification (GTDB taxonomy): domain Archaea; phylum Aenigmatarchaeota; class Aenigmatarchaeia; order QMZP01; family QMZT01; genus CS3-C152. Next base: position 17,123 of record CAYFWU010000001.1, on the reverse strand, counting down.
ATCACCCATCCGGCAGCGAAATTCGAAATGACAACAAAACCTATGAATGCTCCCACACCCATCTTAACGTACTGAGGAAGCCCTCCTTTCAGATTCCTCGTCCTTGTTACCACAAACTCACCTCCCCTCACCAGACAGTATGCAGCCATTATTGCCACAGGGAAGGCGAACAGGAAGTTCAGTCGGACAGCACCCATGGCCAAGATCAATGATAATATAAACAGGACGGAAGCGAGTAAGAATTCCTTTCTCCTCTTTTTGAAGGCGAATTCATACATCATTAGGAACAAGCCTATCCATGAAAAATAAACCACGGAGAAGTATATCGTAAATCCAGGCCATTTCAGGGCAGCAATGGCATAACCTGTTCCGAAGGTTGTCGCAGAGTCCTTTATGAATCCGCCGGCTGTCTGGGATTCGGCGACAGTTGATGCTATCACCCCGTGCGATATGGGTTGTGATGTTTTGATTATGAGATTGGATGTCCATTCCCCTAATTCCACATCAACATAAGACGCAACCCCGAAAACGAACAAACCTGCCACGAACAGGACAGGAAGCGCATAAGGAAGGTATTTCTCTTCAACCATTCTGAACCTTTCAATACCAAACCTTATTAAAATAATTCCCAAGGCCACATAATTTGAAAGCATCTCAACCCCTTGAATGTATACTGCCGGGACTGCCAGACCCGAATACCACACTACCGCAAAGATTATGAAAAAGGAAACAAAGAACGAGGTATACGAAAGCAGTAATTTCGAATCATATCTGTTGAGCAGGATAGAGACGATTACGAAAAGTGAGACGACGATCAAAGGTATCTTCACACCCCCCCAGCTGAGTGACATAAGGAAAAGGAAGACTCCCGCTGAAATGCCATACAGAACGGTTTTGGCAGTTCTTATCCTCTCTTCGCTGAAACTGGTTCTGTGTAGGACCGAAAACGGATGGAAAAGAATGTGTCTCCATGAAATTTCCCTGTCTATACTCCCTACCTTGAAGGACTTGACAAAGAACAGGAAAGACAGGATCATGAACATTCCCCCCACAGGCTCTTTCTCTATGAAACCTGCAGAAGTCCTGTAAAGAATACCAGGAACGAATGCCAGGAACGCGGCCGACAACAGACCGACCTTGCGGTTGAAAAGTTCCTTACCAAGGAAGTACATGAAAAGAACCTGCAACGCTCCGAAGAACGCGGGTCCCCAGACACCAACAAAGTAAAAGGGTACGTTAAGAATGGGATTTATCATGAAGTAGAGCAGGGGGTAGATGTAGAAGGTCACAATACTCTCCCTGGTTCTGTCCGCTCCTCCGAGCGTCGTTCCCCACTGTGCATACGGGTCGCTGGTGGGCAGGCCTCTTCCCTCAACTATCTCCTCTCCCATCCTGAATATGAAGTAGGGATCTATTGCCTGAAGTCTGGGGTATTCAAGTTTCGTTCCAGGTATGCCCCTCAGATAGAACGCTGTTGAGAATATTAAGATCAGTAAAAAAACCCAGTAATATTTCTTTACCACTTCCTTAAGTTCGACTTTCATAATCTCATATAATTGATCGGATTATTTAAAACTATTTAGCACAACGATTGGATATTACCCTTTGGCCACTTTTACTACGATTGCCGGATTTTAATTAAAATATTTAAAAACATTTAAGTAACCTTCTTATATTAAATAGCTTAGATGATGGCATGAAAATAGGGATAGTGGGGTATGGAGCTTACATTCCAAGATTCAGAATAAGCGTAGATGAAATAGCAAGGGTATGGAAGGCAGACCCTGAAACCATCAGGAAAGGCCTTCTCGTAGAGGAAAAATCAGTTCCAGACAAGGATGAGGATACGATAACAATAAGTGTCGAGGCAGGGAGGAACGCCCTGCTGAGGGCAGGGATAAACCCCCAAGATGTGGGGGCGTTATACATAGGTTCCGAATCTCACCCTTATGCCGTGAAACCCTCTGGAACTGTTGTTGCTGATGCCCTCAGCCTAGGACCGGAATTGATGCTTGCAGATTTGGAATTCGCCTGCAAGGCAGGGACAGCCGGGATGCAATGCTGTTATGCCCTTGTGAAATCTGGTGAGATAAAATATGGGATGGCGATAGGAGCGGACTGTGCTCAATCCAAACCAGGAGACGCCTTGGAGTATACGGCTGCTGCCGGCGGAGCTGCCTACATCATAGGCAAGAACCCGCTAGCGGTTCTTGAAGGGACGTGTTCATACACAACAGACACATCCGATTTCTGGAGGAGAGAGGGAGCTGACTATCCTAGCCATGGAGCAAGATTCACAGGAAAGCCAGCCTACTTCAAGCATGTTATCTCTGCAACAGGCAGACTTCTTGAAAAACTCTCCATGAAGCCCTCTGATTTCAATCATGTTGTTTTCCATATGCCCAATGGCAAGTTCCCTTTAAAGGCTGCAAAATCCTTGGGTTTCTCAAAGAACCAGGTGGAACTGGGAATGGTTGTGAGAAAGATAGGTAATTGCTATTCCGGTTCAAGCCTTCTGGGCCTTTCAAGGGTATTGGACAAAGCGAAACCTGGTGAAAGGATATTCATAACGTCTTATGGTTCAGGAGCAGGCTCTGACTCCTTTTCATTCTTAGTAACTGATAAGATCTTGGAGAGGGTAAATCTTGCTAAAAAAACCGATTTTTATATAGACAGAAAAGAGAACATAGATTACGGAACGTACGTCAGGTTAAGAAAGAAGTTGAAGGGTGATTAAAGATGAGAGTCGCAGCTGTCGGGGTTGGATGCACGAAACTCGGTGAACACTGGATGAAGTCTCTGCGAGACCTCTCGACAGAGGCTGGTGCACTCGCTCTCAAAGATGCAGGCATAGACGGAAAGAATGTTCAGGCGCTGTACATAGGAAACATGTCCGCCGGTAGGTTTATAGGCCAAGAGCATCTGGGAGCTCTGGCTGTTGACCAGGCCGGTCTTAATCCCATACCTGCAACCAGGTGTGAATCCGCCTGTGCATCCGGAGCGCTGGCCTTCCGTAAGGCCTACCTTTCGATACTTTCAGGAGAGTATGATATGGTTATGGCTGGAGGAGCAGAGAAGATGACAGACATAAAGGGGTCAGGAGCAATATCAACGTTAATGGGAGCAGGAGATCAGGAATGGGAGTCATCAATAGGCCTGACATTTGTCGGCCTTTACGCCCTCATGGCAAAGGCCTACATGGAGAAATACAAACTGACGAGAAAAGAGCTTGCCCTTGTCCCTGTGAAGAATCATAAACACGGTCTCAATAACCCCTACGCACAGTTCAATTATGAGATAACGGTAGATGATGTTTTACGTTCGCCCCTCATAGCAGATCCGCTCAGACTTCTTGATTGTTCTCCCATAACAGATGGGGCTGCTGCCGTTGTTTTGGCTTCGGAAAAGGTTGCAAAGAAATTCAAAAACCCAATCTGGATACTTGGCAGTGGGCAGGCTTCAGACACACTCGCACTCCACAACAGGATCAGTCTGACAGAAATACCCGCCACGCAGATAGCTGCGAAAAAGGCTTACAGGCAGGCAGACATGAAACCTAATGAAATAGACATTGCAGAAGTTCACGATTGTTTCAGCATAGCTGAGATATTGGCGTATGAAGACCTTGGATTTTGCAAGAAGGGAAAGGGAAAGGAACTGCTTTTGAAAAAAGATGTAATGATAGGCGGGAAAATCCCAGTCAATACTGACGGGGGATTGAAGATGGGTCATCCTGTCGGGGCAACAGGTATCAAACAGATAGTTGAGGTTGTAAAACAGCTGAGAGGTGAAGCCTCTAACCAGGTAAAAAAAGCAAGAGTGGGATTGACGCACAATATAGGAGGTAGTGGAGCCAGTTCTCTGGTCCACATATTGGGGAGGGAATGACATGCCTTACAGGTCTGTTCCTTTGTTCTGGAGACTGAAGAAACCCAAGTATAATCTTGTAGGAACCAAATGTCTGAAATGTAAAAACGTTTACTTCCCACCTCGTAATTTATGCCCGGAATGCAGGAGGAGCGGGAACATCCGTGAATTCCCCTTTAGCGGAAAGGGGAAGATAGTTTCATACACGATCATAAGGACAGCTCCGGAAGGCTTTGAACACTACACCCCCTACGTCGTTGCCATCGTACATTTGGATGAAGGGGCAAACATAGCAGCACAGATCGTAGGGGATATAGAAAACATCAAGACAGGGAAACGCGTTCGGTCGGTTTTCAGAAAGATGTGCGAGGACGGGAGCGACGGACTGATACACTACGGACTTAAATTCGAAATGGCTGACTGATTCTGAAACAAAAATTATTTAAATCCTGTTTCCTCTTCTAAATATGGATAAATTATCCAGATTTGAGGACCTCGATTTTTTTGAAGATCTAGAGGAAGACGAAGAGAATTTAGAAGACAGTGAGGAAAACCAAGAGGATGAGGGGTTCGAGATAGTTTACAGCGAAGAGGAGATAGAGTCACTCTATAAGGATTACAAGGAAATCAGGGAAGAACCAGACAGGACCGAGAACCAATATCACCTCTCCAAAAAGAGGGAGAGGGCAATCGAAAAACCATTGGATCTGGAATTCAAGGCGATGAATGAATTGGATTATACCATTGTTGAACAAAAAAACGAATATCAGGGAAAGAATGATTTCCTGAAGGTCGAATACACAGAACCCGTGTTTTTCAACGACCAGCTCACCTACCAGAGCATTTTCATGGAAAACGAGGAAGCGGGAAAAACTGTTTATGAGCTAACGTTGGAGGCATCCCAGAAGAATGGTATGGATCTAAAGATAAGCTATGACGAGAATACACGAACTTTTTATCTGGATTCCATGGACGGAAAAAAGGACGGATCTAAAATTGACGGGAATATGGCCTACCTTGAGTTCTGGGTGAAAGACGGTGAAACCAACGAGTACAGGATAGGGGAAAACAGTATAGATCAGGAAATTCTCAAGAAAGGAGACAAGGTTGAATGGAGGCTGGCGACCGAGAGAGAATCATACTGCGGCGGCGGTGGTTACGGAAAATCACAAAGAGAAAAAGAAATGGAACAGATACTTCTTTATCCGGGCAATGGAAATCCCATAAAGGGATACTTTTCAGACCTCGGAAGAACCCTCGAAAGAAACCCCTTTTTCTACACGGATTTTGGACTGAAACTCATATGAGGGTCAGCGTGGCCGCGATCCCTCCGCGTTCTGCCTTTGTCTTATTTTCTCCTGAAGCGATTATTATGACATCATTATCTTCAACTTCCAGATTTTCCAGACCCCTGACAACGTCCCCTGTCCCCGGGAATTTCACCCGTTTCCCTTGGAAAACAAGTGTGGTAACCTTAACTCCCATCTTCATGCCTTCATCCCTCTGTTCGATACCCATTTTCACCTTCTTGGACGCATTCTTGACTATTAGGGCAACTGTGGGTTTTTTGCTTATGGATGGAATTCGAACCCTGAAGGCAATGGAAACTTTCCTGTTCAGATAATCCGCTACCTTCTTGCCTTTTTTGGTCAGAACCTCGCCTCTGGTTGAATTTTTGGTGAACCCACGCTTCCTGAGGTTCTTTACAATGGTTTTAACCGTTGCTTCACCCATATCCAATTCTTTTATGAGCAAAATCCTTCCTATAGACCTTTCTGAAAGAATCTTGAAAACCCTAACAACATCTACCATCGAATACCCCGACCTTTTGTCTATTTCGAAATCTCCGAGAAATTTCTTGAAACTCATCTGAAAATATTTGTTTTAAAATATAAAATCCATATCCATCCATCTGAAATCCATCAGTTTGCCCGTCCTGAACAGCATTTCCAACTGCATATTATTCACGGTCTTTATGATCTTCCTCAAAAACAACCCGAATCCTATCTGTTTCCCTATTCTGGCTCTCCAAAGGGTCTCATATTCCTTCAAAACCCTCTCGCTGAAATCGTTTTTCTCGAAAGCCCTTTTCATCACAGAGGAGGCAATACTCGCAGATGTCAGCCCATACACCACCCCGCCTCCAGACCACGGCTTCACCTGCCCTGCTGCATCCCCAATAAGAAGTATACGGTCGAAATAGCTTTTTTTAACAGAGCCTATTGGTATGAGACCCGCGAATTTTTCGTATTTCTTGATACCGAAGAATTTTTCCAGATCATTAAAATTCACATCCCTTCCCAACACACCATACTCCAGTTTTCTGCCCCTCGGGATTTTCCAGAAGAATCCATCCTTCAACCTGCTCTTGTCGAAGTAAAGATCAACATTCTTGGAATAACTTTTTTCATTAACAACCCCTATCAGCCCTTTGATTTTCTCCTTCGGTTTTACGCACAGACCCTTCGCAACTACTGAATTCGTTCCATCACACCCTCCCACCAGCCTCCCCCTTACCCTTCCTTTAGTGGTGTTAACCTCTACACAATCTTTCCTCACCACGATACTACCCACTTTACAGTTGAGCAGAATTTTCGATTTAACTATTCCTCCCAACCTTTTGTCAAACTTCGAACGATCAATCACGTATGCAGCATTTTTCTTCTTGAGAACAAATTCATTCTTCGGCGAATGAACTATTGCCGAATCCACCTCGTTATCAATGACATTCCATTCTTTTATATCAGAAAAAAATTTCTCTATGTTACTTGAGATCAGACCTGAACACTGCAGGGGTTCGCCAATCTTCCCATGCTCTTCAAGCACGACAACCTTATATCCTAGATCTTCGCACAGCTTTGTTGTGTACAGACCGACAGGCCCTGCCCCTACCACGACAACATCGAACATATTAAAACCTATGGATACCACTTATTTAAACATAATATCATAACATAATCTATACGTGATTTCATGAAACTTCCGAATTATAAACTCTTCCTTGCAGTTCCAATTATCTTTCTGCTAACATCAGCTGGAATCCTCATCAGTCAATACAATCAGACAGGAGAATGGTTCCAGAGATCGATCGAACTGAAGGGCGGAACACTGATAACAATAAACACTGAGAACAGGTTGGATGTGGCGAACATAGAGACGGAGTTAAAGGAGAAGTTCACACCAATAAACGTCCGGGAAACAAGAAGTTTTGAGGGGTATGGAACGCTGATAGAAACCTCAAGCGAGATAGAGCCGGATAACATCCTCAGCGAGCTGAAGACAATGGGCGTTGAAACTCGAGATGTATCAATCGAAACCATCGGACCTTCTTTAGGAGCGACGTTCTGGTCACAGGCGCAGCTGGCGATAATAATAGCCTTCATATTCATGGGCATAATAGTTTTCGTTATCTTCCGTACGTTCGTCCCTTCCATAGCTGTCATAATGTCTGCAATGTCCGACATACTCATTACCCTGGGATTAATGCAGGTTTTCGGAATCGAACTATCGCTGGCAGGGCTTGCTGCGTTGCTAATGTTGATAGGTTACTCAGTGGATACCGACATAATGTTAACCTCCCGGTTGCTCAGGGAGTCAGAGGATAAAACACTCAGTGAAAAGATACGCAGAGCCCTGAAGACAGGATTGACCATGACCATCACGTCAATAGCAGCCCTGACCGCCTTGCTGTTGTCTGCGATATCTCCTGTACTTTCACAGATAGCAACAGTCCTGATCATAGGGTTGGCGATAGACATAATGAATACATGGTTAATGAACTCTGTCATACTTAAGTGGTATTGTGAGAGAAAGGGGTTGATCTGATGTTGAAGTATTGGAGGCTTTTACTATTGCTGATAATGGTGACTGGAGCGATACTTGCAATAATCCTTAAGCCGCATTACGTTGGTGTTCAGGTGGCGTACGTCTACGATACCTCCCCGGCGAAAGGCGTTCTACAGCAGGGCATGATTATTTCGCACGTAAATGGAGAAAAGATATACAGAGTTGATGAATGGGAGAGCCTGGCAAAGGATTACAAAGGCAACATAACGTTAACAGCCGACAGAAACAGATACAAATTCTTTGTCAACGAGAGCGGCCTGGGAATAGACGTCATGGAGATAGACAGAACAAACCTCGACTTTGGGCTTGACATAAAGGGAGGAACGCGAATCCTCCTCCAGCCAAAGGAAAACGCCTCCGGCGAGATGATAGACCAGATTATCGCGACCCTCCAGACTAGAGCGAATATCTACGGTCTCAGAGAGGTGAGATTCTTCCCCATAAGATCGATTGGCGGCGAATATTTCGTCCAGATAGAGGCCGCCGGCTTGGGAAGGGAGGTGGTCTCAGATCTTCTTTCCAAACAGGGAAATTTTGAAGCCAAAATATCGAAACCTGTTTTTCTCAGTAAAGGCAAGGGCAACTTCCAGCTCGGGGAAAACGCCTACCCTGTAGAGCTGACAGAGAACAATACCGTCCTTCTGGGCGAACTCACGGTGAGACCGAATGAGACCTTTACATTGGACGGGATTGATTTTGAGTATATCAATGCAACGGAAACAGGGGGCGAATTGTTCTTCCTGGGAACAGCCTACAGGGGAGAGGATATCGAACTAGTTTATTCTGACCCTCAACATTCTGGAATAATTCCCCGTGGCCAATTCTTCTCGTTCTACTTCGGAATCCTTGTCTCAGAGAAAGGAGCCGAGAGATTCGCCAAGATAACATCGGGCATACCAAGCCAGATGGATCTCCAATCAGGAGACTACTATCTAAAGGATTCACAGATATTCCTTTACCTTGATAATCAGTTGGTTTCCAGTCTCAGGATAGCATCCACACTCGGAGGAAAGATCTACACGACCCCGCAGATAGAGGGGTCACGGGAGACGAGAGAGGATGCCACAAAGGAAAAACTCAACCTCCAGACAATCCTTAGGTCCGGAGCATTACCAGTCAGCCTGGAAACCGTTTCCGTAGGCGTTATATCACCAACACTAGGAAAGGGGTTCGTAACCTCAGCGATGTACGCCGGACTGTTCGCTGCGATAGCTGTTATAATAGTTGTGTTCGCAAGATACAGAAAGCTCCGCGTTTCCATCCCCTTGGTATTTATCGGTCTTTCCGAGATCGTCATAATACTCGGAATAGCGGCCAGCAACGACTGGGTGATATGGGTTCCCGTCCTCATGCTCAACGCGCTCGTTATAGGAGCAGCATGGTGGAAGAAACACGAGGTAGACGTGATAGCATGGATAGGAGCTTTGTTAATCCCTATTCTCGGTCTGCTCACATGGACAATTGATCTGCCGGCAATAGGCGGAATAATAGCTGCGATAGGGGTGGGGGTGGACAACATGATCGTTATAGCCGACGAAACCCTCACCAGAAGAGAAGAGGAAAGGAAGATATTATACACCATCAAGGACAGGATCAAACGCGCATTCTTTATAATCTTTGGATCGGCATCCACAACCATCGCTGCGATGGTTCCATTGATGTCGCTTGGAGTCGGCCTGGTCCGAGGCTTCGCAATAACAACTGTTGTCGGCGTGCTCGTGGGGATACTGATAACAAGACCTGCCTATGCCAAGATAGTGGAAATGGGAACGAGCAGGGAGAAAACGTAAACTAAACCTTAACATCTGATTTTAGACCCAAAAGATCTCTGTATTCCTCGATAATTGGGCCACTTAAATCCCTTCTAAAATCATCAACCTGTTGTTCTGACAAACCCTGTATGGGTGTCGAACCGGAGAAACTTTCATTGTACAGGTTTTCGATATCCTTTTTATCAAGAGGAATTTTTTCATCCTTTGCTATTCTTTCGAGAAGATCATTGGGCAGGCCTTCCTCCTTGATTCTTCTGCCAGCTTCCATTGAGTGATCCCTTATCAATCCATGCACTTCCTGTCTGTCACCTCCCCTCTTAACGACCTCCATTATAATGTTCTCGGTTATCAAGAATGGAAGTTCCTCTCTCAGATTTTTTTCGATTATCTTTGGGTAAATTACGGGATCTTCCATTATTTTCATATAGAGATTCAGGACGGCATCCGTACTCAGGAAGGCTTCAGGTATGTAAATTCTCCTCCCTGCAGAATCATCCAAAGTCCTTTCGAACCATTGTAATGCTCCCGTAAACAGGGCCTCCAAAGGCAAAACCATTGCATGTCTGCTCAAAGAACCCGTCCTTTCCGCCTTCATGGGATTCCTCTTATAAGCCATTGCAGAACTCCCTTTCTGTTTCTTTCCAAACGGTTCCTCCATTTCCTTGCGGTTCTGCAGAAGTCTGATATCTGTTGAAAACTTGTGAGCACTCTGTGCTATCCCCGCGAGGACAGAAAGCACTTTATAATCAAATTTTCTTGGATAGGTTTGTCCTGTAACAGGATAGACACCTTCAAAACCCAAGGCTGTCACCACTTTCCTTTCTAATTCTTTAACCTTTTCTTTGTCTCCATTGAAGAGCTTCAAGAAGCTTGCCTGCGTCCCTGTCGCTCCCTTTATTCCCCTACCTTTAAAATTATCCAAAATATTCTCGATGTCCTCCATATCCATGATGAGATCATAGCCCCAGAGTGTCGCTCTTTTTCCTATTGTTGTTGGCTGTGCTGGTTGGTAATGTGTAAACGCCAGCGTGACCATGTCCTTGTATTTACCAGCGAAATCATCAACAAGATAAATCGTGTTTGTAAGTTCTTTTCTAACTTCCACCATCCCTTCCCTGAGCTGTAAAAGTTCTGCGTTATCTGTAACATCGCAACTTGTCAGACCTAGGTGTATTATGGGCTTTGCCTTTGGACACTGCTCTCCGTACGCGAAAATATGCGAAAGTACATCATGCTTTATAACCTTTTCCTTTGCTTCTGCAACCTTGTAATTTATCCTTTTAGCAAATGTTTCCATCTCCTCTATCTGTTCTCCAGTTATACCCAACCCCATTTCTTTCTCTGCCTTTGCAACCTCTATCCACATTCTTCTCCACTTTCTGAACTTGTTTTCATCCGACCAGATATACTGCATTCTTTTTGTGGTGTACCTAGAAACAAGTGGGGTTTGATACACTCTCCTATTCATAAAATCACTTATACTTTCTCAAAATTCCAGGCAGACATCAGGGCGAGTGAATCCCCCTTAAATTCTATATGATCCGGCATCTCTCCCCAATCAAAGATAGAATACCTGTTAGAAAAAATGAAACTTCCAACACCCAAGGCTTTCTCTTTGGGCTCAGATTCGATTTCAAGATCCTTTACGCTTCCCATTTCCACACCTGAGAATATTGACTATTGGAGAAAAGTTTTTTATACCATTATTTATCCAAAAAATCATTCCTTGGAGACCTTTGAAACGTTCCCGACCAGTTCTATGGAATCAGCCTTTATCACACCCTTGCCCAAGAAATCGTACATCTTCAGGGAACCACTCTCTGCTGTTTCCGTCCAGTTGCCCGAGACCATGCTCAGTTTCATACTCTTGAGTTCAAGGTTGCTGAGAGCCAAACTGTGTATTTCTATCTCTCCTAGCTTTTCCTCTATGGTCAGCTGTGAATTGCTTTCCTTCAGGAGAGCGAAACCCCCTTCCAAATCTATCGAAACCTCCCCGTTGAAGTTCGAGACCTTTGTCGAGTCTGAGGTTATGTTGACTGTTGATTCGGGGTTCAGGATGAAACTTTCCGGGTAGAATGTAAGATCTATTTCTGTCATTCTCTTTACTGGCCTTGCGAACAATCCTCCAAGGGGAGAGGATTCGAACCACTCTCTGATCTTATCAAAGAAATCAGACAGCAGGCCTGCAGAAACACTTGAAGAGAATATTGACATTCCTACGATCGCGAAGAGAAATACAACGATTATTTTTTGATGGTTTTTGTTCATTACAGACACCAAGTAATATTTAACCTTGAAGGTTTAAAATATATAAATTATAGTTCAATCCTAATTTAAATACCGAATTCGTGATACCATGGTTTTCTTTCAATGGGGTGCCGGGAATGAGTGGATAACAATTCTCTACTTCGTATTCTTCGTAATATTCTTCTTTTTCTATCCCAGGCTCATGCTATCCCAGATAATGTGGAAAATCGAAAGAACCGCTGCCGAGCTCGAATACATGTCCAACTCCTCCAAGGGTTTCCTAATAAAAAAGATATCCAAGAAACCAACGAAAAAACTGAAGGATTCTGTTTCGAGGTTCTTTGAATTCTTTGTTATCACCCCTGTCTCGCTCGATCCTTTCGGGGTTGTAAAAAAATTCGAATTGGTCATACAGAATGAGAAACAGAGATTCCAGTACTTCGTTAACCAAGTCGCCCCTGGAATGGATAAAGAGGGCAAGGCAAGCATGGGAATGGGCATGGCAGGCGGAATCGAACTACATATGATAGCAAAGATAGTGAGACATTACGTGGAGCTCATAAAGCAGACTAAATCCTATCAAATCGCTCTGATACTTCAGATGCAGCTCCCCTTGATAGAGAGGATCGCGAAAGCCGTATTCAAGGGGACGAAAGCCATGGCGAATGGAGAGCCGATAGGTGACGCGTTAGGACCTCTGGTTGTGGCAAACCTGGTAGGGAAAAGCAAAACAAAGGAAATCGAGGAGGATATAGTGATGGCGAATATTAAGATAGACAAAAGGAACTGTTTTGTCATGAAGGCAAAGGGTCCTGGAGGAAGACTGGGTAGACCGGGGAAGGCAGTGGAGAAACTGGTTTCGAGAAACAAGGTTTCAAGGATAATAACGATCGACGCCGCTGCAAAGCTCGAGGGAGAAAAAACAGGATCTGTTGCCGAGGGCGTAGGGGTCGCCATGGGAGGACCCGGTGTCGAGAAATCTTACATCGAGGATGTCGCTGTTAAAAACAACATACCCTTGGACTCGATAATAGTCAAGATGAAGCCAGAGGAAGCGATAATGCCCATGCGCAAGGCGATTAAAGACGCGGTCCCTGACGTTGTCGAAGCGATCAAGGAATCCCTGAAAAGGACCAAGACAGGATCCAATGTAATAATCGTAGGAGTAGGGAACACATCAGGTGTTGGTAACAACAAGAAGGCGACAGAAAAGGTTAACAGATGGGTCGATCAGAACGAAAGAAAGATACAGAGAATGAAGAAGAGGGAACAGAAAAAAGAGGGCTTTTTCTAGTTCTATTGTTCCAAGATATCTATATCCCTTGGATCCAGGATAACCTTTCCGAACTGCTCGAAATCTTCCTTCATCCTGGGACACGCTGTATTCACGAGAACATCTATTTTCAGACCGATCAGTTTTTCAGGCGTAAGCTGATCTGCCACAAGTATGTAGGCATTCTTACCCTTCGCTTCCAGCCTCTCCTTTATACTTTCTGTTGTCTTCAGATTTACCTGTCCGGGTTTTGTGGAAACAACGATCCCGAAATTCATAAGGCCCCTCGCTTTCTGGACACGCATTATCCTGAGGGTTTCCAGCCTCTCCTTCTCGCGAAGGAAATTGGTGAAATTCTTTTTTTCGAGATCGAGGAAGAGGACCGGTTTGCTGACGATTTCCTGAAGACCGAGCGGATGGAATCTGCCTGATCCTATGAACAGGAAACAATCAACCTTATTCTCAAGCGATTTCGCACTCGAGAAGTCGCAACCAAGAACCTGACCGTTTCTTAGCTTTCCCGATGAACCTATGTAAACTTGTTTCCCATTCTTCTCCAGGAATTTCTTTACATCACCCAAACAGTTAACAAACTGGATCGTTGTTACGAGAGATATCCTCTCGTAATCCAGTTTTTTAAAATGCCACTCAAGGAGGGGGATTGGATCGCAGGGGATTTCATATTCCTCATATATGACCGGGATTTTGGTTTTCAGGCCGAAATCAGAATGGCCTATATGTAAGAGAAGATCGCATCCCAGACTTTTCGCTTCCTTATCCCTCAGGTCACATGCCCCAAAACATGGCTCCAGCGAAAGCAAAACCTCGATCTTGTTCTTCTCCAGAAAATCCATCAGATCTAACGCCCCCATCTTCAGACCCCCCGGAACCTGCAGAAAAACCTTCTTCCCCCTTGCTTTTTTCAGTTTCTCCATTAACCTTTCTTTCCTCTTTTGATCAAACATAATCTTATACCCTGCACAAGATTTAAAAATCTACAATTGACGTAAAGAACTCTTTTTAAATAAAAAACTATAAGTAAGTAAAACAGGAGGGAGTATGGATAATTCGAAATTTTCTGGCTTTTACAAGAAATCCCCGGAAGAGCGATTGAAGATAATAAAAGAATTGGCTAAACTAACGGATGAGGAAGCTGAGATCCTTAAGAAGACAGGATCCCTGGGGATGGAGACCGCGGACAGGATGATAGAGAATGTTGTGGGAACGAGTGAATTCCCCTTCGGTCTCGGGCTCCATTTTCTCATAAACGGAAAGGATTACGTAATTCCAATGTGCATAGAAGAACCTTCAGTCGTTGCCGCCGCTTCTTTCTCGGCCAAACTCGCTAGGGAATCTGGAGGTTTTAAAACCTCGAGTGATGATCCCGTAATGATAGGCCAAATCCAAATTATGGGTTTCAAGAACTTCCAAAAAGCGAAAAAGTCGATTCTGAACAACAAAGAAAAAATAATATCAAAGGCAAATGAAAGGGATTCAGTTCTTGTGAGCTTCGGGGGAGGAGCCAAGGATTTGGAAGTCATGAAGGTTGATTCTAAAGTCGGAGAGATGTTGATTGTTCATTTGCTAGTCGATGTTCGCGATGCAATGGGAGCAAATGCCGTGAATACAATGTGCGAGGGGATTTCACCCTTGCTCGAGGAACTGACTAGGGGTTACGTAAGACTGAGGATAATCTCGAATCTCGCGGACAGAAGATTGGCAAGAGCCAAGACGATCTGGAAGAAGGAGGTTCTCGAAAAATCCACCAAGGGTATGATGAAGGGAGAAGAGGTTGTGAAAGCAATTCTGGAAGCATACCATCTCGCGGTAAACGACCCCTACAGGTGTGCAACACACAACAAAGGGATAATGAACGGGGTAGATGCAGTGGTGATCGCAACAGGAAACGATTTTCGAGCGGTGGAAGCGGGTGCCCATTCCTTCGCTTCCATAACAGGTAAATACAAACCCCTTACGAAATATCACAAGAACAGGGAAGGTGATCTTGTTGGAGAAATAGAGCTTCCGATCGCAATAGGAACAGTTGGAGGTGCGACACGAACGAAACCGGAAGCAAAGGTCGCGCTCAAGATACTTGGTGTTAAAACAGCGAAAGAGTTATCCGAGGTTATCGCCGCAGTCGGCCTTGCTCAAAACTTCGCTGCTCTGCGCGCACTGGCGACAGAGGGAATCCAGCGAGGTCATATGCGCTTGCATGCGAAGAACATTGCTATAACAGCAGGAGCGAAGGGAGACGAAATAGAGAAGGTTTCGAATAAAATGACTGATGAGAAGAACATCAGTGTTTCCCGCGCAAAGGAAATACTCAAAGAAATCAGGAAATAGCCTTAATACCGTTCTCTACTTCTTTTCTGACAAAATTCCCCACACGTTCGAATTCTTCCCTGTCTTTTGCTTCCCAGCGGAGAACGATAGCTGGTTGCGTATTGGATGGTCTCACTATAAACCAGGAGTTCTTATCCTCAAACACGACCTTTACACCATCCAGGGTTATCGTTTTGTAGCCGTCTTTTTTGAATCTTTCCTTAATGTTTTCCACAACCTTGAACTTTTTGTCATCAGGGCAGTGAATTCTGGTGTCATCCGACGTCATGTACGAAGGGAGAGCTGCGGTCAACTCAGAAATAGCCTTTCCTGATACTGACAGCAATTCAGCCAGTTTTACCGCTGCGAATATTGCATCATCATAATTGAAATTTTCCTTGAAGTAATAGTGACCGGAAGTTTCTCCACCCAGCAAACAGTTTTCATCAAACATGGTTTTCTGTATGTAGGAATGACCTACCCTCGATATGATAGGAACGCCCTTCATCCCCTTTATAACGTCTTCTATGAGTTTGGAGCAAAGAACCTCATAGAGTATTTTTGATCCTGGATTATTTTCGAGAACGTTCTCTATTATTAAGGCAAACGCTCTGTTATCAGGTAAGACTTCTCCTTTCTCATCAACAAAACTGACCCTGTCTCCATCCCCATCAAAGGCAATCCCCAGGTCAGCCTTTGTTTCAGAAACCTTTGCCTGCAGGTCCTTCAAGGTTTCCTTTACCAGCGGATCCGGATGATGGTTAGGGAAATCCCCATCAGGTTCGCAATACAGTTCAATAACCTCACATCCCAGTCTCCTGAACAATTCAGAAGAAACCTTACCGGCAGTTCCGTTCCCGGCATCTATAACAATTCGTAAAGTTTTCTCGAATTTCACCTTTCCCAGAACAAAGTTTATGTAGTCCCTTTCGATATCTTTCTTGATCAGGTTCCCTTTCAGCTTTTTTGTTTCTACCCCTTTCCTAACGAGCATTTCAACATCTCTTACACCAGTCTCATAAGAGAGACACAGGCCGTTCTCACCGCAGAGCTTTATCCCATTATATTCCTTTGGGTTGTGGGATCCTGTAACCATCATACCTGCATTCATCTTGTTGTAGGCTACAGTGAAATACAAGAGAGGCGTTGGAACCATACCCACATCTATCACGTCAAAACCCATCTCAAGCAGGGCCTTTACCAGATTCTCTTTCAGGGCGGGTCCGCTGTTTCTGGCATCCATTCCTACCGCAACCGTTCCCTTACCCAAGAACTTCCCGAAAGCCAATCCTATTTTGTATGCAATATCCTCGTTCAGTTCCTTTGGATAAACCCCGCGTATGTCGTATGCGCGAAATATTGACATAATAATTATTCCTTTAATTAGTTTTTAAAAATAATCCCAATTGCAAAACCATTTAAATATAACACTACATAATAGATTTTTATGAAACTTAAACTCCTCGAGAAAGGGAAGGACAAGATAATTTTCGAAGTATCAGACGAAACCCATACATTCTTAAATCTTCTCAGGGAAAACGCATGGAAGGTTGGATCCAAACAGGCTTCCTACGTGATCGAACACCCCTACCTTTCCGAACCAAAGTTCATAGTAAAGGCGGACAATCCTGTAAAAATCCTCTCGAATGCTTCTCAGAGAATAATCGATCAGGCAAAGGAGTTTGGTAAAGAATTCAAAAGGGTATCGAGATAATTTCGATTTTTATGTTCAAGAATATAAAGAGTGAGATAAGGATAATAGGCTGGGACGACACGCCCTTCACGTTCAAGGA